>JAISYF010000054.1 GCA_031270065.1 Prevotellaceae bacterium | reverse complement strand
ATGCAGGACAGAATAAAAAACGGAGCCAACTTACTCGAAAGTCATGTATTTCAATTTGATTTTCTAAATGACGATTTTTCAAAACTTCCCGAAGGTCTGCAAAAAATCATCAACAATCCGCAATTGCGCAAACGGCTGATTATTTATATCAATCCGCCGTATGCGGAAACAGCCAAAAATGAAACACAAAATAGGGACAGAATAAATAAAAGAGGTGTTTCCTTTACAAAAACCCAAGAAGAATATGCAAGTAAAATAGGTATTGCAACAAAAGAACTTTTCGCCCAATTTTTAACAAGAATATACGACAAATTTCCTGATGCAGTCCTTGCACAATTTTCAAAGTTGAAAATTGTGCAAGGACCCAATTTTTTGAAATTTCGCAGCTTCTTCAAGGCTGCATTTCAAAAAGGTTTTGTTGTTCCGGCTAATACTTTTGACAATGTAACCGGCAATTTTCCTATCGGTTTCATGATTTGGAATTTGAACGGCAAAAAGAAAATGGGAAAAATAACGTGCGATATTATTGATAAAAATGGGGAAAAAACAGGAAAAAAAACATTTTATCCCTACGACAAAAGCGTTTTTATTACGGATTGGTTTAGAAAATATCATACAAGAATAGAAAACAGAAACAATATAGGGGCAATAGGTTTATATGGAAGTGATTTTCAGCATAATAATTTTATAAGAATTACAAACTGCAAAAACCATCCAAACAGATGGACATATATTACAGCAAACAATTTAATCGAATCTTGCATCTATTTCGCTGTTCGCAAAGTAATTCCCGCCGACTGGCTCAACGACCGCGACCAGTTTCTTTTTCCGAATAAAAAATGGGAAAAAGACATTGAATTTCAGAATGATTGCTTCGCCTATACGCTGTTTAATAATAAAGTATCAGTAAAAAATGGCGTCAATCACTGGATACCCTTTAAAGAAGATGAAGTGAATGCGCCAACAAGTTATGACAGCCATATTATGATTACTTTTTTGAGCGGGGAAAAAGTTTTAAATGCTTATTCCGACCTGTTTTCAAATTTGGAAGAAACTAAAACACAATCAAAATTGGGCTGGAAAAAAGGAGAAAAGCGTGAATTTTCTCCCGCCGCCCAAGCCGTTTTCGACGCCGGTCGCGCATTGTGGCACTACTATCATTCGCAAAACAACATCAACGTAAATGCAAGTTTATATGATATTAAGGAATACTTTCAGGGACGCAACGACAAAAGCAAAATGAACAATAAATCGGCAGACGAAAAATACAACGGACTTATCGGCAATCTGCGCAAAAAATTGAATATTTTGGCACAAAAAATTGAACCAAAAGTATATGAATATGAATTTTTAATGAAATAATTCTATGCGTGATTTCTTTCAAAAAACTATCTTTTTCAAATTGTCTATTGCTTTTGTAATCGGCATTTTGTTGAGTAATTTTGTAAAAATTTCACTGAATTTTTATCTCATTTTTGCAGTTTTGGGCATTGGTTTGATGTTGTTTTTTGCAATGAAAAAAAGTGCGAAATTCCGTTACCGCTTTGATTGGATTTTTGGGCTTGGTTTTTTGTTAATGATAATGTGTGTTGGTGTTCTTTGCTCTGTGCAAAATACTGAAAATCAAAGGTTTAAGTTTGCAAATGAGAAAGGAGTTTTTTTGATAACGCTAACCGATTTTCCAACAGAAAAGACAAAATCTGCGCTTGTTTATGCCGAATTAAAATCGTTTTCCGACAGCGCAAAAACCGAAAATTGCACAGGAAAAATTGTGCTTTACCTGCAAAAAGACAGCAACGCGCTAAATCTCAAAACAGGCGATAAGTTATTGATTTCCACGCTTTTATCTATGCCCGAAACAAAAGGTAATCCAGACGAATTTGACTATTCAAAATATCTCAAACGCAAGAATATTGTTGCAACGGGCTACGTCAGTACAGATTGTTGGCAGAAAATCGGTTCAGAAAAGGGCTTTTCGCTGTTTCGCCTCGCGCAGCGTTGCCGTATGCAACTGCTTGATATTTACAGGGATATGAATATTTCAGGCGATGAATTTGGCATAGTTGCGGCACTGACTTTGGGCTACAAAGACGCGCTATCGCCCGAACTGCGCGATAGTTTTTCCACCACAGGCGCATCGCACGTTTTGGCAGTAAGCGGCTTGCACGTTGGTATTATCTTTATGATTATCAACTACTTACTTGTTTTTTTGAACAAAGATAAAAAGAAAAAACGTTGGAAATCGCTTATCGTTATTGCTTTTTTGTGGTTTTACGCCTTTATCACAGGGCTTTCGCCGTCTGTTTGCCGCGCTGCTTTAATGTTTTCTCTAATGGCTTTCGGCAACGTAATTAGCAGAAAATCATATACTTACAACACAATTTTTGCCTCATTTTTCATACTTTTGCTAATCAACCCGAATTGGCTTTTTGACGTTGGTTTTCAGTTGAGTTACGCGGCGGTTTTGGCGATAGTTTATTTTCAACCGAAAATTCGTAAGTTGCTGATTTTCAAGTCCAAACCAATGATTTGGCTTTGGGATTTGACTTCGGTTTCAATCGCGGCGCAACTCGGCACTGCACCAATCGCACTATATTATTTTCACCAGTTTCCGAATTATTTTTTGCTCTCAAATTTTATCGTAATTCCCGCCGCAAGTTTTATAATTTACGCCGCAATTTTTCTTTTTGCAGTGCATAAAATACCGATTATCAGTGTTTTAGCATCGTTTCTTTTGGAATTGATTGTAAAAATAATGTACGCCTGCATTAAGTTTATCGAAAATCTGCCTAACGCACTCACTTTCAGTTGGTTAAATGGTTGGCAAACGTTGATTTTTTTCGGAATAATTTTTGCAGTCGGTTTTCTTTTTTACAAAATCAATTTCAAGGCGGTACTTTACACGCTTGTGTTTTCAATATTATTAATTTTCACAATTTTAATTTATAATATTGATAATCAAGGCTTTAACCAACTAACAATTTTCAACGACAATAAAGGAATTTCTGTAAATATCGCGCAAAAAGCAAATAATGTTGTTTTTACAACTTCGCAAGAAAATACCGAGCGTTACGCAGACGGTTTTTGGCTTCACCACGATTGTAAAAAGCCTGATTATCAATTACTTGACAGTGCAAATTCTATTCAACCGTTTGTTTTTAATAATCAAAAATTTTTAATTCTTTATGACGATTATTTTTATAAAAAAGTTTCTGAAAAACCGTTAGAGGTTGATTATCTGCTTGTTAGCCGAAATATTTTTCCAAAACCAGAACTTTTTGAGCAATATTTTTCACCTAAAACACTGATTATCAATGCCGATGTGTATGCAAAAAACGCGCAAAAATTTGAACAAATTGCCCAAAACCTCAACATAAAAACCTGCTCAATTTCAAAAAACGGCGCATTTGTTTTGAGAAAACAGTAAAAATTTGTACCTTTGCGAACTCAAAAAATCAATAAAAATTTATGAAAAAACATTTTTCTTTACTAAAAACTATTCGCGTAACGTTGGCAATCGCGTTTTTTTCTATATTAACGTTCTTTTTCGTAGATTTCACAGCCATCCTTTCGTATAAATGGCACGTTTTGGCGCATTTTCAATTTATTCCCGCAATTATGGTGGGCAGTTTTGCGATTTTGGCAATACTAATCCTGCTCACGCTGCTTTTCGGGAGGATTTATTGCTCAATAATCTGCCCATTGGGCGTTTTTCAAGATATTTTGGCTTGGATTTCTAAAAAAATCGGCAAAAAAAAGAAAAAATATTCCTATTCCAAACCAAAAAATATTTTGCGTTGGTCGGTGTTGGACGTGCTGATTTTATGCGCAATTTTCAATTTTGCGCTGATAATCAACATTTTAGAGCCATACAGCGCATTCGGCAGAATTATCACACATATTTTTAAACCGATTTATTTGTTCGGAAATAATATTTTAGAAAAAATATTTACCTCTTTCGGCAATTACACCTTTCACAAAGAGGAAATTTTCTTTTCGCTCTCATCATTTTCAATCGCAATTCTAACATTTTTTATAATCGGATTTTTGGCGTGGAAAAACGGTAGAACTTTTTGCAACACCGTTTGTCCAACAGGCACAATTTTGGGATTTATCAGCCGTTTTTCGCTGTTCAAAATCAGAATGGACAGCGTAAAATGCAACTCTTGCGGACTTTGCGCCGCCAAATGCAAAACCTCCTGCATCAATTTCAGAGAACGTAAAATAGATTACAGCCGTTGTGTAGATTGCTTTGATTGTTTGGGAGTTTGCAATAAAAAAGCGATAAAATTTGCACCCGCAGTGGCGCAATTAATTGCACCCATACCAAAGGGCAAAACAATAGACCAAGACAAACGCAAATTTATTGTAACAGGCTTATTTACAGCGTTTTCCATACCTGCATTGCTTGCACAGGGCAAGGAAATTATTTTGAAAAGCGGACAAAAAATCCGCACAAGAAAAACGCCGCTTTCGCCGCCCGGCTCTATTAGCCGCGAACATTTATTGAAAAAATGTACCGCTTGCCACCTCTGTATTAGCAAATGTCCGTCGAAAGTGCTAAAACCTGCGTTTATGGAGTACGGACTTGCGGGAATGATGATGCCAACAATGAAATTTGACGACGGTTTCTGCAACTACAACTGTGTAAATTGTTCGCAAGTTTGCCCCAACGGCGCAATTTTGCCGCTCACAAAAGAGCGAAAACACGCTACACAAATGGGCAAAGTGCAGTTTAACCGCGATATTTGCGTGGTGGTGCAAAAGGAAAACAACTGTGGCGCATGTTCGGAGCATTGCCCCACACAAGCCGTCAAAATGGTGCCGTACAAAAACGGCTTGACCATTCCGCACATCAACACCGACCTTTGTATCGGCTGCGGCGGCTGCGAATTTATCTGCCCAGTGCGCCCGTACAGAGCAATATTTATCGAAGGAAACGAAGTGCATCAAGAGGCAAAAATTGCAATCGAGGAAAAAGTCTTAAAAATTGTTATAGACGATTTTGGATTTTAAAAAAAATGTTTTTGTAAAATAAAAATAATTTTTACCTTTTATATAAACTTACAGTTTTAAACGCAAAGGCTCAAAATTTCTAAAAATATCTTTGCGGTTTCCCATTTTTGCAACTTTGCGTTTAGAAAAGTTACTGCTTTTTTGCAATTTATCAAAAAAAATGACTATCTTTGCAAAAAATTTTAAAGTAAAAAAATATGAACGCAGCAGTTGCATATAATATTCAACATTATTCTTTTCCTGTGCAGCAGCCAATAAGCAAACAGAAACTTTCGGAGCATATCAGACTTGCAGAAACATCTATCTATAACGCAATAATTAAAAACAAAATTATTATGAAAAAAATATTTTTATCTGTTTTGTGCGCTTTAACGCTGGTTTCTTGCGCTTACAAAGAAGAAATGGAAGTATTTGATGAAACTTCTCTTTCTGCAATCGAATTTTCTGATAGCAAACCAAGTGCAACATCTTTAAATGACAATACTTCGTCATTTTTGCCTGTCGGTAATGAGAAAATTGACAAAAAAATTATCAAAAACGGCAATATTTCTATTGAAACCAACAATTTGCAACAAGCAAGAATTGCGGTTGATGGTTTGCTGAAAACAAATGCGGGCTATATTCAAAATGAGGATTACAACGATTATTCAGATTATGAAAGTTTTAATTTGAAAATCCGCATTCAAAACAGATATTTCGACAGTTTTCTTAATTCGCTTTCAGACAAAAACATCGGGAAAATTACCTCAAAAAGCGTTTCTTCGCAAGATGTTACAGAGGATTATTACGACACCTCTATTCGCCTGAAAAACAAAGAGTTATACCTTGAAAAATACCGCGAATTTTTGCGCAACGCCAAAAAAATTTCTGATATGCTTGAAGTGCAGGAAAAAATCCGCAATATGGAGGAAGAAATTGAGAGCGCAAAAGGCAAACTGCGTTTTATTGACGACAGAGTAAATTACAGCACCATCGATTTGACTTTGACGAAAGAAAAACCGCGTACCGCCGTTTCGTCAAAAACAGGTTTTGGCACTCGCCTTGTAAATGCCCTCACAAGCGGTTGGGATTTGATTGTGGAACTCGTGCTTGGATTAATTTCAATCTGGTCTATCTTGCTGATAATCACTGCTATAATCTATGTAATAATAAAACTTCGCAGAAAAAAAAACGCGATAAAACAAGCAACTAAAATAAATTCATAATTAAAAATTTATAATTAAAAAAAGTGAATCTTACTGTTGATATTGGTAATAGCAGAACAAAACTTGCAGTGTTTCAAGATGACAAGTTGATTTTCAAGCAGTTTTGTGAGGAACTGACAATAGAGTTCCTAAACGAAATTTTTAGAAAATTTGACATAAAAAATTCGATTATTTCTTCCGTAATACACAACAAAAGAGAAATTATTTCGTTTTTAAAGAAACGGACTTTTTTTGTTGAATTAACCAATGAAATGCTTATTGACTTGAAAATCAATTATCTAACACCAAAAACTTTGGGCAGGGACAGAATTGCAGCAGCAGCAGGCGCGTTGGAAATATTGCCGAACAAAGATATTCTTACGGTTGATGTCGGCTCGTGCATAACAATGGATTTGATTACGGCGGACAGGGTTTTTCATGGAGGAAATATTGCACCAGGTTTTTTAATGAGGATTAATGCGATGCACGACTACACAGCGAAACTGCCAAGCGTAAAACCGCAAATCCCTGAAAATATTTTCGGCAAATCAACCTCAGATGCTGTGCTTTGCGGCGCGTTCTGGGGCATTGTGAGCGAAATTAACTCACTGTATAACAGAATATTAACAGATTATCCAAGCCTCAAAATAATACTTACAGGCGGTGATGCTTCCTATTTTGAAAAATATATTGAAAATTGTGAAAAAAACGAACCAAATCTGGTTTTAATAGGATTAAATAAAATTTTAAACAAGAATAGTTGGTGGTAGTTGGTTGTGGTTGGTTGTGGTTATTTATAGTTATTTGTAGTTATTTATAGTTATTTGTGGTTATTTGTGGTTATTTGTGATTATTGATTGTTTTTAACCGTAAAATAACGAAAGGCAAATAACAATTAATAACGAAAAAAATTGTACCTTTGCGGTCAAAATTGAAAATTTGAAAATTCAGGTACAAAATAATAATCATCAAATTTTCAAATTTTCAAATCATCAAATCATCAAATTATCAAATCATCAAACATTAACATAATGAATAAAAAATTAGTAGTTTTATTGTTGATAATCAGCATTTTATCAATAAAAACAACGGCGCAGAACAACACAAATTCGCCATACACGCGGTTTGGTTACGGTAGACTTGTTGATGCCTCTTTCGGCAGAACGAGCGCGATGGGCGGCTCTACGCTGGCGTTCCGCTCAAAATCAACCATAAACCCCGCAAATCCTGCGGCGTACAGTTGCATTGACAGCACAAGTTTTCTGTTTGAGTTCGGAGTGTCGGGCTTGCTGTCGAACTACGCGGCAAATGGCGTTTCTGCATCAAAATTTACGGGAAATCTTGATTATTTCGCAATGCAATTTCCCATTACAAAATGGCTCGGAATGAGTGCAGGCATTATTCCCTACTCTTTTGCAGGTTACAATTTTTCTACAAAAGACTCTACGCAAATGCCGCACACTACAAACGACTCTGTCTATATTCACAATAATGAAGCATTTAAAGGTCAAGGTGGAATTTCGCAGGTCTATCTTGGCTTGTCGTTTGACTTGTGGAAAAGGCTGTCGCTCGGCATAAATGGTTATTATATGTTCGGCTCTATTATGCACACAAAGGCAGTTTCTATCAGCAGTTCCGAGGGCAACGCGGCTTACGAAAGTTCTTCGCAGTCGGATTTATCGGTGCGCAGTTTCAATATGCGTTTCGGTCTGCAATATCGACAGCCGCTCAGAAATAACAGGGATTTGTTGATTTTTGGAGCAATTTACGAATTTCAATCGCCGCTAAAAAGCACATACGAAGTTTCCTCAATAAGCCTTAACGCAACAGATTCTATCGTGAATACTTCGAGCGGGTATAAATTTGATTTGCCGAATGTCTATGGCGGCGGAATCAGTTATTTAATTGATAATAAATGGCTTATCATGGCAGACTTTCAGTATCAGCAGTACGCAAAAACGCAATTTATGAGCAAAACCGATACGCTGAACAACAGAATGAAAATTGCTGCGGGCGTAGAGTACATTCACAAGCCTAACGGCAACCGATATATTGACAGAATTAGTTGGAGGCTCGGCGGAAACTACACAAACTCCTACATCAACGTAAATGGCTACGGTACAAGGGATTTTGCACTGACAGCAGGCGTTGGCTTTCCGTTCCGCAACAGCAAAAGTGCAGTAAATTTCTATTTTGAATACGGCAAAATTGGCACTTTGACGAAATCTCAACTCCAAGAACAATATTTTCGTTTCGGAATAAATCTTACTTTAAATGAAAATTGGTTCTTTAAACCTGTAATACATTGACAGTTAAAAACTAAAAATAAAAAGTTGAAAATTTTGTGAAATTGCATTTTTATAAAAATATTATAAAAAAACTTTTTACAACTGCTTTTATAGTGGTTGTTTTGCTCTTTTTGTCGATTGGCTGCTCAAACGACAAGCCGCAAATTACCGATTCGGTAATTGACCGCGCCGAAACTCCGCACCTTAAAGCAATGAATATCAGCACGATAATTTCTGATTCTGGTATTACGCGGTACAGAATTACCACACCCGAATGGTTTGTTTTCGACAAAGCAGTTGAGCCGTATTGGCTCTTTCCAAAAGGCTTGCACTTTGACAGATTTGACGAGCAGTATAATGTTGATGCGCAAATTGACTGTAACCACGCAATTTATTACAACAAACTGCAACACTGGATACTGACCGACAGCGTGAAATGCACCAATATTGAAGGCGAACAATTTTCTACAAATCTTTTAAATTGGAATCAGCGTGAGGAACGAATTTATTCAGACTCCGCGATTACAATCCAAAAAAAAACAATGATTATCAACGGTTTGGGGTTTGAGTCGAACCAAACACTGACAAAATACCGCATAAATAAAGTTACAGGCATTCTGCCGATAGACAACGACAGTACGGAAAATACACCGTAAAAATCACTGTTTTCCAATAATACAACGCGATTACCAACAGGGCAGAAGTACCCATACAGAAGTTGTCCTAAAATTAGATAAAATTCAATATTTTGTCAAAAAAAACAGAAAAACGAAAAAGAAATGAATTGTAAGCACTTGACAGGAAAAAAACTCTGCGCTGTGGGGTTTTTATTCCTCAAAATTCAAATTAATTTCTTCTTTATTTGTATCTAAAAATTTGTATTGCAAAAAGCCGAGTTCCTGCATCGGAACAATTTTTATTTGACGCGAGTATTTTCTGCGCCATCTGCCTTTTTGCGAGAAAAAGCCTTTTTCTATAAACGCAGCCACAAAGGGGTGTATGCAAATAGAAAACTTTTTGATTTTCAACACTTTAACAATTTGTTTGATTTTTTCTTCCAACTGATTTGTAAAGAAAATAGAGGGTTTTGCTTTGCCTGTGCCGAAACAGGTAGGGCAAGTTTCCGAAGTGTTGATTGCGATTGCGGGGCGCACCCTTTGGCGAGTGATTTCCATCAGGCAAAATTTGCTAAGCGGCAAAATATTATGCCTTGCGCGGTCGTCTTTCATCATCAGTTGCATGTGTTCAAAAAGCAGACGCATATTGTCTTTTTTTTCTATATCAATAAAATCGATAACCACAAGTCCGCCGATGTCGCGCAAACGCAGTTGGCGGGCAATCTCCTCTGCCGCCGCCAGATTCACTTCGAGCGCATTAATTTCCTGATTTTGAGAGGCTTTTGTCCGCGTTCCGCTATTTACATCAACTACAAACATCGCCTCAGTTTGGTCCATTATCAAATACGCACCGCGCTTAAACGGCACAATCCGCCCAAAAAGCAATTTTATTTGCCGAGTAATTCCAAAATGGTCGTAAATTGGAATATCGTTACTGTAAAGTTTTACAATATCTTTGTGTTCGGGCGAAATTAACGTGATATAATTTTTTACCTCCTCAAAAGTTTTTTGGTCATTAATATGAATATTCTCAAATTCGGGGTTAAAAAGTTCGCGCAAAATCGCCACCGTTCTGCTTGATTCTTGCGAAAGCATGGTAATACCTTTCGATTTTCTGACGCTGTCCAAAGTTTTTTCCCAACGCTGATTAAGAATTTTCATTTCGTTGTCGAGTTCAGCAACGCGCTTTCCCTCTGCAACAGTGCGTATTATAACGCTGAAACTCTGCGGTTTAATGCTATGAATGAGTTGGCGGAGGCGAGTTTTTTCCTCATAAGATTCTATTTTTTGCGACACAGTAGTTCTGTTGTCGGCATACGGCATCATAATCATAAACCGCCCTGCAATCGAAATTTCGCAGGAAATTCTTGGTCCTTTTGTCGAAATTGGTTCTTTTGAAATCTGCACCATAATCGACTGTCCCACAGTAAGAACCGATTTTATGCTGCCGTCTTTTTCCAGAAGCGGCAATTTTTGATATTTTGGCATGTGCTTTCTGTCATTGAGAATTTGCTGTACAAAATTATTCAAAGACGGAAAATTTTCGCCCAAGTCGTGATAATGTATAAACGCCTCTTTGTCGCAGCCAATATCAACAAAAGCAGCGTTTAAACCCGACATAATCCTCTTTACTTTTCCGAGATAAATATTGCCAACCTCAAAACTTTCAGTCAAATTGTCCTTCGACAGCTCAACTAATTTTTTGTCCTCTAAAAGGGCTATCGAAACCTGTTCATCACGAACATCTATAACTAATTCTTTATTCATTTTTTTATTCAATTTTCTTAAATCTCAAATCAAATTTATAACTCATTGTACCTGCTTCGACTTGCACAACTTTCGACAAAAAACCGTCTGCAAAAATAAACACTTGCGTAAGTTGTTCCGCCTGCAAAGTATCCGTTGCAGTAATTGACTTGTTGTCAAAGAGATAAGTTCCCGCCGCCCGCATCCAATCGCAGTCGCATTGCAGGTCGAAACGCAGGTCTTCGGTAAATTCGAGCGTTGCGCCTTTCAGGCACGGACTGAACGTTTCTGCCAAGCCTTTCATATTCGCGGATCCGTTGTTCAGGTAAATCACAGCAACGTTCCAAGTGCCGATATAAGTATTTTCAGGCTTAATATTCGGCTTTTTGCAAGCAAAAAATATTGCTGCAAACAATAAAAACAATAATGATTTTTTCATATTTTTTCTAAATTTTTTATTTCCACAAAAGTTTAATTTTGCACAATATTTTGTTCTCCCCGTTCCGTATTTCACAGAGAGTTTTTTCGTCAGAATTTTCACAAAACAACGCAGTTTTATCGCCAAAACGCGCCTCGTGAATGTAATTTACGTCAAAACGCGCGATATTTTTTTGCTCAAATTTTGCCAAGTCCAAAGTATCTAAAAACCACTGCACATACTTCGTAGAATTGGTGTGCTGATTGAAATCTATGTCCGAGTAAGCGACTGTATGATAGGCAGTTGCAGATTTTTTTATCAATATTTCTTCCACTTTTACAGGCTTTTCCATTCCTGCGCCGATACCCGTTGCAAACCTGTTCCACTCAATTTTGTTATGCAAATTATACGGTCGCCGCGTTGTCAGGTCAATAATAGCCCAAATAGAACACGCTGTGCCGATAACAGTTCCCTCTTTATCAAGGATTTTAAAATTTCTCGTAGTGAATAATTTGCCGTAATCCTCCACCCAAGTTTCTATGCTAAACTCCTCATATTGAGCAGGGTAACGCTGCATTTCGACAGCAAGGCGCGACACCACCCAAGCAAGATTTTCCTCAATCAGTTTTTCCAAACCAAAATTATTAAGCGTTGCCGCCGCTCCCGCTGTATTTAAAATGTAGTTGCCGAGCGCAACAAGAGTTATTCGCCGCGTAAAATCCACGTCTTGCGGCGTAACCGAAAAATTAAAAATATGATTTGTCGTCATTTTTTTGCAAAATTACAAAATTCTCATAATTTACAAATATGTTAATTTTGTAAATTATGTAATTCTGTTAATTAATTTTCAATAATCATTCAAAATTTCTTTTACTTTTTTCATATCTTTTTCAAAGATATGAAGTTTTGTACCGCCCATTGATGCGGACACAGCAACGCTGAGCGGAATTATTCCCTCATCGCTGATAAACGCCTCTATGCCATTCTCTTTAAGAGTATCCCGCGCATAAACCGCGTCATACAACAAATCATAAGATTTGTAAATAATTGTTTTGTCATTTTCCATAATTTTTAATTTTATTTTAAACCACTAACCTCACAGACCACACGAATAAAAGTTTTTTAGCGTTTGTGTGGTTTATGGTCTTAATTTAATGCGTTTAATTTATGTACCACCAGCCCCGACCGCAATTTTGGCTCAAACCACGTTGTTTTTGGCGGCATAATGTTGCCTGTGTCGGCAATGTTGATAATTTGCTGCATCGAAACGGGGTAGAGCGCAAGCGCAACGTGCATTTCGCCGCTATCAACGCGCTTTTTCAACTCGCCCAAACCGCGTATTCCGCCCACAAAATCAATACGTTTATCAGAGCGCAAGTCCTTGATTCCGAGAATTTTATCAAGTATCAGGTTTGACGACACCGTTACGTCAAGCACGCCAATCGGAGTGTTGTCGTAAGTGCCTGTCTTTGCCGTAAGCGAGTACCAGTTTCCAGATAAATAGAGCGAAAAATTGTGCAATTCCGCAGGTCTGTAAATTTCCGCGCCTTTTGGCTCAACGATAAAATTTTCGGTTAATTTTTTCAAAAATTCTTCGTCAGAAAGTCCGTTCAAGTCCTTTACAACGCGGTTGTAGTCAATAATTGTGAGTTCGTTGTCGGGAAAACAAACAGCGAGGAAATAGTTATATTCCTCATTACCAACGTGTTGCGGATTTTGCTTGCGTTTTTCGTCCCCCACCAACGCCGCCGCTGCGCTGCGGTGATGCCCATCAGCAATGTAGAGCGAAGGAATTTCGGCGAAAATTTCGGTGATTTTTTCAATCGTTTTTTTATCGTCAATCACCCAAAAATGATGCCCAAAACCGTCATTTGTTATAAAGTCATATTCAGGTTTTTGAGTAATGATTTTATCTATAATCGCCTTTAAATCAGCGTTTTGCGGGTATGCAAAAAACACAGGTTCAATATTGGCGTTATTCACTCTAACGTGCTTCATTCGGTCTTCTTCCTTGTCGCGCCGCGTGAGTTCGTGCTTTTTGATATTGCCGTTCATATAATCCTCCACTGCCGCTGCCACGCAAAGTCCATACTGCGTTTTTCCGTTCATAGTTTGCGCATAAACATAGTAATTTTCCTGTTCGTCCTGCACAAGCCAGCCGTTTTTTTGGAATTTTTCAAAATTCTCCGCCGCTTTTTGATACACTTTTTCGTCGTGTTCGTCAGTGCCAACAGCAAAATCAATTTCAGGCTTAATGATATGGTACAGCGACATTTCATTATCGCCCGCCTCTGCACGCGCCTCTGCCGAATTCAGCACGTCATAAGGGCGCGATGCAATTTTTTCAACAAGTTCTTTCACAGGGCGAACTCCCTTAAATGGTTTGATTTTTGACATATTTTTTTTAGATTAAAGAACAAAAAGTAAAAGACTTTTGGTGTTTTGTTTTTGTTTTGATGGTTATTTGTTGTTATTGATAGTTATTTGTTGTTATTGATAGTTATTTGTTGTTATCGACAGTTATTTGTTGTTATTGATAGTTATTTGTTGTTATTGATAGTTATTTGTTGTTATTGACAGTTATTTGTTGTTATTGATAGTTATTTGTTGTTATTGACAGTTATTTGTTGTTATTGATAGTTATTTGTTGTTATTGATAGTTATTGATGGTTATTTGTTGTTAGAGTAAAAGAATAAAAAGAACTTGCGCTCGTCTTTGTTCCTTACTCTTTGGCTATCAGCAGAGCGGTCTAATTAAACAGACTTTTCACAAACTCCTCTTTATCAAATAGTTGCAGGTCGTTTATTCCCTCACCGAGTCCGATATATTTGACGGGGATTTGCAGTTGGTCGGAAATTCCGATAACTACGCCTCCGCGCGCTGTGCCGTCGAGTTTTGTGATTGCAAGCGCGGTAACTTCGGTCGCCTGCATAAATTGCCGAGCCTGCTCGTAAGCATTTTGTCCTGTTGAGCCGTCAAGCACAAGAAGGATTTCTGGCGTTGCGTCAGGCACAATTTTTTTGATAACGTTGCGGATTTTCGTCAATTCGTTCATTAAATTCACTTTGTTGTGCAGCCTGCCCGCAGTATCTATTATCACTACATCGGCATTGTTCGCCTTTGCCGACGAGAGCGTGTCGAACGCCACAGAGGCAGGGTCTGCTCCCATTTTTTGCTTAACCACGGGCACGCCCACTCTTTCGCCCCAGATACAGAGTTGTTCCACTGCTGCTGCGCGAAACGTGTCCGCTGCACCAAGATAAACGCTCTTGCCTGCCTGCTTGAAACCATTTGCCAACTTGCCGATAGTGGTGGTCTTCCCTACCCCATTCACACCGACAACAAGGATTATATAAGGTTTTACAGGCAAATTTTCAAACGAAAAATTATCGTCTGGCTGCTCTGCCAGCAAATTAACAATCTCCTCGTTGAGAACAGAATAAATTTCTTTTGCATCAACATATTTGTCTTTTGCAATGCGGTTTTCGAGCCGTTCTATTATTTTGATGGTTGTTTCCACGCCCACATCTGAGGTTATCAACGCCTCCTCGATGTTATCAAGAATTTCATTGTCGATTTTCGATTTTCCGCCGATTGCACGTGAAATTTTATCAAAAATCGAAGTCTTTGTTTTGGTCAGTCCTTTGTCCAAAACTTCTTTATTTTCCCTGCTAAACCAACTTTTAAAGCCCATAATTTTTTATTCTTTTTCAGATTAAATTTATTTTCTGCAAAAGTACAAAAAAAATTATGAATTATGAATTATAAATTATGAATTTTTTGCCCCTGCAAAACTTAACCGCAATTTTCGAGATAAAAAAAATTGCCAGAATTAGTTTTTATTCTGGCAATCTTTTTATTTTGTAAATCGTGGGTTAGACTATTTTTTTACAAATTTCATCACTTCCATCTTCCCGCTGTTTTGCACTGCGATAATGTATGCGCCCTGTGCAAAGGAAGAAACATTAATTGACGTTTCCTGCGCCGTGATGTTTTGCGTGTGCATTATTCTGCCGTTCAGGTCGATAATCGAAATTTTTTCACCGCCCTGCAAGCCTGAAATATTTACTGTTTCCACAGCAGGATTGGGGTAAAGCCTCAAACTGCTTGTGTTCGGACTGTAAATGCCTGATGTATAGTTGATTGTTACCGTTGCAGGCACGTAGGTCGCCGCCAGAGTATAAAAACCAAAATCGTAATTCTCAAATTTCGCCTCCGTATTCTCATTATAGAAAATCCAAGCGAGAGGATTGTTTTCTATTACCATTGTGCCGTCTATTTTGGTTGCGGTAATATCAAGCACTTTCAGAGCAAGTTTTACATCAAGCAAAGTTGCGTTTTCGCCTACATATATTTGCGTTACGCTTGCTGAGGTGCTTAAAATTTCGCCTAATCCCGGAGGTGTTGGAGGTTCAGGTTCTGTTTCGCCTGTCCAAATAGTTACAGCATAAGTGGAATTATTCGTCGCATCATAATCCCAATACGTTGTTGCTACAACATAATAATCTACCGCTGCATCTGCCGTAAGTTCCAAATATGATTGCAAATCACTGCCCCAACCATCATCATCTTCAACCAATAGAACAATATTGCCTTCTGCATCTTTTTTATAAATATACATATATGCATCATCAGAATTAGCAACGTGTATTTTAGCAAAATTGCCCGCTTGCATTCCTGTAAGTTTATACGCTTTTGCAAAATAAACATATCCGCTTTCTCTAAACAGTCCGTCTGCTCCATTTACAGCAGCAGAATAACCTTCAATAAAATAGCCTGCATCCGAGTATGGCAATGCCGAATAAGCAACATTTGTAATATCGGGCGCATTCAACAAATCAGATAAAGAAATTGTTTCCCCAACAATAATATCATTCTCAATTTTTTCGAGCATAATTGTTTCTGTTAAATACTCCTGATTATCTTGATAATAACCGTTGTCAACCAATAAAAGATAATACGTTCCCGCAGGTAAAGATAATATGTCACCGCCCATTACTACAACAGGAATATTAACCATAAGTTCTTCCAGTGAAGTTACAGGAGTTGTGAAAACAAACAAATAGGAATAATAATTGTTGTAAAAACCAATAGTGGTTTCAGTCGTCAATACAAGTTTAAGTCCTTTTGCATAAATAGTGCCTCCACCGAATGCAGTAAGGTCAAGGTCGAGTGTGTTGTATGCAGGGTCAAAATGCAGTTCTGCACTATACGGCAAGGTTATATCGACATAACTAAACGTATTTTCAGTCGGTTCGTCTGGATAAAAAGGAATTTCCTCTACCAAAACAGAATAGACAGAGGTTTGTTCCTGCAACAATCCGAACAATATTTTCACATCGCCGCTTTCCTCTGCCTTAAAATTTAAACTGTATAAAAAATGCGAGTTTGAGTAGTTATGGTCCATAGATAACATATCGTCGCCTAAAATGCCTGTAAGTTCGTCTTTCAAAAGAATACAAACCGCGTCATAATCAGGTTCTGAAAGGTAAGCATCAACCGTTACTTTGTAGAAACGTTCTGCCTGTGCAGCAAAATGATATGCTGCGCAGTAGAAAAAGTCGCTACCTAGAAGTGGAGTAGGAACAAGATTGTTTTCATCGCCGTAAATGGTGTTATTCAGCACATTATCCGAATAATCAAGTTGTTGATAAAGCGTAACCGTAACCGTTTCAATCTTTACATTTGCGAGAAAAGGCATTGGAATTCCGTCTTCGTCAATCCAAAGATAATAAGTTCCTGCCTCTAAAAATCCTGATACGTTTTTTGCGCCCTCAAAAACATAGTCATAGCCCGCTTCATCTGTAAAAAGGGAAAAATAAACATCTTGGTCAGACGAGAAAGTTACATAATCGTCAGCCGCCATCGTAAAACTGAAAGCGTAACCATAATAGATGTTGCCCCAAAAGGGTTGCGTGGTTTCCTCTGAAAAATTCAGAGTTTCGTCATACGGCAGAGTAATCGGCGTATAAACGATGTCCTGTACAGCAGCGGGCGCGCGTTGTGGACGTGGAACACGCTGTTGTTTAGCAATTTTTCCGAAGTTTTTCAAACTTCGGAAATCTTCTGCTATAGCAGAAGAATTTTGCGTTTTTTTGTTAAAAACAGACGACAAAAAATCGCCTTTTTTTGCCTGCTCAGATTTAAAATCTGCGCCGCTTTTTTGCCCAAAAGCCAAAATGCTAATGGCTAATGCAAACATAAGTGGTAAAAATTTTTTCATAATAAAATAATTTTTTTATAGATTAATAATAATTTTTTATAGTAAATTAAAAAATACAAAGGTATAAAAATTTTCAATACAAAAATATTTTTTTTTATAAAATCGAAAAAAATTTATTACTGTACGCTAAACAATTCAATTTGAAAATTTGAAAATGCAAAAATACAATTTGAGGATTTGAATATTTGAGCAATTTAAAGAAAGCAAAGCGTTAAATTAATTATTAATTGTTATATCCGACTTTCGATGTTGTGCCCTGTCATTGCGGGTCAAAGCCCGCAATGACAGGGAATAAACAGTGTTTGACCATTGATTTGTAAATACAAAATACAATTTGAGGATTTGAAAATTTGAAAATACAAAAATACAAATCCTCAAATTTTCAAATTGCATTTTGCATTTTCAAATTTTCAAATCCTCAAATTTTCAAATTGTATTTTTGTATTTTCTAATGGAATGTCTAATTTTTTGACAGGCGCGAAAAGTTTTTCTCCCATACGATTTTTTTTTGTACCTTTGCATTCCTTTTGAAAAATAAAAAAATGGATCAATCGAATTTAAAAGATTTACTTAACGACAGTCAATATCAGGCAGTTACCTGCTGTAACGGCGCATCGGTGATTGTGGCGGGGGCTGGGTCTGGTAAAACGCGCGTGCTGACCTACAAAATCGCGTATCTGCTGCAAAACGGCTACCCCGCAGGCAGCATTCTCGCACTTACTTTTACCAACAAAGCCGCCCGCGAAATGACAGGAAGAATTGACAAAATTGTTGGCGAAAACCTCGCAAAATATATCTGGATGGGAACTTTCCACAGCCTTTTTTTGCGAATTTTGCGCTATGAACTTGACTCAACAGGCTTTAAACCAAACTTTTCAATTTACGACTCGGCAGACTCTAAAAGCCTGATTACAAGCATTATAAAAGAAAAAAAACTTGACGATAAAATTTACAAGCCCGCTGCGGTTGCTGCGCGAATTTCAAAAATGAAAAACCACCTTGTTACGCCTGCTAATTATCGTCTGCAAAAGGATTTTACACAAGACGATTTTCATAGAAAACAGGAGTATTTTTCGGAAATTTTTGCCACCTATTGCGAGCGTTGCAAAGAGGCTAACGCGATGGATTTTGACGATATTCTTTTACATACTTTTTTGTTATTTAAAAAAAATTTGCATATTTTAGAAAAATATCAACGCCGTTTTTCCTATATTTTGGTTGATGAATATCAAGATACGAACATTGCTCAACACCAGATAATCAATATGTTAGCCGATTATCACAAGCATATTTGCGTAGTTGGTGATGATGCGCAGAGCATTTATTCGTTTCGCGGGGCGCAGATTGACAATATTCTTTCTTTTCAAAAAAATTATGAAAATTGCAGAATTTTTAAACTTGAACAAAACTACCGTTCCACGCAAAATATCGTCAATACGGCGAATGGTTTAATCAGTAAAAATCGGCATCAAATCCACAAAAAAGTGTTTTCAAAACAGGAAATTGGCGAAAAAATCAAGGTTTTCAGTTGCTTTTCCGATTATGACGAGGCTGCAACTGTTGTAAAAGAGATAGAAAATGCTATAAATCAGGGAATTGCGTTGTCGGAAATTGCAATTTTGTACAGGACAAATTCGCAGAGCCGCGTTTTGGAAGATACTTTGCTCAAAAAGTTTATTCCGTACAAAATTTTCGGCGGACATTCGTTTTATGCACGCAAGGAAATTAAAGACGCTTTGGCGTATATGCGCCTCACTATCAATCCGTTAGATGAGGAATCGTTTAAGCGGATTATCAATTTTCCCGCTCGCGGTTTGGGCGATGTTACTGTGCAAAAAATGCTTGATTCTGCGCACCAAAAGCATATTGGCGCAATGGATTTGATTTTTCATTTGGCAGATTTTTCGCTGAATATCAACGCAGGCACGCGAGCAAAATTGCAGAAATTCGGCGACTTGATTTTTATCTTAATCACTGAAAATCAAACACATAACGCTTATGATACTGCGGAAATGATTTTAAAAGAGTCGGGAATTTTGGCGGAATACGCCTCATTAGAAGATTCCGAAAATATTAGCCGAAAAGAAAATTTACAGGAACTTCTTGCGGCTATACATCAATTTTGTGAAATGAAAAAAGCAACAGGCGAGCCTGATTCTCTTGCCGATTTTTTGACCGAAGTTGCCTTGATAACCGACCAAGACACTGACAAAGAGGGTGATAATGAGAAAGTTACGCTAATGACCATTCATTCGGCAAAGGGTTTGGAGTTTAAAAATGTGCATGTTGTCGGGCTTGAAGAGGAACTTTTTCCCTCGTCAATGTGCGAAAAAGAGCGTGAAATTGAGGAGGAGCGGCGGCTTTTTTATGTGGCAATCACACGTGCAAAAGAGCGTTGCACAATTAGTTACGCAAAATCGCGGTTCCGTTTCGGCAGCACGCAATATCCTGCGCCGAGCCGTTTTTTAGAGGATTTAGACAAAAAATTTGTAGAATTTCCGAAAGTTTTTAATCGGTTTGAAAGTAATTTTTCGTTTGAAAATTTTGAAAATAAAAATGATAAATTTGAGCAAAAACCGTTTCGTTTTGAAATGCAGACAAATGATTTTTCTCGCCCCAATCCAAAACCAGTAAAACCTTCATACACAGAGATAAAAAGTAATTTTAAGCCAATTTCGCAGGCAAAAAAAGAGTGCTCCACAACCAAGTGCAATTTTGCTGTCGGCAACCGCGTTCATCATCAAATTTTCGGCAACGGCACACTACTCGAACTGTTTGACAACGGCGAAAAAGCCAAAATCAATTTCGACAGTCAGGGAGTAAAAACACTGCTGTTAAAATACTCAAAGTTAGAGAAAATTTAATTCAGGTATTTATTATACTCTGTAATTAAATGAGAAAAAATATTTACGTAATCTTTTGATACACTGTTAATTATTTAACTTTCGCAATTATCACAACTTGCTAACAATCAATATTTGTAGTTTTCGCCCGATAGGGCGTTACTTTCATAACCCTGCACAAACGCAGCGTAGCGAAGTGCAGTGCAGGGT
>JAISYF010000043.1 GCA_031270065.1 Prevotellaceae bacterium | reverse complement strand
ACCCTGCACTGCACTTCGCTACGCTGCGTTTGTGCAGGGTTATGAAAGTAACGCCCTATCGGGCGAAAACTACAAATATTGATTGTTAGCAAGTTGTGATAATTGCGAAAGTTAAATTAATTATTATGCGTTTGTGTGTAATTGAAAATTTTATGCTACCTTTGCACGAAAAAAAATTATTAATTATTAATTGTTAATTATATTTCGTATTTTGCATTTTCAAATTTTCAAATTGCATTACTACTTTTGCGGAAAAATTTAACAAAAGCAACAAAATATGGCAAATTGTACGGACTTAAAATCGCCCATAAAGAAATATAAAAATTAAATTTTCAACTTTTTTTAGTAAAAAAAATGAGCACTCACTCTAAATATATTTTCCGTTGCTTGCAACTTGCGGAGCGGGCGCAGGGTAAAACCACGCCTAATCCGATGGTTGGATCGATAATTGTGTGCGAGGGGAAAATTATTGGTGAGGGCTACCATCAATTTTATGGCGGGGCGCACGCCGAAGTAAATGCGGTAGCGGCTGTGGCAAACCGCGAATTACTCTCAAAATCAACACTTTACGTCAGTCTTGAACCTTGCTCGCACTACGGAAAAACGCCGCCATGTACCGATTTGATTATCGAAAACCACATTCCAAAAGTTGTTGTCGGAATACTCGACCCAAACCCCAAAGTAAATGGTAAAGGCATAGAAAAACTGCGCAACGCGGGCATCGAAGTAATTGTCGGCATTGAGGAGGAGGCTTGCCGAAAACTCAACCGCAGATTTTTGACAAGAATAGAAAAGCAACGCCCTTACATTATTCTCAAATGGGCGCAAACCGCTGACGGTTTTATTGATTTTGAAAGGCAAAACACTGATACTGAGCCGCTTAAAATTTCCAACGGAATCACAAAAACACTCAATCATCAACTCCGCACGCAAGAAGCGGCGATACTTGTGGGCACAAAAACTGCCTTTTTGGACAATCCGCGCTTGACAGTTACAAAATGGACGGGAAAATCGCCTGTGAGAATGTTTATCGACAAAAATCTCGTTATTCCGCACTCGTACAACCTTTTTGACAACACTATTAAAACTGTGATTTTCAATAATCGTAAGGGCAAATTTGAAACCCAATCCCACAATATTGAATTTGTAAAACTTGATTTTTTACAAAATATTATTCCGCAAATTTTGGATTATTTACAAAAAAACAAACTTGAAAGCGTAATTGTAGAAGGCGGCAAGCAACTTTTGCAGTCGTTTATTGACCAAAATCTTTTTGATGAAGTTAATATCGAAACCTCGCCGCAAAAAATCAGCAACGGAGTGCAAGCACCGAATTTTCCAAAAATAAAACCCTGTAAGACTGTGTTTTATGGAGAAAATAGAATGGATTATTTTTATTAATAAAAAATTGATACCCGTATTTGAAACAAAACCTGAAAAAATTATCGGTGTTTATTCGTGTTAATCAGGACAGAAATTATAAAAGCGATTTTGAGAAAATATTAGAACAAACAGAAAATATTTTGAAAATAAATTGATTATTAATTAACAAAAAAAATAAATATTTATTATAAAAAAATTAATTTTTATAAGTTTTGTGTTGTTTTGCTTGATTGCTTGCAAAAAACAACAACAGGAAATCGTTGATATTTCGGATATTACAGTAGAAAATTATCCGCGTGTTGATGGTTCAACTTCAACTGACCCGCTTAATTTGATTATTGCGGCAAAATTGTTGGGCGTGGAATACGAATTTCACAAAGGAATTGGCGTTGTCATTCCAGATGTATATTATTATTCCTCTGTTTTGTGGGACAAAATTAAATGTTCGCAAACTCATAATGCAATTATCAATCTAATTGATAATCAGGCAGATATAATTACTGTTGCTCGAAAAATGTCACCTGACGAAAAAAATTACGCACAGGAAAAAGGTGTGTCTATAATTGAAACGCCGATTGCACTTGATGCGCTTGATTTTATTGTAAATGTGCAAAATAACGTTAATTCGCTAACTGTTGGGCAAATACAAGATATTTATTTAGAAAATATCACAAATTGGAATGAAGTTGGCGGTGCAGACGAGCCAATAATTCCTTTTATTAGAAATGCAAATTCAGGCAGTCAGGAAATGATGAACGAATTTGTGATGAATAATGTCGCAATGCCAGATTGGGAAGTGTCGTATGCCGATGAATTGACCGTTTATACAATGCTGCAAGTGTATTCTGAATTACGTCAAAACTCTAACGGAATATGTTTTACGCCGCATTATTACAAAGAATATTTAGTTGTTGAAGATTATAATGAAATTATTAAAACATTGGCAATCAACGGCGTTACCTCTAATAAAAATTCGATAAAAAATAAAACTTACCCGATTGTTGCGCCTGTTTATGTAATGATACGCAGCGATTTAGACAAAAATTCGATGGCGTACAAACTTTATAAATGGCTGCAAACGACAGCGGGCAAAGCGGTAATTGAAGAAAGCGGTTATGTGGCGAATTAAGAAAAATTTTGTATCTTTCCCCTATAAATTTGTTGGAGAATTTTTATAAGTTTGTGTGTAATTGAAAATTTTATGCTATCTTTCCCCTATAAATTTTTCGGAAAAATTTTTATAAGTTTGTGTATAATTTGAAAATTTTATGTTACCTTTGCCAATCGTGCAGCGATTGCATTTGATTAACCGTATTTTTTAGATTGTAGAAAAAGAAAACATATATAAATCTTAAAAAAAAATAATACAAATGAAAAAAGACATAATTATTGCAGGATTTGGCGGACAGGGAGTTCTGTCAATGGGAAAAATCCTTGCTTATGCAGGACTTTTAGACGACAAAGAGGTAACTTGGTTGCCTGCCTACGGACCCGAACAGCGCGGCGGAACTGCCAACGTAACGGTCATTATAAGCGACAAAAAAATTGCTTCGCCGATGTTGAAATTTTTTGACATCGCAGTAGTTTTAAATCAACCCTCAATGGACAAATTTGAGAACAGCGTAAAGCCCGGTGGAATTTTAATTTACGACTCCAACGGCATGACGCGCAAGCCCCAGCGCAAAGACATTTCGGTCTATTGCATTGACGCTACCGACAAAGCGTTGAAACTTGGCGCGCAAAAAACATTCAATATGATTGTTCTCGGCGGCTTGCTCAAAATTGAGCCGATGGTAACAGTGGAAAATGTGATGTTGGGCTTAAAAAAATCGCTTTCGGAGCGTCATCATCACCTTTTGCCCGCCAACGAAAAAGCAATGCAGGCAGGCAGCGAAATTATTAAAAAGGAAAATTAAAAAGAATTGTTTACATAAAAAACGGACTGTTTGTTGCAATCCGTTTTCTGTAAAATTTATGCAGAAAATCAATTTTAATCCGTAAAAAACATCATTTGTATTGTCAAAAATGGAGTATCCTCTATTTTGTAAATGCACCAATATTGGTTTGCAATTTTTGTTGCCCGATACAAGAATCTTCGTACAACTCAAAAGAATTGCCACCTTTATCCCATCTATAAACTTTTAAAAAACGTAAATTATTACACATTGAAACAGTTAAAAAGAGGCATTAAATTTGTGTTTTTATCTAAAATTAAAATATAAAAAACGTTGTTTTTGAATTTTTTTTTTGAAAAATATTTTTTTGCGAAAAAAAAATTGAAACACCGCTTTTTATATACTGAATTTTGCGAAAAATTGTTGTGAATTTGCGTTTTTTAGTAACTTTCCCCTATAAATTTTTTGGGAAATTTTTATAAGTTTGTGTGTAATTGAAAATTTTATGCTAACTTTCCCCTATAAATTTATGATAATCCGCAAAGCGACCTATAATTCAATTTGAGGATTCAATTTGAAAATTCAATTTGAATATTTTGGGATTTTAATTTCAAATCCTCAAATT
>JAISYF010000039.1 GCA_031270065.1 Prevotellaceae bacterium | reverse complement strand
ACCCTGCACTGCACTTCGCTACGCTGCGTTTGTGCAGGGTTATGAAAGTAACGCCCTATCGGGCGAAAACTACAAATATTGATTGTTAGCAAGTTGTGATAATTGCGAAAGTTAAATTATTAATTTGAAAATTTGAAAATTTGAGGATTTGAAATTAAAATCCCCAAATCTTCAAATTGTATTTTCAAATTTTCAAATTAATTATTATGCGTTTGTGTATAATTGAAAATTTTATGTTACCTTTGCAAAAATTTATTTTCAATCAAATCATACCCAATTTTTTTATGGATAGAAGAGATTTTTTAAGGACATTGGCAATGACAGGCGTGGCTTTTTCGCTGAAATTGTCTGACGGAATGGAACTTTTGGCACAAAGCACAAAAGATGCTAAAACATTGAAAAACATCGACTTAGTGGCAATTATGGGCGGCGAACCTGACATAATGTTCCGCAGAGCGATTGCAGAAATGGGAGGAATGAGCAAATTTGTCAAACAAGGACAAAAAGTGTGCGTAAAACCCAATATCGGTTGGGACAAAACCCCTGAACTCGCTGCAAATACCAATCCGAAACTCGTTGCAGAAATTGTGAAACAGTGCTTTGCAGCAGGCGCAAAAGAGGTAGTTGTGTTCGACCACACCTGCGACGAATGGACAAAATGCTACAAAAACAGCGGCATTGAGGATGCTGCCAAAAAGGCAGGCGCAAAAGTGCTGCCGGGCAACGATGAAAGTTACTACCGCGAAGTTGCCTTGCCCAAAGGCAAAACGTTGAAAAACACTAAAATACACAGCGCAATCCTTGACGCTGACGTGTGGATTAACACGCCGATTTTGAAACACCACGGAGGTGCAAATATGTCGCTTTCCATGAAAAATTATATGGGAATCTGTTGGGACAGGCGAATTTTTCACAACAAAAACTTGCAACAGTGCATTGCCGACATCTGTACAATGGACAAAAAGCCTGTATTGAACGTAATTGACGGCTATCGGCTGCTGCGCCAAAATGGTCCGCAAGGTAAATCTGCGGCAGACGTTGTAACTTCAAAAGCGTTGTTCCTTTCGCAAGACATTGTTGCTGTTGATACGGCTGCAACAAAGTTTTTCAGCACCATACGCGAAATGCCGCTTGACCACGTTGGACACCTCGCAAACGGCGAAAAACTTAATCTCGGCACAATGAACATTGACAAAATCAATGTAAAAAGAATAAAATTATAAGTGTAAAAGGCTCTCTCAAAAGCGTTTATTTTCACACAGAGAACGCAAAGCATTGATAATCAATATCAATTACTTTGCGTTCTCTGCGTCTTTGCCTGAAAACAGGCGTTTGAAACAGCCTTATTTTAGCATAAAATATTTTATTCCCAATTCAAAATCACTTTTCCGCACTGCCCGCTTTCCATTACGTCAAAGCCTTTTTGGAAATCGTCAATCGAAAAACGATGCGTGATAATTGGCGACAAATCTATTCCGCGAATAATCATTTGTTCCATTTGATACCACGTTTCCCACATTTCTCGTCCGTATATTCCTTTGAGCGTCAGGGCTTTAAAGATAATTTTCGACCAATCTACGCCTGTACCGTCAGGCAACAAACCAAGCAGCGAAATTTTTGAGCCGTTGTACATATTATTCAACATATCTTTGAATGCGACAGCCGAACCGCTCATTTCCAAACCAATATCAAATCCTCTCATTTTCAGTTTTTTAACAGCATCTTCGATTTTTTCGCATTTTGTTGGATTAACAGTAATATCTGCGCCCATTTTTTTTGCTATGCTCAATCGATAATCGCTCAAATCTGTTACCACAATGTATCTTGCGCCTGCAAAACGACAAATTGCAGTAGCCATTGAGCCGATTAGCCCTGCGCCTGTTATTAAAACATCTTCGCCCAAAATCTGGAACGAGAGAGCGGTATGAGTTGCGTTGCCAAACGGGTCCATTATTGAGGCTGTTTCGTCTGAAATTCTGTCGTCAAGTTTTACCACGTTGCTTTCGGGAATACAGAGATATTCGGCAAACGCGCCGTCTCTATTAACGCCCACACCGACAATATTTTCGCAGACATGCAATTTTCCGCGCCTGCAATTTCGGCAGTGTCCGCAGGCGATATGCCCCTCGCCTGTAACCCTGTCGCCGACTTTGATATTGCGCACGCCGTAACCAGTTTCAACCACTTCACCAGCGTACTCGTGTCCAATTATCATTGGAGTTTTGATGGTTTCCTGCGACCATTTGTCCCATTCGTAAATATGCAAATCCGTTCCGCAAATAGCGGTTTTTTTGATTTTTATCAGCACATTATTTGTACTTACTTTTGGCATCGGAGCGTCCTCTAACCAAATGCCTTTTTCGGGATATTTTTTTATTAATGCTTTCATAAATATTAAATAAAAGTTTAAAATTTAAAGTTAAAAGTAAGATATACGCTAACTTTATACTTTTAACTGTTTTTTGAGTTGCAAAAATACAATTTTTTTCTGACAATGTAAAAAAAAACACTTCAATTTTTTATTGAAATGCTTTTTTAAAAATTCACCAAAATTTACTCCGCCATATTATGAAACACGTTTTGCACGTCATCATCATCTTCGAGGCGTTCAATGAGTTTGTTAATTTGCTCTGCCTGCTCAGGCGTAACGTTTTTTGTGTCGTTTGGAATACGAACAAATTCCGATTTTGTAATTTCAAAACCGTTTTCTTCCAAATATTTTTGAATATTGGAATTTTGCGCAAATTCGCCGTACAGCACAATTTCGCCTTCGTCTTCGGCTATTTCGTCAATGCCGTAGTCGATAAGTTCAAGTTCCAAATCGTCTAACGACACTCCATCTTTGTATTTGATATTGAACACGCATTTGTGGTCGAACAAAAACTCCAAACTGCCTGTTGTACCGAGCGAACCGCCGAATTTGTTGAAATAACTGCGCACATTCGCCACTGTCCGCGTGGTGTTGTCGGTGGCGGTTTCCACAAAAATTGCAATCCCGAAAGGCGCGTAGCCCTCGTAATTCATTTCTTTATAATCGGAAAAATCTTTGTCGGTCGCCTTTTTGATAGCGCGCTCAACATTTTCCTTCGGCATATTTTCTTTGCGCGCCGTTTGTATCAGCACGCGGAGGCGCGGATTATTTTCAGGGTAGGGTCCAGACTCCTTTACGGCAATCGTGATTTCTTTTCCCAACTTTGTAAAAACGCGAGCCATATTGCCCCAACGTTTAAATTTTCTCGCTTTGCGAAATTCAAATGCTCTTCCCATTTCTATTTCAATTAAAAATTAAAAATTAAAGTTTTTTGTACAAAGGTTTGCAAAGTCTGCAATGACAATTTGCGTATTTGTGCAAAAAAAAACTACACCTCAAATTTAATGTCTTCAAAATATTTATCTATATTCTCCTCTTTTTGAGGAGTTTTTTTTTTATTTGAGCCGAAAATTTTATCCAAAAACGAACTTTTCGGTTTTTCTACATCGGAATTTTGGAATTCTGTTTTTTCTGCAGGTTTTTGCGCAGGATGCTCTTTCCTTTTTTCAAAAGGTCTTTTGTATTGCGGGCGTTTTTCTGTGTAAGTTTTTTCTTCTTTAACAGGTTGAGAATTAGGTAGTTTCTCCTCTTTTGCCTGTTCAATAAAATCAATTACTTCGTGCAGTGCATCGGTAAAATTTTTAAAATCTTCCTTATATAACAAAACTTTTTGCTTTGTAAAGGTAAATGTAGGATTTTCGGGCGTTCCCGCCAGATTTTTTTTGCTTTCAGTAATCGCAACATACAAATCATTGCTGTTTCGGGTGCGCCTAACGTCAAGATAATAAATTCTTTTACCCGCTTTTACAGCCTTTGAAAATACAAAATCGGCGTCTTGTTTTTGTTGAAAATTCTCTTCCATACTATTATTTCTATTTGATAATTAATTAGTTATGATTTTTTTTATTCAAAATTTAATTATTTAAAAATAAAAGCGCAAAGTTACAATTTTTTTAATAAAAAAACAAAACCTGAATTTCTGTTAAAAATAAAGTGTGATGCACTATGATTTTTTTATATGAATACCCTTTATTTGTAAATCTAAACCATCGGTAATTTAATAAAAAATGTTGTGCCGTAGTTTGATTTGGTTTTGAACCAGATTTTACCGTTTGAAACTTCGATAATATTTTTTGCGATACTAAGCCCCAAGCCAGAGCCGTGCGATTTTGTTGAAAATTTTGGCGTAAAAATTTTGTCAAGAGTATCGTCTGAAATGCCTGCGCCGTTGTCTTTTATCGAAATCAAAATGTCATCGCCGTCTTTTTCTGCCGACACTTCTATTTTGCCTTTTCTGCCTCTTGGAATTGCCTGAATTGCATTTTTGAGCACATTGTTGAATACTTCTATAATATGCTCTCGGTCGGTTACTGCAACGGCTTTTGCAAGGCTGCTTTTGAAAATAATCTTCACATTTTTGTCATTATTTTTAAACAATTCTATCGCAGCAACTATTTTTTTTATAATATCAACTTTTGAAAAACGCTCTGGATTAATTTTCGCCATATTAGAAAATGAATTTGCAATCTGAGACATAGAGTTGATTTGTTCCATCAAGACTTTCGACATTTTGTCAAAATAATTGTCAAAATCTGGTGAATCGTTCTCTTTCAACCGCTGCAACTGCTGAATTGAAAGTTTCATTGGAGTAAGCGGGTTTTTGATTTCGTGGGCAATTTGCTGCGCCATTTCACGCCAGATGCTTTCGCGTTCTTTTTGCGCCAAAATCTGCGTGCTGACTTCAATTTCGTCAATCATTGAGTTGTATTGCCTTACAAGACTGCCAATTTCATCAACTATTTGTGAATCGTCGATTTGAATTTTTTCATTTTTTTCTATAAAAGAAATCGTTTTAAGACTTTCCTCCAATTTATTTATATAAAGGCTAACCCTTTGCGTTATGCTTATATTTATAAAAATTGCGGTTATAAAAATTATAAAAAACACGTTTAGAATTACCGCCATAAATGTTAAAATTTCTGTCCAAAGATAATTTGTAGCAAGAAAAACGGGAATTTCGATATAAGCCAAAATATTTCCCAATTTGTCGTAAATCACGTTGTAGCCAGATGTGTATGTCAGGCTGCCGATATGGTTACTCACAGTGGTTTGGTCGTCTGTTATTGAAAAAAAATAGTTTGGATTTATGAGGTTTGATAAAAATCTGTTAATAAAAACGTATGGACGTGAGGAGGCGACAAGTTCACCCTCTGGATTGAAAACATTGATGTCAATGTCGTATTTCCGCGAAAGCAAATCAACAAAATTCAGCAGATTTTCGTTAAGTAAATGGCTGTTGTTTTCTGCGTGGTTGTTGCTTATAAACTGACTCAATTCCACTGACACATATTTGCTCTGCAAATCAAGATTTTGATTGTATAGCCTTCGGTATTCATTGTAGGTGAGGTACAAAAGCGCAGTTGCCACAGTGGCGAAAACGGAAAGCATTGTATAAACAAACACTTTTTGCAGCCTGCTCATAATGCTTTTTTGAGACTTAATCCGTTTGTATTTGCTTTTAAAAGCGTATGTAAGAATAAGAATTGCAATCGTAAAAACTAACAGAATGTAGGTATAATTCAAAATATAGGTTTTGCTTAGCCCTAAATATTCGCGGCTGACAACGATTTTTATATCGTCTGGATATTTAAAAATATAGTGAATATTATCGTTTTGCAAATCTGAGTGAAATTTTTTGTCCAAAATTTCAAAATTTGATTCCAATGGGTAGGAATAAAGCCCCTTTTTATAAACCAAACGTTCATTTCTATAAACCGCGCACGAAAAAATTTTATGATGCTTAATGTCTTTATTGTTGAAAATTTTGTCAGGGAAACCATATTCAACAGAAAAGTTGATTTCATTTTCTATGTTGATTATCAGTGTGTTGTCGCCGTCAATACCGTCATAAGTAAAAATTCCGAGAAAAAGTTGCAACTCATCAGAATGTTGATTGTGCAAAATATGCGGAGAAATATATTTTATATTGCCCATTTCAATTTTATTATTAATGCTGTTCAAAACAGGCGAATTTTGCGGTACAATTTGAATTTTTATGACGTAATTATTATATAAAATATTGTTTAAATAATATTTACGCAAATATTGCAGCAAAGTATGCACATTGCCGTCTATTTGCTGCTTGTTTTTTATAAAATCTTTAATATTTCTATCGTTTGCAATCATAGAATCTATTTCAAAAATCGAATTTATAATGCCTTCATTGTTTATGTCAAACAAATCGCACTCGTCGCTGATAAGATTTTCGGCTATTGAGTGCGCCATTTGATATTGGCTTTCTTGCTGCGTTTTATAGGAATAATGCACTAAAAAAACTGATGAAAAATAGCAAAGTGCTAATATTGAAATCAAAGAATTGATATTTTGGCTAAAATAAATTACAATATCTATCAAAATAGATATTACAAAAAACGAGGATGCAATCCAAGTGGCGTATTGAACGCCGAAAATCCTTAATATCAGCCACAAAACTAATGAAAAAATAATTTCTGCCGATATTACAAAATTTACTTTTATATATCGCTTTAATTCAAATAAAAACCGCCTGAAAAGATAAATATAACCCAAAATCCACAGTACCACAAAGACGAGCGCAATAATGGAATAAACCGAAAATTCTTTGAAAAGCGGCAGCGTAAATACGTCAATAGTGGAATTGTAAATTATATCGTCTATCATTTTTACTGTTAGAAAAAAATATAACGCGAAAAACCCGTAGATAATGCAAAACCACGCTTTTTTATTGCCGAAAAGACGAAACCGCGCCTTGAAATAAAAAGTAAAAATCAGCGTTGTGGTAAGCAATGTTGATATTCCGAGCGAGCCTAGCGAATTAAAGATATTTGAGTAGTAAAGAGGGCTGAAAAGTTCGTGCTGAAAAACCGCAGCAGGAATTTTTAAATATGCCAGCAAAACAGGTAGCGCAGGAAAAATTGCCGAAACAATCAGATAACTTTTGAGGTCAAAAATTTTTCTGCCAAGTATTTCGTTGAGGTTGTAATAAACGTTGCAATAGGCGATAAAAGCAGATAAAAACAGTATCAACGCAATCCAATTCCAGATGTTGTTTGCGGATTTTGAATTAGTGGTTTCGAGTGAAAAAAGAAACTTGCCATTAGCGGCTTTTACCTGATATTTGCCTGTGCGGTCGTATTGGTTGATTGTGAGGTTTTGCCTTTGTGGAAAGCCTTTTGCAAAATTATTTTGAACATAATTATTGCTTATTGAGTAATTATTTTGAATTTTTATCAGTGCAAAAATTTGCAGATTTTTCATCGTGTCCATTTTGAACAAACACGAGGCATTGCTTAATTTTACAAAAAGATTATTAGTTAAAAAATTGATATTCAATGATTTAATATCTAATTGATTGTCATTCCAAAAAATTAAATTTCCATCTTTTACGATATAATAAAAAATGTCTGGGCTTTCTATTTTTTTCAAATCAATAAACGACAGCAGATTTGTGTTTTTTTGTTCCGATTGGCGTATATTTTGTTTTAAAATCTGCATGGAATTGTGCGCCTCTGCCTCTTTTTTATGTAAAACTTCGTTGAATTTTTTTATCGGCACGTTGTTTTCTTTCGACAGAAAAATCATATTCGCCCCAATGCACAACAGCGTAAAGAGTACGAACACACCAATTCTAATGAAAAAAGTTTGTTGTTTGTTCATTAATTAATGATTAATGGTCAATGGTTAATAGTTAATTATAAATGTGCAAAGTTATAAAAAAATAGTTGAAAACCTGTTGTGCATTTAGAATATTTATAATGATTATAGTATTTGCTGCCTAATTTGCCTAAAAGTTTCCCGATTGCTATCGGAAAACTTTTAGCCAGAAAAATAGACGCAAAAACCTGATTTTAACCTGATTTTTTTTAAAAAAAAATCAAGTCATCAGGTTAAGTTATAGATACAAAAACAAACAAAGGAATTATCAACTCTCAAAAATATTAACGGTTAATTTCTAAATAAAATTAATAATTCACTAATAATCAGTGAGTTTTATATCGAACTTACGTTGTATTACGTAAAACTTCAATGACAAGGGTGTAAAAAGTGTTTTTATACCTCTGTTATTTTGTTTATAAAAATTAACTAAAAGCAGGTTAAAATATAATTTATGTTAAAGATTTGAAAATTAACAATTATTTACTGTTTTTATTGCAGAAATAGTTTTAACTTTGCACAAAATTTTTTTATCTATAAATTTCAGTTTTATAGGCATTTAAAAACAAAGAATTTTATAATTAACTCTTAATACAAATCTAAAACAAAAATTTTTTATGGCTACAAAAGCAAAAAAATCAAAAGGATTTTCAGTTTCGGCAACAATCGTAATCGGCGCGTGCCTTGTTGTTGCTTTGGTTATTTTTAACTTTGTGTTCGGCGACCCAAGTAATTTTCAGGGCGGCGACCCAAACGGACACCCCCTTCCTGGTAACTTGATGGGTACAATCTACAAAGGCGGCGTTATTGTGCCGATTATTCAGACTTTGTTGCTTACTGTGCTGGTACTCAGCGTAGAGCGTTTTATCGCTATTACCCGCGCACAGGGTAAAGGCAAACTTGTGAAATTTGTTGCCAATATCAAGGCAGCGTTGGAAAGCAATGATTTGCAGAAAGCAAACGAACTTGCAGACAAACAAAAAGGTTCTGTGGGCAACGTTGTTAAAGCGGGCTTGGTAAAATATGCCGCTTTGGAAGATGAAAAAGAGATGGTTATCGACCAAAAAACCCTTTCTATTCAGAAAGAAATCGAAGAGGCTACCGCGCTTGAATTGCCGTCTTTGGAACAAAACTTGCCTGTTGTGGCTACTATGACTACTCTCGGTACCCTTATGGGACTGCTCGGAACGGTTATCGGTATGATAAAATCATTCGCCGCTTTGGCTACCGCTGGCGCACCCGACTCTGTGGCTCTTTCAACAGGTATATCTGAGGCGTTGGTTAATACTGCATTCGGTATCGCAACTGGCGCATTCGCTGTTATTTCGTACAACTATTTCACAACAAGAATTGACGGAATTACACACGCAATTGACGAAGTAGGCTTTACTATCGTGCAAACATATTCTACTAAACACTAATTTGATTTGAATATTTGAAAAATTTGAAAATTTGAGAAATTAATTTTTTTCAAATCATCAAATTTTTAAATCATCAAATTGTAAAATTGAAAGAATTATGCCAAAAGTAAAAGTTAAAAGAAAAAGCACACTCATAGATATGACCGCTATGAGCGATGTTACAGTGCTTTTACTTACCTTTTTTATGCTGACTTCTACTTTTATTCAAAAAGAGCCTGTTCAAGTTTCAACGCCTGCATCGGTTTCGGAAATCAAAATCCCAGATGTTAATGTGTTGCAAATTCTTGTAGAGCCTAACGGAAAAATTTTTCTCAGTATGGACAAACAAGACGACAGAACGGCAATTTTGCAAAAAGTAGGAGGGCTGTATGGAATAGAATTTACTCCCGAAGAATTGAAAAAATTTAAACTGATAAATTCTTTTGGAATATCTATCAAAAATATGAAACAGTTTTTGGCTTTGGAAACCGCCAAACAAGACGAGTTTGTTAATGAAAATTTGAAGGCAAAATCAAACAGAGTAGGAATACCTGTTGATACTACTGCAAATCTTTCAAACGAACTTAGAAGTTGGGTTAGGGAGGCAAGGTATTATAAAGACAAAGACCTTGCAATAGCAATCAAAGCAGATAGAACTACGCCGTACCCCGACATAAAATTGGTAATGTCGACGCTTCAAGGGATTAATGAAAACAGATATAATCTGATTACGAGTTTGAAAACCATTAAAGAATAATTTTTATGGCAGAAATACAAGAAAAAGATAAAGGCGACAAAAAGAAAGGCAAGCAGAAAAAAATGCACATTCACGTCGATTTTACCCCAATGGTAGATATGAATATGTTGCTGATTTGTTTCTTTATGCTTGCAACTTCGATGAGCAAGCCTCAAACAATGGAAATAGTGATGCCCGCAAAAGAAACGCAAATAGACCCTGCAAGCCAAATGAAAATTGCAGATAGCAGAGCGGTTACAGTTCTTATTGACGGCGACAACAAACTTTACTACTATGAGGGCGACCCAAGCAAAACAGACCCAAAATACGAGGATTATAACACTTTAAAAGAATCTTCGTATGGCGCGGAAGGCTTGCGCTCGTATCTGATTGGTAGAAATAAAAAAGTTGTAGAACTGTTGCGCGAATTTAAAGACAACCGCGACAGCATTCAGGCGCATACTAAAAATTTGCAAAAGCAGTTGAATGAACTAAACGAACAGGCAAAAGCAATTATTGTCGAAAATAAAGGCAATATTGACGCTAAGTTAAGAGTTAAGTTGGACAGCATTGCAACAGATTCCTATAAGGGCGGCGAAGGATCATTCATGGATGGCTACAAAAAGTATGTGAATGAAATTAAAAAGAGCGATGACCATTCGCCGATTATCGTAATCAAGGTTAGCGACAAGGCTACTTATGAAAACCTGATTGACGTGCTTGACGAAATGCAAATTTGCGGTATTCCAACTTACACAGTTGTAGATATTACACCGCAAGACTTCGACTTGATTGAAAATTATGTAACCAAAGGCGAGTATGCTAAAAGCAAATCACGCAGATAACTTTTTAAAATAAAGGAGTGAATTATGAGTAAAATAGATATAACTGCTCGCGAATGGAATGACATAGTTTTTGAAGGTAGAAACAAAAACTACGGCGGATACGACTTGCGTGGAAACTCGAATAAAAGGCATATTACCGCTTTGATAATTGTGCTGTTTGTGGCGGTGTTTGGTTTTTATTCGCCGAAACTTTTCAAACTTATAATGCCTGTTGGCAATGGCGACAAGGAAGTTATAGACGAAACTACTAAATTAGTAGATTTGAATAATCCTGAATCAGAGCCAGAGCCAGAAAAGCAGATTGAGGTGCAACGGTTGCCTGAATTGCGCAAAACAGTTCAATTTAATACGCCTATAATTGTACCGGAAGACCAAGTTACAGAGGTAGTAACTAATGACGATGTTTTTGACGACACTTCTGCTGTTGCAAATCAAACGCAAGACGGTATTGACGACATTCATATAGACCCCACTGTTACGCAGATTGGAGACGATGTGATAGAGCCTGACATTCTTTATAATATGGGTAACGTTCAGCAACAACCATCATATCCCGGCGGCGAAGAGGCAAGGTTGAAATTTATTAGCGAAAACCTTAATTACCCTTATACAATGCTTGAAGAAGGAATTCAGGGTAAGGTTACGATACAATTTACAGTGTCGAAAACAGGAAAACTTACCAATATCCAAGTGGTTGCAAGCACCGTTCCCTCTGTCGGCGAAAAAGAAGCGTTGCGCGTTGTTGGTTTAATGCCCGACTGGATTGCAGGCAAGCAAAACGGCAAACCTGTACAGGTAACTTATCATTTGCCGATTGTGTTTAAAATTCAGAATCAATAAAAATTTTCTGACAAATGGAAAAAGAATTTTCCTCAATAGAAACTACCAAAAATAAAGGCGTTTTTGCTTTTATTTTTGGCGTTTTTATGGTGATTATCTATTTTGCAATGGGCATTGCGCTCGCATTTACCAAGATTTTTTGGCAACTAAATCCTAAAATCAGCGTAGTTTTAGGAATAATTCTAATAATTTACGGAGGATTTAGAATTTTTAGATTAATAAAAATGAGAAAAGAGTAAATTTTAGCATAAAGGCGCGAAAGGTCGAATGAACGAAAGATTTTTATTCCCTGTAATTATTGAAACTCCCTGTCATTGCGGGCTTTGACCCACAATATAATTTTTTTAAAAGATAAGATAATATGAGATACACTTATTTATATTCCTTTCTGTTTGTGTTGTTGCTTTGCTCTTGCGGAAACCGACAAGCCTCACAGCAAAACCTCAGCACTGTGTCGTCAGGTAAAACCATTATCGCTGTTGATGAGAGTTTTCGCCCAATAATCGAAAAGGAAATTGTTGTTTTTGAAAATAAATACGTTGAGGCGGAAGTTGAGGCGGTTTATACAAACGAAGTTTCGGTGATTGATTTGCTTGTAAAAGACAGCGTACAGTTGGCAATCGCAACGCGCCCTTTGACTAATGCGGAAAAAAAATCGCTTGAAAGCAAAAAACTTTTTGCACGCGAACTCAAACTCGCCACAGACGGCATCGCAATTATTACCAACAGAAAAAACAGCGATACGCTTATTTCTGTACCGCAGTTGCAGCAAATAATGACAGGCGAAGTTACAAAATGGAACGGGATTTTTCCTGCATCAAAACTCGGCAATATTGCGCTCGTGTTCGACAATTCAAGGTCAAGCACTGTCCGCTTTGCCATCGACAGTATTTGTAAAGACAAACCGCTGTCCAACAAACTTTATGCGCAGCAAACCAATGAGGAAGTTATTGAGTACGTTTCCAAAACGCCCAATGCAATCGGAGTAATCGGTGTTTCGTGGCTCAGCAACAAAGCCGACAGCCTCAGAATTTCGTTTATCAACAACGTAAAACTAATGAGCGTCAGCCGTACAGATTCGCCGAATGAATTTAACTCATATCAACCTTTTCAGGCGTATTTAGCGTTGCGGCAATACCCGCTCACGCGCGATATTTACGTAATCCTTACCGAGCCGCGCAACGGTTTATCAACAGGTTTTATGACCTTTCTCGCCTCCGACATCGGTCAGCGGGTAATTCTCAAAGAGGGCATCGTTCCCGCCACGCAAAACGTTTCTATCAGGAGCGTGAATGTGAGAAATCAATAATTGAAAAATTTATTTTAAACCTAACAATAAATTCAAAATCTAAATTAATAATTCAAAATTTATAATAAAAAGAAAAAAGTATGAAAAAACTAATTTTAACAAATTTACTGCTTGTTGTTTCGGCGGTTTTTGCGTTTGCAAACACCAACAGCAAAGCAGTTGAGTATTTTAATTTCGGCTTGAATAAGGCTGCGAAAAATATGTTGCTTGAAAACGTTAATTCAGGCACTCAAACACTGCAAGAATTGTCTGAGGCATATTATTATCTTGGCGAAATTGCTTTTGCGGAACACAACCGCGTTGACGCTGAGCAGTATTACAAAAAAGGCGAAGAGGCAGACCCAACCAACATTTTTAACAAAATCGGTTTGGTTAAATTGGACCTCAAAATCAATGCCGCCGTTGCAGAAAAATCACTTGCCGCGCTTGTGAAAATCAACAAGAAAGATATGTTGGCGCAGGTTGCAGCTGTCCGCGCTTATATTGACAACAGGCTTTTCGACAAGGCACAACAGCAAATTGCTGCTGCAAAAAAAGTCAATGCAAAATATGCTCCGCTATTTGTGGCTGAGGGCGATTTGTTAGCACAAAAAAACGAAATCGGTGAGGCTGGCAACCGTTATGAAACCGCAATTCTTTTTGATAAAAATTGCAAAGAGGCGTATGTAAAATATGCACGGTTTTTTACTAAACTTAATCCAACCGCTGCGATTGAAAAATTGACCGAACTTTTGGCTCTTGACGAAAATTCACCGCTTACTTACCGCGAACTCGGCGAAGTTTATTACCAAAACAGCAGATATACCGATGCTGCAAATGCTTATGAAAAATATGTGAAAAATGATAAATATTCGGTAAATGACCTGTCTAAATATGCAATTATTCTCTATTCCAAAGGCACAAAAGAGGATTATGAAAAATCTTTGGAAATTATAAACAGCGCGTTGAAATATGAACCAGACAACAAACTGTTAAACCGCCTTTATGTTTATAACAAAGCGGAATTGAAAGATTCTCTGGCTTTGGACTATTCAAACGATTTTTTGAAATTGCCGAATGTAAATTTTGTTGCGCAGGATTATATCTATAATGCGCGCCTGTTAAACGCCAAAGGGCTTAAAGATGAGGCTGTTGCACAATATGAAAAAGCGTTGCAAATAGACACGGCAAATACTGAAATATATAAAGAACTCAGTAACGTTTATTATTTAAACCGCCAATACCCGCAAGCGATTGAAAATTATAAAAAATTTATACAAAAAAGCGATAATACAAATACTACTGCTAACGTAAATTTTTCTCTTGTGCTTGGACAATATTGTTACGTTGCTGCTTATGCAGACAGTACAACAAGGCAGATTTATTGCGCAGAAGGCGACACCGCACTCGCTTATGTTATTGAAATGGCTCCGAGAACGTATCTTGGTTATTTTTGGAGAGCAAGAATACAAAATCTTTTAGACCCAGAGTCGAAACTTGGTTTAGCAAAGCCTTATTATGAGGCTGCTGCGGAAATTCTTGCGCAAGACCCTGCAAAAAATTCCAAAAATTTGATTGAATGTTACAGGTCTTTGGGTGCGTATTATTTTGAGCAAAAAGATTATAAAACAACAAAATCTTTTCAAGAAAAAATATTAGAACTCAATCCAACAGACGAAAATGCAATAGAAGCATTGAATATGATGAAAAATGTGAAGTAAAAATCACAAATGCATAAAAAAATTAAGGGGTAAGTTTCACAACTTGCCCCTTTCAATTTAATTTTATGAAAAAAAAAGATTTTTTATTTTAGATTTTTTTTAGTGGTCGCCTGTGCTTAACAACTACTTGTTTGCCGAGCGCAGTCGAGGCATTATTCTGCCACAACGTGCAGGTTAATCACAGGAGCAACCTCTTTGTGAAGTTTTACAACTGCTGTGTAGTCGCCCACTTCTTTGATGCTCTCTTTGATAATGATAGTTTTTCTATCAATTTCAAAGCCTTCTTTTGCTAATGCCTCTGCAACTTGAATGTTATTTACAGAGCCAAAAATTGTGCCTGTGCTGCTTGCTTTTACTCCGATTGTAAGCGTTAAACCGCTCAAACGGTCTGACAATGAATCTGCATCGCCTTTGATTTTCGCGAGTTTGTGTGCGCGTTGTTTCAGATTTTCAGCCAACACTTTTTTAGCCGATACCGATGCGATAACCGCTTTGCCTGTTGGAATTAAGAAGTTGCGACCATAGCCGTCTTTTACTTTCACAACATCGTCTTTGTAGCCCAAATTTGCTACGTCTTCTTTTAAAATGATTTCCATACTGTTTTCCTCCTTTTAAAATTATTTCAACAAATCAGTTACATAAGGCAGCAATGCCAGATGACGCGCTCTTTTAACAGCCTGAGCCACTTTGCGCTGATATTTCAACGATGTTCCCGTAAGTCTGCGGGGCAGGATTTTTCCCTGTTCATTCAGAAATTTTTTCAAAAATTCAGGGTCTTTGTAGTCGATGTACTTGATTCCGCTTTTTTTGAAACGGCAATACTTTTTTCTGTTGCTATTAACAGCGGCAGGCTGTAAATAACGGATTTCCTGATTATTCGCCATAATTCGTTTCCTCCTTTTTTTCGGGTTTTGCAACCGGTTCAACATTCTTTTTCATACGTCTTTCGGCGTATTCGTAAGCGTATTTATCCAAACGGAAAGTTAAGAAACGCAGTACGCGCTCGTCGCGGCGGAATTGAAGTTCCAACGTTTCTACTAATGCAGGTTCGCCGCTGAATTGCATTACAACGTAAAAACCTGTAGATTTTTTTTCAATCGGGTATGCGAGTTTGCGCAATCCCCATAACTCCTCATTCTCAATCTGCGCGCCGTTTTCAACGAGCAAATTTTTGAACTTTTCTACTGCCTCCTTCATCTGTGTGTCAGACAAAACGGGAGTTAAAATGAAAGCAGTTTCATAATGATTTGCCATAAATTCTTAATAATTTTATTAATACAAATGTGTTTTAAAAAAACGACTGCAAAGGTACAAAAAAATTATGAATTACCAACAGTAAATTATGTTTTTTTTTATAAATTTTTATATGATAATCCGCAAAGCGACACATTAGCCCGAATGGGCTTAACTTTCGTAACCGCAACGCCAACGGCTTGCGGAATATGAAATCCCCAAAAAACTGCATGGAAATTCAATTTGAAAATTTGAAAATTTGAAAATTTGAAAATTTGAGGATTTGAAAATGCAAAAATACAATTTGAAAATTTGAAGATTTGAAATTAAAATCCCCAAATATTCAAATTGCATTTTTGCATTTTCAAATCTTCAAATTTTCAAATCTTCAAATCTTTGCGTTCTTTGCGTTAGATAAAAACCCTTTTGATACAGCCGCACTATAAAAATTATTTTGGAGGTTCTGCAACGCAGCGCACGCAGTATCCTA
>JAISYF010000194.1 GCA_031270065.1 Prevotellaceae bacterium | reverse complement strand
ATATGCCAACGCCGCCAAAATTCCGCAATGTCGCGCGAAAAATAGGGAAATTTAAAGTTATTCAAAAACTTGAAACCCAGCAATTTACCAATTCCTATCGCCATATCGGAGTAACCCGAAAAATCGCCGTAAATCTGAAATGCAAAGAAAACCGCGCCAAGCAAAAGCGTACTTCCGCTTTGTGTGGAATACGAACCGAAAATTTCATTTACATAAGTTGCGCAGTTGTCGGCTATCACTACTTTTTTGAAAAGTCCCCAAAGAATTTGCCTCATTCCGTCTGTCGCCTGCGCGTAGTCGAATTTGCGTTTTGCGTAAATCTGCGGCAAAAGATTTGTGGCGCGTTCTATCGGTCCCGCCATTGCAAGCGGAAAAATGCTAACAAAAAGGAAAAACGAAACCACGTCTTTTGTCGGCTCAAACTTACGGCGATACACGTCAATCGTGTAACTCAACGTGTGGAAAGTATAGAACGAAATTCCGACAGGCAAAATCAATTTCAGCGTGTGCGCCTGCATTTGCACGCCAAATAACGAAAACGCATCAACAAACGAATTTACGAAAAAATCGTAATATTTAAACACGCCGAGAATACCTAAACAGATTGCACAGCAGGCAATTAACACAATTTTTCGTTTATCAACTTTTCCAGAGTTTTGAACTTTGGAAAAGTTTGCCAGCAACAGTCCCGCGCCGTAATTTGTCAGCGAGCAAACCAAAATCAGCGACAAATACCGCCAATCCCACCACGCATAGAAAAAATACGAGGCAGCAAGCAGAAAAAGGTTTTGAATTTTTACATTTTTCCTCAATAGCCAATAAATTATAAAAACTATCGGCATAAAAATGGAAAAATCTATTGAATTAAAAAGCATATTACAATTTTTTCAAAATTTTTTTTATGTTTTTTCTTATTTTTTTGTATTTTTTATATAATGGCAACAAATGCAATTTGTCCATTGTCAAAGCGAATTTGTAGTCTTTTGGCTTGCCGTCTCCCCAACTTGCTGCATTGTGGTGGTACGACACCGAATAATCGCTGTTCAGGCAAAGCGCGTGTCCGAAAATCCCTGTTGGATAAACGACAAAATTGTGCTCAAGATGCTGTTCCTTATCAACATACCTAAAACCATATTCCGTCAAATGCCGAGCAACAAACCTGTCGTTATTGACGTGCAAACGATAATTTATTGCATAGTTCTCGTCTGCATCAATACTGTTGTAAAAATTGCGGATTTTACCAATCATTTCATTTTGCGGAACACAAGCCATTGTAGATGTAAGTATTTCTAAATGAGGAATTTCAGTGCCTTTTATTTTCGGATTTCCATTTTCGTCAAGCAGGGGTGCGCCTTCTTCATAAAAACCGGGGTAAAGTTCTATAGCCGAGAAAAAATCGGCGTCAAGAAACCTGTCGAAACGCTCAAAAACTTCAACATCTGTGTCAAGATAAATTCCGCCGTACTTGTACAGCACATTGTAACGGCAAACATCAGACACAAGCGCGTATTTTTTTGTTTTCAGCGCATATTTTGACGCAGCATATTTTTCTGTATCAAAATTGCTTTCGTCCCAACGCATAATTTTATAATCGGGCATCAATTTTTTCCACGATTTTATGCAGTTTTTCAGCGATTGCGGCATTAGACCTTTGCCAAACCAGCAGTAATGTATAATTTTTGGTATCATAACTATATTTAATTTTTAATAATTTTCTTTTCGTCTGATAATATTTTTTCCAATTTTTTTTGAATGGAATTTCTACTAAATGATAAGTTTATTGTGGCAACGATTATTGTACAAATCAATGTGAGCAAAAACCGCAGTGCGTAATTCAGCATTTCGTTGCTAACAAAATCAAACAAATTAAATTTTTGCAACCCAATAGCATCGTTTTTATTTTTACTTGATATTTAAAATTTTTCTTATCAATTTAAAAGGGTGGAGTAGTCTATACCCAATTTTATACTCTTTTGATTTTACTTTTTTGCTCATTTCATATTCCGATTTATACAAATTATTTATTCTTTCTAATGAGTATTGTGGTATATTGTCTATTCCACGCCAAATTGGTAAATTATTTTTCCATTTCTGAAAAAATTTGTTTTTACTAACTTCAAAAGGCAACATATCTTTTTTTGTTCTGTATTTGCTTACGTTAAAAAAATGCTCAATCAAAACATCATTGCAAACTGCTACTTTGTAACCCGCTTTCAAAACCTGCATACAAATGTCCATATCGTAGTAATGGAAGCCTGTGTATGTTTTTTCGTCAAAAAAAATATGAGATTTCACTTCAAGCGCGGAATGACAGGGTATGAACAGCGATTTTCTTACAAAAAAACAAAGCCCGTCACACGCTACAACATCTACTGTTTTTTCTCCTTTAAAAAAATGCGTTTTAAAACATTCTATCCTTTTCCCGCAATTATTCGTCAGATTATATTCCGAAATTAATGGTGAATCTGTCCAATATATAGGTTTATTGGGCAAAAAATGAGTTCCTGCCACTCCAATTAATCCTATTGTTTTGACTTCAAAGTGTCTGAATATATTTTTTCCCCAATTCTGCGTATAAAATAAAATATCTTCGTGCATAAAGCACAAAACTTCGCCTTTTGCTCTGCGAATACCTTCGTTATATGCAGCAAATATTGAATATTCGTTGTTTGAATTGTCAATTACAATCAACTCATACTCAACCCCTATCGTTTCCGCAATATTTTCTTTTAAATTCTGCGGAATATCGGGTGTGCGGGAACAGATTATTAGTGAAAACATTTTATTTTTATTTTTAATTTTTTTTAATTTAACAACCATTTCCAAACAGGAATTATCTCTATTTTAATTCCTTCTGTTTCAATGGTTTCTGATTCGTTATAAGTGATAATTTACAATTTTTCAAGTTCAAAGGCTGCGTGTAATTTGAGCAATGCGCTTGTTTCGTGCTCGCGAGTATCAAAATCTGTTATTTTGGAATACGAAACGAATGCCCAATTTTTCTTTTAAATTTTATACCTTTTTTTGTTAAACGATATTTTTGTAATCGGCTATTTGGCTTGTCTGGGATTGTCATTTCTATTAAACCGAGACGAAGTGCGGGTTGAATGTAATTACGAGCAAAAGTTCGTCTTTCTTTCAAATTTAAAGTTTTTATCAAATCATTTATTGATAAAACATCATCATTAAAACTCATAATAAGTTTTTCGATTTGGGTGTCGACTTGGGTGCTGACTTGGGTGTTGACTTGGGTGCTGACTTGGGTGCTGACTTGGGTGTCGACTGTATCACTGACTTGTTCGGCAATATTATTATTGTTTTGATTTTCAACATTTTCGATTTGTTCTGTATTGCGGTACAAAACCACTCTAAAATCTAATTGTTGTTGATAAAGCGGCTTTTGAAGTCCTTTTTCAACACAAAGAGTTGCCATATCTTCCGTGCCTGTTCCCATTCGTTCAATAGTGCCGCGCAAGTACATCGGCTCGGCTAAAAGAGGATTGGCAGGAATGGAATTGTGAATGAAATAAAGTTGCTCAACCGTCAGACCATAAGGCAAATGTCCGGGATTTGACACTTCGAGGCGGTCTGCAAAAAGCATCACTTGCACGCTGCCGTTGCTCGTGTAGTCGCGGTGGCAAACGGCATTTACAATCGCCTCTCGAACTGCCTGTTTGGGCATTTCGTACTCCACATCAACAGTAACGCTTTCGCTGCGGTCGCCGACATACAGATTGATTTTCGACAGCACAAAATCAACCGCTTTATCAATCATTTCAAAAACATCGCCCTTATAAACCTGATACGAAGGAATCGGCTTTGAAACTCTAACGCCGTGATAATGAGCGCATTTTACTTCTGAGGTAATGAAAAAACGTTGCGGCTGTTTGCCAAAAAGAAGTATCGCCGCATTGGTAATTCTTTCGCCTTTTGTTAAATTCAAATGAGCAAGCACGCGGCGCGGGTCGGTTGTGCGGTCAAACGGAAAATCACGTTTTTCGTTGGCTATTTCTGCAAAGTTGCGCACTTTTTCTTCGTCAATATCTGTAAAAGCGGCTTCGGTGTTAAGCGTTGCATCAAAGGGCGTTGTACGGATATATTCGTTTTCGAGCAGATAATTTACAAGCGAGGCATAGACGGCGGTTTTCAGTTGTTCGGGCGTGGCGAAACTACGGCGGACAATCACGTTTTCGGCTTTTTTTATCAATAAATTTTCTTTTTTATTTCGATTTTCCGACTGTTTCACATACACAAAACGGATTTTATCTTTCTGCGTTGCAAAATCAAATTCGCGTTCTGTCGGTGAAATTCCGTCAGCATCTTCAAAACCATATTTTTCGCCAAAAATACCCAAGTAAATATCGCACTGTTCAACTTCATTTAAAAAAACAGTAACAGCAGAGGCATTGAGCGCAGGCACATTTTCAAAAATAAACGGCTCAAAAAACCTGCCCAACAACGCATCGGTTGTCAGGTAATCGTTCAAAATTTGCCGTTCTTCCACAAATTCCGACTGTACGCTGCTTATGAATACTCGTTTTTTCTGCATATACTAAATTTTCTTAAAATTTATTGGTGAAAACAGTGTATTTTGGTGTGATTTTTATTTATTTTTCAATTCAATTCCTTTATTTGTTATTTGTAAAGTTTCACAAATATTGCATTTTTTTTTGCACATCGCCCCTAATATATTTTATTATTTTTTATTATATATAAAGAATTTTTGACAATTCTATGTATTTTGTGAATCCATAAAGGAATACTGTTTTTTACACAAAAGAGAGAAAAGCCCTGTGTTTCCTTACGAATAAAATATTCTTTTCTAAAATAATCAAGTTCTTCGGACTTACTATAATATAACTTGATAAGAAAATTTTTGAGAAAATTATTAGCAATCGGCTCTTCCAAATGTTTAAGATATACCTTTGCATCTTCATAAGAGAATGAAGCCGATTCTGTTAATTTACTGTTTAAACCATTACTTACTATTCTGTATTTTACTGAATAATTATCATCATAAATAAAATCATATTTTTGTGCAATACGTAACAACATATCGTAATCTTCATATTTTAATTTTTCGTCCCAGCCACCAAGTTGTTTAATAACTTGGGTTTTATATAAAATAGACATTGCAGGTATGAAATTAGCTTGTAAAAGCATTTGGTAATAATTGCCCGATTGTAAACTGAGATAGTTTTTGTGATAAGTATAAGCAATAAATTTATTCTGATAAAAACCTGATTTTTCATCAATGAGGTGAGCATTACTAAACACCAAAGCATCTTTTTGGCTCGAATTTTCCATCATCTCAACGTGCCGCTCTATTTTATCTGGCAAGAGAATATCGTCCATTGCAACCGTTTGCAAATATTTACCTTTAACATAAGTAAATGCTTCGTTTAGAGATTTGCAAATTCCCATATTCTTTTTATGTTTTAAAAAAACGCAATCAACTTGATTGTCGGAAATCCATTTTTCAATCAATTCAACTGAATTATCGGTCGAACAGTCATCCCACATTATCAGTTGCAAGTTTTTATACGTCTGTTTTTTTATACTTTCCAGAGTTTCTATCAAATATGGCGACTGGTTGTAACAACTTGCTATTACGCTTACCAAAGGAGTTTCTTTATTTTTCATTTCCAATTATTTAATGTTGTTATTACTTTTTTAACTTCTTCTGTCATCACAGGACTGATTGGCAAAGATAATACTTCTTTGTGAATTTTCTCTGTAATTGGCAAAGAAATATTATTAAATTCTTTGTAACACGCCTGTTTATGCGGCGGAATAGGGTAGTGTATAACTGTTTGTATGCCGTTTTCGGTTAAATAATTCTGAAATTTATCGCGGTTTTCGGTGCGAATAACAAACAGATGAAAAATGTGTTCCTTTTCATTTTCAGGCATTTGAGGCAAAATGATTTTGGGATTTGTAATTTCTAAAATATAACGTTTTGCAATTTTTCTGCGGTATTCATTTTCTTGGTCAATATATTTCAGTTTTACATCTAAAACTGCGGCTTGAATTTCGTCTAAACGCGAGTTTATTCCTTGATAATCAAAAACATATTTTTTGCTTGAGCCATAATTTGCCAATGTACGGACAACCGTTGCAAGTTCGTCATCGTTGGTTGTAACCGCGCCTCCATCTCCCAGCGCACCGAGATTTTTTCCGGGATAAAAAGAGAAACCTGCGGCATTGCCCAAGTTGCCTGTGCGCAAGCCCCCTCTAACTTCCCCGAAAGGAGAGAACTCACCATCACTTTCGGGGAGGGTGGGGGAGTGGCTCGCCCCAATCGCCTGCGCATTGTCCTCTACAATTTTCAGACTGTATTTTTTTGCCAATTCTGCCAATTTTTCCGACCAAACGGCGCGACCGTACAGATGTACAATGAGAATTGCTTTTGTTTTTGGCGTAATTTTTTTTTCAATTCGCTCAATATCAATGTTATAAGTATCAATATCAGGTTCAACAAGCACAGGCGTGAGTCCGCTTTCCGAAATCGCCAAAATGCTGGCAATATAGGTATTTGCAGGCACAATCACTTCATCGCCCGCCTGAATTACACCCATTTCGATATAGGCGCGGAAAATCAGCCGCAAGGCATCAAGTCCATTTGCCACACCGATTGCGTGACGTGTGCCGATAAATTTTGACAGGTTTTGTTCAAAATTTTTTACTTCATCGCCCAAAAGATACCAACCGCTGCGAAAAGTTTTTAACAGCCGTTCTTCTATTTCTTCTTTGTGAGCAAGATTAACTTTCTGTAAATCAAGGAATTTTATCATAATATTTTCTAATAATTTAACCCAAACGCCCAAAGTGGCACGATATTTTGGTATCCGTATTCAATTTCATCTTTTACCACAAAAGCATTTTTTACGCACGTAATTTGTTTTTGGTTTTTTTGCCGCCCACCCACTTCAAAAGTTTTGCCGTCAATCACAAAATCGGCTTTCTCGGACGATGTAACTTTGTGATTTACTGACATTTGATTAGCAAAAAATGTTTCGCGCATATTTCCAATATCAGTATTTTGTTGTGCTATGGCGTAACTCAAATTAGTGTTGTCAAGATAAATTTTCTCTGTTTTTGCCAATGCTCGCAAGCCATTAACATCGGTTTGCAGTTGGAAAATCAGCCCTGCCTGCTCCATAAAACACAGATAATCTTTTACTTGGTTGCGGTGCGTTTCCACACTTTCGGCAAGTTTATTGAAATTTGGCTTAAACGGCACAGTTTGCGCCACAATGTAGAGCAACTGTTTTAGTTTGCGCGAAGTGGCGGCGTTCATTTTTGCAAAAATAGGAATATCATTTTCAAGTGTCTGATTGATAATGTTTTGCAAACGAAGTTCGTAACCTGTATCTGCATAAAAAGGGTAATAACCGCGTTGCAGATATTGCTTAAACAGCGGCAAAGGGTGTTCCAGAGGAGGCTCGGCTTTGTTTGCCAAAATTTCGTCAAGCGTATATGGCTCAATATCAAGTTTTTGCGACATTACAAGATATTCGCGGAACGACAGCCCAACCATTTTATACGACAAAGCGCGGCGGCTCAAATCGTCGCTTCCTCGATAAATGTCCAAAATCGAAGAACCTGTAAAAACTACCTGTAAATCTGGGAAATAGTCGTAGCACATTTTCAATTCTTTCGACCATTCGGCATATTTGTGGATTTCGTCAACAAAAAGGTGCTTTCCGCCGTTTTTATAGAATGAATTGGCAAAATCAAAGAGCCGATTTTCTGAAAAATAGACATCGCCCGCATCTACATAAACGGATTTTTCCGTATCCAAATGCAGTTTGATATGTTGCAGCAGAAGCGTTGTTTTGCCAACTCCTCGCGCACCCATAATACCAAACATCCGCGCCGACCAGTCAATTTTTTCGTGCAGATAGCGCACAAAACCTGTATCTGTCCGCGCAAGCAACGTTCTGTATAAATCAATTAAAGTATCCATTTTCAATTACTTATAAAATTCGGCTGCAAAGATAATAAAAATGCTGAATAAAAAGTGCAATTTTATAAAAAAATGCTGAATTAAAACCGCATACCCATAAAAATGGAAGTAAAATACTAATAATCATATTTTTATACGTCTAAAAAAATTTTTTGTAAATTAAGGAATTTTATCATAAATCAATTAACTTTTTTGTCCAGTCAGTTAAAAAAACAGGAATATTCAACAAATTGCCATCTTTTTTCAAGTTGTTGTACGAAAAACTAATACGCAAATCTGGCGCATACAGTTCGTTGTACAGCGACAAACTTTTTCCTGCCACACTGTGCGCCGATTTCACTTCTATCGGAATAATTGCTGTGCCGTTTTGCAGCATAAAATCCACTTCGGCATTGCGCTGCGAAACCCAATAACGAGGCAGCACTTCAAACTGCGCCACAAGCGACTGCAAAACCGCGTTTTCGGTCATTGGTCTAAACATATAAAATCACATGTTTGAGTGTATTTATGTGTAAAACTTCACATTTTCGCAATGAAACAGGTGCAAAAATAGTATTTATTTTTGAATTAACAAAATTCTTTGGACAAAAATTTATTCAATTTTTCTAACAAATTTTGCAGGATTACCTACCCAAAGTTCGCCAGACGGAATATCTTTTGTAACCACGCTACCTGCGCCAATCATTGCTTTTTCGCCAACAGTTACGCCGCCAAGAATGGTTGCACCTGCGCCAATAGACGCACCTTTTTTTATCACAGTTTTCTGAAATTCTTCAGAATATTGCTTCGAGCGCGGGTATTTGTCGTTGGTAAAGGTTACGTTGGGGCCAACGAAAACATCGTCTTCTATTTCGATACCGTCCCAAAGATACACGCCACATTTTACGGTAACATTATTGCCGATTTTCACATCGTTTTCGATAAAACAGTGCGAACAGATATTGCAGTTGTCGCCAATTTCGGTATCGGGCAATATCACACAAAACTGCCAAACGTTTGTGTTTTTGCCAATTTTCGCAGATTGTATGTCGGATAATTTATGGATTGTACTCATTTTTTTAATTCTATAAATTTCTGGATAATCACGAATTGCATATCAAATTATTTTTTCTCTTTCAAAAATTCTTGGTAATCCCTTATATAGTCCTTTTCATCGTATTTTTCCGATGCCAGCACCAAACAGACCGAACCCGAAGAAAAGTTATTTAATTCTCGCCATATTCCCGGCACAATCAAAAGTCCATTGTATGGACGATTAAGCGAAACAATTCTTTTGTTTTTGCCATCGTCTAAAACAACGTCAAAACTGCCACTTGCCGCCACAATCAATTGTCGCAACGCTTTGTGCGCGTGTCCGCCGCGTTCCTCACCGCCCGGCACATCATACAGGTAATAAACCCGCTGTATATTGAAAGGCACATCTTTGCCGTTTTCCACCACAGTGATATTTCCAAGCGCATTGTGGTGTTTGTCCATTTCTATTATCAAACAATCATAAACCGTATTCATAATTTCAATTCGTTTTGTAAAAAATTTTTTTTATTTTTGAGTACTGATTTTCCAGTAGCCGTTTCGTTTTGCGCCGTGCCGTTCCAAAATACCTTTTTCTTTAAGTTTGTGAATATTTTCACGGATTTTTCGTTCCGAAATTTTTATGATTTCAGCCAATTGAGGAATTGTAATACTTATATTTTGTGTGATTTCAGCCAAAATTTTTTGTTGGTTGGCAGTCAAATTATCCTGACTTTTATCAGGACCTTTCATTTCAAAATCGGTTGATTGCTCGCGCCATAAAACTGTGCGAAACATTTCTTCCTGAATAAATTCAGGCTCTCGCAATCCTGCGTTTTTACACAATCGCAACATATCGCGTGTACCTGTTCCCGCTTTTTCTATTGCTTAAAATCAACAAAATTTTTAGTTGTATCTACTTTATCGACATACATAAAAGTGCTAACCCAGGTTACTCGCGTATCAAGCATATTTTTATCCATAGTTATTCTATTTTCAGGTACTTAAATTTCTCAAACTCTCTCAAATAATCGTCCGCATCATATTTTGTAGAAGACAAAACCAATGCCAGCGAATTGGTTGAAAAATTTTCCATTGTCCGCCAGTTCATTGCAGGAATATAAAGTCCATAATAGGAACGGTTTAAATGATATGTTTTTTCTTCTTTACTGTCATTTACAACGACATCGAAACTGCCCGAAAGAGCCACAATAAACTCTTCGGTAGTGCGGTAAGCGTGTCCGCCACGTTTTTCGCCGCCCGGCACATCGTAAATCCAGTGGCAACGCTCAATATCAAATGGGATATGATTTCCACTTTCGATAAACGACAGATTTCCTCTGCGGTCGGGAATTTTTGGAAGTTGAATGATTTGCGGTTCTTTACTGTTCATAATCGTTGCTATGTATTCTGTGTTTGGACTCATTTATATTTATTAGGAAATGTTTCCTGTTTGCAGGTAAATAACATTGACCAGTTCCTGTTTTATATCGCCGTACAGCAGAATGCTTTCAAGATAAGCGTGAAGTTGTAACGGTCTGTCTTTGGAGAATGCAATTATTGTTGCCATTATTTTTATTTTTTTATTGATTTATACAGTCTTTTTTTATGTTTAAACCATAAATAAAATTCGAAACAAAAGAAGTTTGTGCTGATTATTTTTTGTAATATATGGTTTCCCTGAAATATTTTATAAGACGTATCTTTATAACTGTCGTATAAAATGCGTAATGCTTTGGACTTGTTTTTTATTTTTGACCAATTGTTAAGAAAAAAATTCTGTAAAGATATGATATTGTCAATTCTGTATCTGCGAACTTGTTGTATATAATTCAAATCTTCTGAAAATTCTTTTTTTACAAGATTTTCTAATAATTTATCTGTGATTAATTTTTCAAATACTTTTACGTTTATTTGTCTTGTAAGAGAAGAAAGATTTTGACGATAAAAATAATTTGTGTCGGCAAAGGCAATTTTTTGCGCTTTTGTTTGTAATTCTCGCGTATCATATTCATCAATCAGAAAAAGATTTTCTTGTGTTTGATAGGTGGTTAAAGAACACCAAAGTTTACGTTTGATTAATCCGCCGTTTGCTCCAATTTTCCATTCTGGAAGCGTTAATTTTACCGCTTCTTTGCCTGTTATTATTTGCGTCATATCAAATTCTTTTGCAGGAAGCGTAAGATCATTTTCAGACACTTTGTCATGAAAAAATATCATTCTCGGATAAACAATATCTGCGTCTGTTTCTGTTGCTCTGACAAATATTTTTTCTAATGTATCCACCTCTACATAATCATCTGCATCCACATAAAATATCCATTTTGCGTTTGCATAAGATACTGCCAAATCTCTTGGCATTTTTGCGTATCCGCTATTAGAAATACTATAATATGAAAATCTGTTGTCTTTTTCTGCAAATTTTTGAATAATAGATAAACTGCTGTCGGTAGAACCGTTATTAACAATGATACATTCCCATTGCGTAAATGTCTGATTTTGAATGCTATTCAAACATTCTTCAAGATATTTTTCTGCATTATGAACAGGAATTACAATGGAAACCAATATGTTATTATCAATATTTTTCATACGTCAATATTTTATTTTTTTATTTTTTTTTATTTTCATTCTTTCCCCTTTTTCTGTCAGCCGATATTTTTGCAGTCGGCTGTTGGGTTTGTCAGGTATAGTCATTTCTATTAAGCCGAGTTTGAGGGCGGGTTGAATGTAAAATTGCAAAAAGTGCATTTTATCTACCAATCCTAATTTTGTTTGAATTTCTATTCTACTCATTTCGTGTTCGACAACATTAACTAATGTTTTGACTAACGGGGTAACCTGTTCCTCGACTGGCGGGGTAACTGGCGGGGTGACTGGCGGGGTGACTGGCGGGGTAACTGGCGGGGTAACCTGTTCCTCAACTGGCGGAGTGACTTGGGTGCTGACTTGCTCCCTTTCGTGTTTTAATTCTTCCCATAATTCTTTATCCGCAGGAAAAATCATCGTTACAAAATTTTCGGAAAACGAAAAACATTCTTTGCCGTAAAACTGCAAAATACGCGGAACACCTGTACCAAGTTGCTCTACAAACTCCAAATCTTTAAAAATTCTCATTATTTCCTTATTGCGAGGCATCGACCTGCCTGAAAAAAACTCTTCAACGGTCAATCCTTCCGGCAAGCCACCATAAGTGGCGATTTCAAAACGGTCGTCGAAAAACTCAAATTTTGGTGCGGTTTCTCGTGTGTAATCGTTATGCACTATGGCATTGACAACCGCCTCGCGCAGTGCAACCGCATTCCACAGTCGGCGGTCGAGTCGCTGTTTTGAAGTGATTTTTGTACGTGTAAAATTTTCGAGTTCCACTTTATCAAGTACCTGTTTGGTGGCTTTTATCAGCGAACAGTAACCGTATTCGTTGTTTTCAATCAGGTCGTTGCGGTTTGTACCGCTGTATCGAGCCGTTTTCACAGACATGCCGTTGGTGTCCGCCATCAAGTAGGCAACATAATTATACAAACCGTCTTCGTTGAGCAGTTCGAGATTGGAGGCAAACTGGCTGTTGAGCGTTTTGTCGGCAGCATTGTAATAAATTTGCAGTTGCTCGAATTTCAAGTTTTGGTAAGTAGATTTTATTTTTCCGATAGAATTTCGCACCCGTTTGGCAAAAAGTTGTTCAATCATTTTTGCAGGCATCGGCTCGGTAGCACTTCCTGTGCGAATGTACGCTCCTTTTTCGCTCATTCCGTATTTTTTTAGGAAATACGGTCGTTCCATTCCGCTTGCCACAATAATTTTTATAACATTAACATTATCAGACCTTTCCACTACAATATCAAACAAACCCATACATGAAGGCGTGATATTATTTTTCAGTCGGTCTTTGATTTGCAACTGCATTTGGTCAGCATTTGCCACACCAATGTGATTGCCATTTTTATCAATTCCGATAAAAATATCTCCGCCGCCCGTATAGTTCAGAAAAGCAACAACTTCTTTTTCTAAACCATCGGTCAGTGTTTCTTTGTATTCTATGCGGTTTGTTTCGGTCATATTGTTATTAAAAATGTGTGCCTGTATATGCAGATTTTTTTTCAAATTCTATTTGTAATAGTCCAGCCGAATTTCTATTAAAAGAATCTTCTATTGTAAAAATTTGAGATGGCATTTGATACAGGCAATATTTATTATTTTCTCCGAACCAAATATTTATCCTATATTTACCGCTATTAAAAAAATTTTTTGGTATTGTAATTTCTAACGAATATAATCCCTTTTGTGTTTCGTGTGCCTTGCCAACAATAACGCCTTCTCCTAAAATCAAAAAATCTTCAATAGTATAAATTTGATATGAAACGTCTAACACAATGCTTTTTTTATTACAATAAAAAAGCAATTTCATTGTAATGCCAGAAGAAATTGTCAATGCATCGCCTTCCGTTGGTGCGACTTCAAAAGATTTTATTTTAATATTTTCGTTTCCCAATGCGGTAGAAATATCGTCAAAATATATTTTGGGATTTTCGGTGTACGAATTGCCTACATAATATTCTACAACTTCGTTTATTTTGCCTGCATATTCCACGCTGCCGTCTTTTAGAAGTATCCCTGTTTTACACAACTGCCTCATACTCGCCATATTATGGCTAACAAACAGCACAGTCCGCCCCTCGCCTCTGCTCACATCTTGCATTTTTCCAATCGCTTTTTTCTGAAATTCGGCATCGCCAACGGCAAGTACCTCATCTACAACGAGAATTTCGGGGTCTAAGTGTGCAGCAACAGCAAAGCCCAAACGCACCGTCATACCGCTCGAATAGCGTTTTACAGGTGTGTCGATGTAGCGTTCTATACCCGAAAAATCGACAATTTCGTCAAGTTTGCGGGCAATTTCGGGCTTGGTCATACCGAGAATTGCACCGTTCATATAGATATTTTCGCGCCCTGTCATTTCACCGTGAAAGCCTGTGCCGACCTCCAAAAGTGAGGCAATTCTGCCCTTTGCCTTGATTGCGCCTGTGGTAGGCGCGGTAACTTTCGACAAAATTTTCAAAAGCGTGCTTTTCCCTGCGCCGTTTTTGCCGATAATGCCCACTACATCGCCCTCTTGCACATCAAAGGTGATGTTGCGCAACGCCCAAACATAGTCGCTTGTGCCTTTGGTAGCGCGGTTATTCACATCGCCGATTTTGAGATAAGGGTCGTCTTTTTTGAGAACGGAAGTCTGCCACCAACGATTAAGGTCGTGGCTCAAAGTCTTTGTAGAAACCAATCCCAAACGGTATTGTTTAGAAATATTTTCAAAGGAAATTGCTGTCGCCATTTTCTTATCACAAATTAACTAAATTAAAAATTTTTAAGACCTGCGAAATTACAAAATTTTTATGATAAAATGTGAAGTTTTTATGAAATTTTTATCAACAAAAAAAAACTCGTTTCAGATATAAATGGTATTCATCAAATTTGTTTTTTATTTTCCTGTAATCTTTTAAATTTTCTGTCAAGTACGCCAAGCGGGTTAAGAACTATATCAACAGGAGTGCCGTCTGCAAGGAAAGGCATAGTCTATTAATTGGTGTAAAACTACACCGCAACCCATTTTTTTGAGGTGCGGTGTGTTGTTTTTTTTTCTACACGCTGGCGCGATTTTGCAAATTGCGCAGATTTTTCAGTTAGTTGCTTGGCACAGATTACAAAGCAGGAAAAAATCAATTCCATACATCTTCCACACATTCACTATATGTATAAGATTGATACAGAAACTTGCCGTTGGTAACGTGAATAGTATCTGATTTATTATATCTGTTTTCCATTACAAAATCAAATGTGCCGTGCGCCTTATGATAGTTGCTTTCAGTTCTTTTTTTATAAGCATTTTCGCTTGTCATTTCAATATAACCACTGGTGGCATCGTAAATTTCATTGTCAATTTCAATCCAAAACGAAGAATAAATTGAAGGGTCAGGCACATTAAAAAATGTCTCTTTTTGAACACTTTTATCAAAGAAACCGCCACCATAAGCAGAATTTTCGCGATTTGGACTGTATCCCATAAAATAGTAGAATAAGGAAGATACAGGCGATTTTTCGCTGTCTTTGTATCCGATAACGCCAAATTCACTGGTTATTTTTATTTCATCTATTCTGGATAAGTCATAATGCACTCCGTCTATATCAAATGTAAATTCATTGATAAAGAGTAGTTCTTTATCTTCACATCTACAAAATATAAGTGGCAAAAAGAATAATATAAAATACTTCTTCATAATATATATAAGTTTAATTTACCGTTTTTATTCTCCATTGTACTCTTATATAAGGATGTCTGTCTATATATCCAACTATATCGTTTTCGTCGTTTTGATGCCACCACTCAAAAACTCTTATCTGATTACAAAAAGCATAATTGTCGCTACCATTATAGGCACTTATCAGATAATCATTTTTATATAACTTCATTATCTCGGTACGAGGAGCAAAAAAATCATTATAAAATTGTGCATAACCAATAGGACTCCTTGCTCTATAATGGTTTTCATAATATACTTCTGCTTCAATAGATCTATTCAGTTTACATCCTCCATCTTCTTCCCACCAAAAGAAAGATACTATACTGCCTAATGAATTTACTCCATCATTAAGTAAAAATTCTTGATTTACAGGATTCCATTTTTCATGAGAATCTTTGCGGCTGTTTGGTTTAGGAATTTTTATTAATTTATTTAACACGAGACAACATCCGTTGCTTATACAACACCGAACTCTCATATCAGGTTTTCCTCTTGTCCAACTTTCTACTTCTTTTAAAGCTTCTTCGCTGTATAATTTACAATCTTTAAGTTGTATTTTTTGATACCTATCTCTATATGAAGGACAAGCAATAGCAAAGTTACTGCGTATGGTATTATCACGTTCCAAGCAAATTACATATTTATACCTTCCTGAAAGATTGGCATCAACAAAAGATTTGGATGACATAGTAATAATATTAGGATTATTAGGGTCGTCAAACCTGTATCTGTAAATTTGATAAGGACCATTGAATGGACTATCCCATTCTAACTTAAAAGAAAATGGAGTATGATAAAATATCTTTAAATCTATATCGTGAGAATATCCATTATCATTAACAACATTTGATAGATCTGAATATAAAGTACCAATGTTTTTTCTCAGAGTATATAAATCACCTGTTACAATAATAAAATCACCTGTGTTATGGTTACTGGAACTTACCACATAATATTGATAATTTTTTCCAAAAGCATTCTCATCTAAAAAAGAATAGGTGTTGTTTTCAGATTTTGAAGACACCAAACTTGCAATTTGTACAAAATTCTCATTAGAATCGGCTTTTCTGTAAATATCATATCCTACTAAATCTTCGTCTGAATATTGTTGCCATTCGAGCATTATACCCTCGTCGTTCCCAGTAGCAGTTAAATTTTTGGGAGGTTCAGGTATTGCTGGTAATTTGTTTAAAACATTTGTTTCTTCGTTTTCACTGATTACTACAACAGGAAAATTTGGTTTTTCGACTGTGCCAAGAGAAATATTATTGCCCTCTAAATCATAGCCATTTACAAACTTTGTTTCGCTTTCGTCAAACTCATATGAAACAAATACCACGGGCAGTCCCTTTTGTTTATCCCATTTTTCGTATTCTACAGGTATTGCAATTTGTATCAAAGGATATTTTTCCACAATACTGCGAATCTCAACCTCAAAGGAATTAAACAAATCCTCAACATAATTGTATTTAACAATCAATTGACTGATTAACACATTGTAATCGCCATCAAACATCGCACCAATTTCTTTATGGATAATGTCTCGAAAATTTGCATCTTTTTCCAAAATCTGATTAACAGCAAATGCAACACAATTAAAATCTGCATTGTACTCCTTTGCCAATTTTTCATCAACACTTGGAGATTTCATTCTACCTTGTTCCTGCAACATTTCATCTTTGTTGCAAGCAACCAGTCCAATTGCGACCACAGCCGCTAAAAAAAAAACATTTTTTTGTTTTCATTAGTTTTTTATTTTCATTAGTTAAACAATAAATTAAGTTAATAAATTTAATGCGAAGGTAACCCCTTTTCTTATAGCAAAAAAATCTTTTTGTGCATAATTTATGAATTTAAAGCATAAATTATGAATATGATACATAAAACAAAAAATATTGTAAAAAATCTATTTTTTTACTTCTTTCAACAGTTTTATTTTGTTTCGTAAATCCTCTTTATCTCTTTTTAATTCTGAAATTTGCGTTTTTAAGTCTTCCATTTGTGCAAGATAGGCTTTCCGTTCATTTTCAAAATTTTGATAATTATTCATTATATTATTATGTCCCGCTTGCTTGCAATTATAAAAATTTTGACTATTTATGCCATCAACAATATCAAACCAATTTACATCAAGGATTTGTGCAATTTTCAGTACTTTGTCAAAATCAACGGCACATTCGCCTTTTTCTATCCGCGAATATTGGCTCTGCTCAATTCCAAGAATATCTGCCATATAATCTTGTTTATAATCTTTTGTAAGTCGAAGTCTGCGCACTTCGTTGGTTTTTAGTTGCATATACTTGATGTCTGCAAATTGTGTTTTTTCCATAATGTTTTATTGTTAAAAAATTTCTGCAAAATTACATTTTTTTTTCATAAAAAAAAACAGATACAAGATTTTATTCAAAACTTGCACCTGTTTTTTTATTTAAAAAATCAATCCAATTTTACGCTTAATCCTAATCCGCGCAATTCGTGCAACAATACGTTGAAAGATTCTGGCAATCCTGGTTGCGGCATCGGCTCGCCTTTTACGATTGCCTCGTAGGCGCGGGCGCGACCATTCACGTCATCTGACTTGACTGTCAAGATTTCTTGCAACACGTTTGCTGCGCCGAATGCCTCCAACGCCCAAACCTCCATTTCTCCGAAACGCTGTCCGCCGAACTGCGCTTTACCGCCGAGAGGCTGCTGAGTTATAAGTGAATAAGGTCCGATAGAACGGGCGTGCATTTTGTCATCAACCATGTGTCCGAGTTTGAGCATATAGATAATGCCGACTGTTGCAGGCTGGTCGAAACGGTCGCCTGTGCCGCCGTCATAAAGGTAGGTTTTGCCGTATTGGGGAACGCCTGCCTTGTCTGTCCATTCGTTGAGGTCGTCTATAGATGCGCCGTCAAAAATAGGGGTAGCAAATTTCACGCCGAGATTTTTGCCTGCCCAGCCGAGTACGGTTTCAAAAATCTGTCCCAAGTTCATACGCGAAGGCACGCCAAGCGGGTTAAGAACTATATCAACAGGAGTGCCATCTTCGAGGAAAGGCATATCTTCTTGACGCACAATTTTCGATACAATACCTTTGTTACCGTGCCGTCCTGCCATTTTGTCGCCTACGCGGATTTTGCGTTTTTTAGCAACATAAACTTTTGCCAACTGCACAATGCCCGAAGGCAGTTCGTCGCCGATTGTCAGGTTGAAACTTTTGCGTTTATATTCAGCATCAAATTCTTTATATTTGCGCAAATAATTTACTACAATTTGACGAACTTGGATATTGCGTTTTTCGTCTGTTGTCCAACGATTTAACTGAACTGACTGATAATCAACTTCATTCAACAGTTTTTGCGTAAATTTAGTTCCTTTTGGAATCATCTCTGTTCCGAGAATATCTTTTACACCCTGCGAAGTTTTGCCTGTGGTAACAGTAATTAACTTCTCTATCAACTGTTTTTTGAGGTCGTGCGCTTTTGCGTCAAATTCTTCTTTGAATTTCGCTTGGTCAGCCTTATCGTTAATTCTTGATTTACGGCTTTTTATCGCTTTTGAATACAATGCTTTATCAATAATAACCCCGCTCAAAGACGGCGATGCTTTTAGCGATGCGTCTTTTACGTCTCCCGCTTTGTCGCCGAAAATTGCGCGCAGAAGTTTTTCTTCCGGCGTTGGGTCAGTTTCGCCTTTCGGCGTAATTTTACCAATTATAATATCGCCGGGAATAATATGCGCACCAATTCTGATAATACCGTTTTCATCAAGATTTCTCGTAGCGTCTTCCGAAACATTTGGAATATCTGCGGTCAATTCCTCCAATCCGCGTTTGGTTTCGCGCACTTCGAGCGTGTATTCCGAAACGTGAACTGATGTAAAAATGTCTTCGCGCACAACTCTTTCGTTGATAACAATCGCATCTTCATAATTATAACCTTTCCAGGGCATAAACGCTACTTTTAGGTTTCTGCCGAGAGCGAGTTCGCCGTTTTGAGTAGCAAAACCCTCTGTCAAAATCTGACCTTTTGTAACCCTTTCGCCTTTTTTAACCAATGGGCGCAGGTCAATAGTGGTATCTTGGTTGGTTTTTTGAAATTTCGGCAAATTATATTCCTTTACAGAACCAATAAAAGACACAAACTCCTGTTCTGGCGTTCTTTCGTAATTAATTCTGATAGTTTTTGCATCAATAAATTCTACAACACCTTCGCCTTCTGCCATAATTTGCGTGCGGGAGTCGGTAATCATTCTGCCTTCGATGCCTGTTCCAACAATTGGAGCTTCGGGGCGCAATAATGGTACAGCCTGCCGCATCATATTAGAACCCATCAGGGCGCGGTTTGCGTCGTCGTGTTCGAGGAACGGAATAAGCGCAGCAGCCAAAGAGGCGATTTGTTGCGGGGCAACGTCCATAAGTTCCACGTCTTTTGGCGTAACTACGGGGTAATCTGCATCTTGGCGGGCTTTTACTTTTGTTCTGATAAATGAGCCGTCTTCATTCAAAGGCGCATTTCCCTGAGCAATAAATTTGCTTTCCTCCTCCTCTGCCGTCATATAAATAACGTGTTCTGGATTAACATCAACTACGCCGTTTTCTACTTTACGATACGGAGTTTCGATAAATCCTAAATCATCAATTTTTGCAAAAATACACAAAGAGGATATAAGACCGATGTTTGGACCCTCAGGGGTTTCAATCGGACAAAGACGACCGTAGTGGGTATAATGCACGTCTCTCACCTCAAAGCCTGCTCTGTCGCGGCTCAAACCGCCAGGACCGAGAGCAGACAAACGGCGTTTGTGCGTAAGTTCAGCCAGCGGATTTTGCTGGTCCATAAACTGCGACAGCGCATTTGTTCCAAAATAGGTGTTGATTACAGACGAAATTGTTTTTGCATTAATCAAATCAATAGGGGTAAAAACTTCGTTGTCGCGCACATTCATTCTTTCGCGGATTGTTCTCGCCATACGAGCCAAGCCAACGCCGAACTGATTATAAAGTTGTTCGCCGACAGTTCTTACGCGCCTGTTGCTCAAATGGTCAATATCATCGACATCAACTTTTGAATTAATTAATTCAATCAAATATTTTATGATTTCAATAATATCTTGCTGAGTGAGTACGCGCACAGTGGGAGGCGTTGTAAGACTGAGTTTTTTGTTAATCCTGTAACGACCAACATCTCCCAAGTCGTATCTTTTTTCAGAGAAAAACAGACCGCTTACCAATTCGCGAGCCGATGCGTCATCGGCAGGCTCGGAATTGCGCAGTTGGCGGTAGATATGTAAAACAGCCTCGCGCTCTGTATTCGACGGGTCTTTCTGCAAAGTATTGAAAATGATTGAGTAATCACTCATATTCGGGTCTTCTTTGTGTATCAAAATCGACTGACTGCCAGAGTCAAGAATTTCCTGAATATGTTTTTTTTCAAGCACTGTTTCGCGTTCAATAACCACTTCGGTACGCTCAACGGTAACAACCTCGCCTGTTGCATCATCAACAAAATCCTCAGCCCACACTTTTACCACGCGGGCAGCCAAAGTGCGTCCGATATATTTTGTAAGATTGGTTTTGTTCGCTTTTACCTCCTCTGCAAGCCCGAAAGTTTCCAAAATATCTTTGTCGCTTTCGTAGCCGATTGCTCTGAGCAAAGTAGTAACAGGCAATTTCTTTTTGCGGTCGATATAAGCGTACATTACGTTGTTAATATCGGTAGCAAACTCAATCCACGAGCCACGGAACGGAATAATTCTGGCGGTATAAAGCACAGTATTATTCGTATGGACTGTTGAGCCGAAAAACACGCCGGGCGAACGGTGCAACTGAGAAACGATTACCCTTTCTGCGCCGTTAATCACGAAAGTACCCTTTTCCGTCATATACGGAATTGGTCCCAAATACACGTCTTGCACCACAGTATCAAAGTCCTCGTGGTCTTGGTCGGTGCAGTAGAGTTTGAGTTTCGCCTTCAACGGAACGCTGTAAGTCAGCCCGCGGGCAATGCACTCTTCGATAGTATAGCGCGGCGGGTCGATAAAATAATCCAAAAACTCCAACACAAAGTTATTTCTTGTGTCGGCAATAGGAAAGTTTTCGGCGAAAACCTTATACATTCCCTCGTTCTTCCTTTTTTCTGTTGGTGTATCGAGTTGGAAGAAATCTCGAAACGATTTTAGTTGCACTTCCAAAAAGTCAGGGTATCTCATCTGATTTTTGATAGTTGCAAAACTAATACGTTGATTTTCAGTTTTTAAAGACATCTTATTTTGTTTTATTTTATAAATTAACTATGTATGATGTTATTATTGTTTTAATAATTACGTTGCCAACTTTCTTTTTTGCTGGTGCGGATTTGCAATCCGTGCCTTACTTTATTTTTCTAAACCAATATTCAATATTCCTTTTTCGCCTGCATAATCAGCAGCACTACTGCATAAATAATCTTCCGACCTAAATACGAAACCGCTTTTTACAGGTTTCGTGTTGATTTTTATCTGATTATTTTTTTTATTTGTTTGATTTTCAACACCTTACAAAACAAAATAACCATTGCCTCGTGTGTCTAAATTTTTAATTTAGTCGTGGGTGTTTCATATTATAATTTTGTCTGTAAAATATGTATTTGTATTAAAAATTTTTATTAAATAAACTCCTTTTGGAAAATTTTCAGTAGAAATAATAATTTCTTTGTCAAAAAAATTATTATTGTAAAATAATCTGCCGTCAATACCAAAAATTGATATATTAACATCGCTTTTTTCTACAAAATTAACTACTAATCGATTGTCAATATTAAAAATTTTATAATCATTATTTTTTACTTTTGTTATTGCAGTAGAAAAAAAACTGCCACAATAACAATTTTCAAATCCATATCTGCTTTTCAATGTATTTTTATAAAAAAATGTTTGATTTTGAAAACAATGTACATAAGACGGGCTTTCTGGTGGAATCATACTCCACCAATTAGCACCTATTCCTTCAATGAAATATATTTGTTCATAAAATCCACCTGTGTAATCTGGTTTAAATCTAATATGTTTTACTCCATTGAAAAAAAACACAGAATCAACTTCTATTTATCCATTAATGTAGTATGAAATAACGTCACCAACCTCTAAATTCATATCAGAAAACAAAAATTCTTCATCGTTTAAAGAATTATATAAAAACATCTGTGATGCATCTTCGCTTTCTCTGATGAAATAATAATTTAATCCATTTGTATAGTAATCAAAATTTTGCAATGAATTATTCTGCCAATATTCATCATTACTATATGGGTTTGAACAAAACCAAGAATACATTTTTTTATATGCAGTGTTATTTATGACAGTATCGCCAACAACATAAATATCGGTTGAGACTACATCTCCATCAGAAACTCCAAGCCCAAACATAGACCACCTTGCAACACCATCTAAACAGCGTTTATATTCCGTTTGTTGTGCAAAAACATCTATTTTACACAGCAATAAAATCAAACCTGTTAAAATTATGGTTTTAAAATAATGTTCTTTCATCTGTCTTTAATTTATAAGTTATTGAAAATCACTATTTTACCTGCATGTCTAAATTTTGATAATTATCAAAATTATTTATGTTTTATTTAATACGGGAAAGGTTTAGAGTCCCGCTACTGCGGGATTCTAAACCGAAATGCCCTGAAAAATCAGGTGAAGCGTTATTTAAGTTCAACTTCTGCGCCAGCCTCAGTAAGGCTTTTTTGAAGTGACTCGGCTTCCTCTTTTGATACGCCTTCTTTTACTTTTGAAGGTGCAGCATCAACTATATCTTTAGCCTCTTTCAAGCCAAGACCTGTCAGTTCTTTAACCAATTTTACCACTGCGAGTTTTGCTGCGCCTGCCGATTTGAGAACAACATCAAAAGATGTTTTTTCCTCAACTTCCGCTACCGCTGCTGCGGGTGCTGCTACTGCAACTGCCGCCGCTGCGGGTTCAATGCCGTACTCGTCTTTTAAAATTGCGGCTAACTCATTTACTTCTTTTACTGTGAGATTAACCAACTGTTCTGCGAATGCTTTTAAATCTGCCATTGTTATAAATTTTTTTATTTGTTTGTAAATTAAATTTTTAAAAAAAGTTTTTAGTCGTAAGTTGTAAGTGGAAAGACGTGTTTTGTATTTTTTTGTGTCTTATGTCTAACAACTTATGTCTAACTTTAAGATTCTCTTTCCGACAATGTTTTAACGATGCCCGAAAGTTTGTTGCCTCCAGATTGGAGTGCAGAAATAACGTTCTTAGCGGGCGACTGCAATAAGCCGATAATATCTCCGATAAGTTCGTTTTTACTCTTGATTGCGATAAGTGCATCAAGTTGATTTGCGCCAACATAGAAACATTCTTCAACGTAAGCGGCTTTCAGAACGGGTTTTGATACCACTTTACCGTTGCCTACAAAATCTTTAATCAATTTTGCGGGTGCGTTGCCTGAATTTGACAGCAAAAGAGCCGTGTTCAATTTCATTGCATCGCCGAATTGCGTGTAGTCAATGCCTATATTCTCAAACGCTTTTTTCAACAAAGTATTCTTAACAACTAACATTTTGATGTCTTGCGATGCGCATTTGCGGCGCAATGCACCTGTCTTTTCTGCGTTAAGTCCTTGTGTTTCAGCCAAGTAATAAGCACTATACGATTTTAATGTTTCTTCGATTTGTGAAATAATTAAGCTTTTATCTTCTTTTTTCATAATAACTTCTTTTTTTTTAATGATTACTACTAAACTTCTTCAAAAGTACGGGCATCAACTTTAACGCCGATACTCATTGTTGATGAGAGATAAACGCTTTTCACATAAGTTCCTTTTGCTGTTGCAGGTTTAAGTTTTTGAATTGTCGCCATAAATTCGCGTGCATTCTCAACAATTTTCTGCTCGTCAAACGAAACTTTGCCTATTGACGTATGAACAATACCATATTTATCTACTTTAAAATCAATTTTACCCGATTTTACTTCGGCAACGGCTTTACCAATTTCCATTGTAACCGTACCTGATTTTGGGTTAGGCATCAATCCGCGTGGACCCAATATTTTACCGAGTGCGCCGATTTTACCCATAACGGTTGGCATTGTGATAATCACATCAATGCCTGTCCAACCGCCTCTGATTTTTTCGATATATTCGTCAAGTCCGACATAATCTGCGCCAGCCTCTTTGGCTTCTGCCTCTTTGTCGGGAGTACATAATGCAAGAACTCTAACTGTCTTGCCCGTTCCGTACGGCAACGTTACCACGCCGCGAACCATCTGATTCGCTTTGCGCGGGTCGATGCCCAAACGTACATCAATATCCACAGAAGAATCAAATTTTGTAAAAGTAATTTCTTTTACCAATTTGGCTGCCTCTTTCAGAGTATAAGCCTTCCCTGCTTCAATCTTTTCGTTTGCTAATTTCTGTTTTTTTGTCAGTTTCATTTTACTTTCAAGATTAAATTAATTTGCAGGGAAATCCCCTTTAACAGTAATACCCATACTTCTTGCAGTTCCCGCTACCATATTCATAGCAGAATCTACTGTAAAACAATTCATGTCAGACATTTTGTCCGCTGCGACAATTTTTACCTGTTCCCAGGTAATTTCAGCAATTTTTTTGCGGTTTGGCTCTGCCGAGCCGCTTTTCACTTTGGTTAGTTCAAGCAACTGCACAGCCACAGGCGGATTTTTTACAACGAATGTAAAACTTTTGTCTGAATAGTACGTTATGACAACGGGCAGAATTTTTCCTGCTTTTTCCTGAGTTCGAGCGTTGAATTGCTTGCAAAACTCCATAATATTCAACCCCTTAGAACCCAATGCAGGACCCACAGGAGGCGAAGGATTTGCAGCACTGCCCTTTATCTGTAATTTAATAAACCCAGCAATTTCTTTTGCCATAATACTCTGTTTTTTTTTATTAAAAAATTTTTTGAAAAGAAAAACTGTGCGTAACCACTATTCCTTTTCTACTTGTGTGAAACCAATTTCTATCGGATTTTTACGTCCGAATATTTTTACCATTACTTTCAACCGTTTCTTTTCGTTATTTACCTCTTCGATAACTCCCGAAAATCCACTGAAAGGACCTACCATTACCTTAACATTTTCGCCCACAATAAACGGAACAAGAATTTCCTCTGCCCTCTCTTCGATTTCATCGACAGAACCGAGAATTTTATTGACTTCGTTTGGGCGAAGTGGTGTCGGCACATAAACGCCCGGTTTGGAAACTCCCAAAAATCCAAGCACGTTAGGCACGTTGCGCAAATGACCCGCCATTTCTTTTGTCAGAGATGCCTCTATCAAAACATAGCCAGGTAAAAATGTGCGCTCTTTGATAACCTTTTTTCCGTTTTTGACAACATAAACCTTTTCTGTCGGTATCAAAACCTGAGAAACGCATTGAGCAACGGCAGGATTGTTTTCCATTTCAATGTCAATATAGTCTTTGACTCTGGATTCTTTCCCGCTTATAGCCCGCAATACGTACCATTTTCTATTAGCCTCAGCCATTTCTCTACCTCCTAAATTAAATTACATTGTAAATAAACGTCATCAATTTTTCAAATACCAAATCCATAAGCCAAACAACAAGAGCAATCAAAATGGAAGCAACAAGAACGACTACCGCGCTGTTGGTCAATTCCTGCCTCGTAGGCCAGGAAGTCTTATGAACTAACTCAGCATAAGATTCTTTGATATAATTAATTGGTTTCATATAAAGTAATATTTATTTATTTATTTTTTATTTATTAGACAAAAAAATTTTAGATTAAAGACAATCCGACAACAAAATTTTTAGATTTTTCGACAAATTTTCTGCAAAAAATGCCTTATATCTTTCTATTTTTCGCGTTTATTCTTATTCTATTTTGCAATTATAATCCGCTCATTTACAGGCTTTTATCTTAAAACAAACACGTCTTTTTCCACCTCCTGCAAAAAACGGCTGCAAAATTACAAATTATTTTTTAATTACGCAAGCGTTTTTTTGATTTTTTTTTTTTGAAATAAAAAATCTTATTTTACAAAAATACCTGAAACATAGAATGTAAACGGTTCAATAAATCTCGTAATGCCGTCATAAGAGAGAATTTCCTTATTTCCATTAAGCCAAAGAGTAGGGTAACCGCAACTATGGTTTATCAGTTCATCTGTTATTCCTGCAACATAAACATCTGTGCCAGAAACAAATACAGAATTTGCAGACGAATTTTGGGTATCAAGCGTGGTCGGCACGCCATTTTCCCATAAGGTTGCAATGTTTTCGTTATGCCCTGCAACATACACTTTATTATTCGCAGCAAAAACAGAAAAAGCGGTAGAATAATCATTTGACAACGTTTCCGCAACATTATTTGTCCAGAGAGTAGCCTTATTATTCTCTACGCCTGCAATATAAATATTTTTATTTTTTACAAAAACAGAATGCGCAGTAGACGGATTAGAGGATAAAATTGTCTTAATTCCATTTTTCCAAACAACAGCGTTATATTTGCCGTCAGTATTTTTTATACTGCCGACAACATAAATATTTCCATCGGAAACATCAACAGACAAGGCTAAGGATTCAGAACTCGACAATCTTGTTGCAGTGCCGTCAATCCAAAGAGTTGCAAAAAACGTATTATAACCTTGCTCGTAACCTGCAACATAAACGCTACCGCGAACAAAAACGGAATAGGCGCAAGACTGCGTTTGCGAAAGCATTGTCGGCGAACCATTTTCCCATACAGTAGCGTGATAGCCATAACGGTCATATTCATAGCCCGTTAGATAGACTTTTCCGTTAGATAAAAACAAAGAAGTCAAGCCCGATTCGTTTTTTGATATTTCTGTAACAACATTGTTTGTCCATAAAATTGAATTAAATATGTCATAATTTCCGCCTACAATATAAATATGTGGTTGGTAAGCGTCATTATTTCCACTATTTTCGCAAGAAAATAGTGAAATAATGCAAATAAATAATATTATAATTTTTGATTTTTTCATAAAATATTTTAAAATTTATAGATGAACCCTATTCGTATTGCGCTAAAATTCAATACATTACCTGCATCTGCACCAAACGAAAAAGCAAAATCTCTAACGCCTTCTACAATAAAATTTCCTCCAACATTTAAAGAAATAAAATTCAGATTTGTGAATAAAATAAAATGTTCATTCAGATTATACTGAATTATCGGGTAAATTGAAAAATTATAATAGTACGGCAATACATTAGTGCTAAAAATATTTCCGCCAAACGCCGTAATTCCTCTGCCGATAAACTCAAAATTTTTCCATTTTGCAAAATGATACTGAACAAAAAGTGCTGCATTCCAACTGTAAGTGTCAATTACATTTATATCGTCGCTGTTTGGCAAAAAATATCCCTTTTCTCTTTGATAGCCAAAACCCAAATCAAGCCCGACATCTATTTTGCCGTTAATTGAATAGCCTACTTCGGGCGTAAAATTGAGGCTGAAATTTTGCGAATATTTTTCGCCGTTTTCATCTTTTTCGTTGCTAAAACCAACGCCAATGCTTCCGCCGACAAAAACTTGCGCATTTGTTGCACAAACAATCAGTAAAATACTGAAAATCAATAGTAATTTTTTCATCTGTTTATATATTTTTTGTTTTTGAACACAAAGACACTAAATTTTTATATATTTTGCGTTCAAAAAATTATTTTTCATTTTTTCTTTTGATTTTTTTTCACAGCTGAAGTTCAATAAAAACTCTGTTAAAAAAATCGCTGCAAAGTTACAATAAATTTTTATAAAATTATATGTTTTTTTTATAAAAAAATTCTATCTATCTATTTATCAGTATTTTAACTCCAAATATTTAACTTGTATTAACTTTGATTGATAATAATTTGAATATTTGAAAATACAAAATTGAATTTGCATTTTCAAATTTTCAAATCTTCAAAAGACTGTGTCCCATTTTATCTTTTTTTGTTTTCAAATAATATTCGTTGTAGGGATTTGGCGGAACTTCGAGTGGGACAATTTCTGAAATTTCCAAACCATAAGCCTCTAATCCAATACGTTTTACGGGATTGTTGGTCATTAACCGCATTTTTGATACGCCCAACGCCCGCAAAATTGCTGCGCCCACTCCGTAATCCCTTTCGTCTGCCTGAAAACCGAGATGCAGATTAGCCTCAACGGTATCATAACCCTCCTCTTGCAATTTGTACGCTTTAATCTTGTTCATAAGTCCAATCCCGCGCCCTTCCTGATTCATATAAAGCACAATTCCTTTGCCATCGCGTTCAATCATAGCCATTGCTTTGTGCAGTTGTTCTCCGCAATCGCACCGCTGCGAGCCGAAAATATCGCCTGTAACGCAAGACGAATGCACGCGCACAAGAATTTCCTCATTCGGCTGCCAATCGCCTTTTATAAGCGTAACGTGTTCCAATCCGTTGGAAATTTGCCGAAAAGGCAGAATTTTGAAATTGCCGTAAATCGTGGGCATTTCCGCTGCAATTCCCTGTTCTATAAGCGTTTCCTTTTGCAAGCGATAAGCGATTAAGTCCTTGATAGTTATGATTTTAATGTTGAATTTTTGCGCTGTTTCGAGCAGTTCGGGCATTCGCGACATTGAGCCGTCTTCATTCATAATTTCGATTAACGCTGCTGCGGGAAAAAGTCCAGCCAACCGCGCCAAATCTACCGCAGCCTCTGTGTGTCCCGCTCTGCGCAAAACGCCTCTACTGCGGGCATAGAGCGGGTTAATATGTCCCGGTCTGCCGAAAGTTTGTGGAGTAGATTTTGGGTCTGCCAACGCCTGAATGGTAGCAGCCCTGTCCTCTGCCGAAACGCCAGTAGTGCAGCCTTCAAGTTTATCAACGGTAACGGTAAAAGGCGTTCCGTGAATAGAGGTATTTTCAAAAACCTGTTTAGGCAGTTCCAACTCCTCGCAACGCTCCTCTGTAATGGGCGTGCAAAGCACACCGCGTCCGTTTTTCAACATAAAATTAACCTTTTCAGGCGTAATTTTTTCCGCTGCGACAATAAAATCGCCCTCATTTTCACGATCTTCGTCATCAACGACAATCAAGAATTTTCCTTCTCTAAAATCGTCTATTGCCTCTTGTATGGTGTTTAGTTGCATATCTAATTTTTAAAAATTCAGGCTGCAAAGGTAGCATAAAATTTTCAATTATACACAAACTTATAAAAATTTTCGGGATTATCAAGCGTAATCGGATTATCAAAAAACATCTAAACCCGATTTTTCGTATATTTGAAGAATA
>JAISYF010000188.1 GCA_031270065.1 Prevotellaceae bacterium | reverse complement strand
TTCCCCTATAAATTTATGATAATCCGCAAAGCGACCTATAATTCAATTTGAGGATTCAATTTGAAAATTCAATTTGAATATTTTGGGATTTTAATTTCAAATCCTCAAATTTTCAAATTTTCAAATTAATTTTTATGCGTTTGTGTATAATTGAAAATTTTATGCTAACTTTCCCCTATAAATTTTTCAAAAAATTTTTATTCGTTTGTGTGTAATTGAGAATTTTATGTTACCTTTGCAGTTGTAAAAATTATTAATAATAATGATACTAAAATTAATATCTACCAAACTGCAAATATCTGAAAATCAGATACATAATGTAATAAAATTGCTTGATGAAGGGGCAACAATTCCATTTATTTCGCGGTATAGAAAAGAGGCTACAGGCGCACTTGACGAGGTGCAAATTGCTGCAATAGCAGACGAAAACAGCAAACTTGTGGAACTTGTTAAGCGAAAGGAAACTGTTCTTTCGACTATTGATGAACAGGGAAAATTAACCGATGAGTTGAAAAAACAAATCGAAAATTGTTGGAACGCCACCGAATTGGAGGATATTTATTTGCCCTACAAACCAAAACGCAGAACTCGCGCACAAATTGCGATAGAACGCGGACTTGAACCGCTTGCAAAAATCATTATGACGCAGCGAGAGGGCGAGGATATTGAATATCGTGCAGAAAAATTTTTGAACGAAAATGTAGAAAATGTTGCCGATGCAATTTCTGGCGCAAAAGATATTATCGCCGAATGGGTAAATGAAAGTTCGTCTGCCCGCAACGCTATTCGTCAGATTTTCAGGCGTGAGGCGGTTATTTCGAGTAAGGTTGTCAAGGGCAAAGAGCAGGATGGCGACAAATATCTTGACTATTTTGAAATGAATGAGCCGTTGCGCCGAATTGCCTCTCACCGTCTTTTGGCAATGCGCAGAGGCGAGCAGGAGGGATTTCTCAAAATTGATATTTCGGCTGACGAAGACGTTTGTTTGGAACGGCTTGACAGAATTTTTGTGCGCAACAACAGCGAGGCGGCAAATTATGTTGCGCAAGCAGCAAAAGATAGTTTTAAAAGATTGCTAAAACCGAGTATTGAAACGGAATTTGCATCTGAAAGCAAGGAAAAAGCCGACAAAGAGGCGATACGGATTTTTGCCGAAAATTTACGCCAACTTTTGCTCGCATCGCCGCTTGGACAAAAGCGAGTTTTGGCGATTGACCCTGGTTTTCGCACAGGTTGCAAGGTCGTTACCCTTGATGCACAGGGAAACCTGTTGCACAACGACACAATTTACCCGCACCCGCCTGTAAATAAATCGCTTGACGCAATGAAAAAAATTTCAACTTTGACGGAACAATACAAAATTGAGGCAATTGCGATAGGCAACGGCACAGCAGGGCGAGAAACAGAGGATTTTATCAAAAAAATACATTTTAACACTGATATTCAGGTGTTTGTAGTTAGCGAAAACGGCGCGAGCATCTATTCAGCATCAAAAATTGCGCGTGAGGAATTTCCCGAATATGATGTAACTGTGAGAGGCGCAGTGTCGCTCGGCAGGCGTTTAATAGACCCGTTGGCAGAACTTGTGAAAATTGACCCGAAGTCAATCGGCGTGGGGCAATATCAACACGATGTTGAGCAAAAAGAATTGAAAAATTCACTTGATTTTGTAGTTATGAGTTGCGTAAATTCTGTCGGCGTAAATCTCAACACTGCGAGCAAATATCTTTTGACTTACATTTCGGGCATCGGCACTCAACTCGCGCAAAATATCGTGGATTTTAGGGCAGAAAACGGTGCATTTTCTTCGAGAAAAGAACTTCTCAAAGTGTCGAAAATGGGCGCGAAATCATTTGAGCAGTGTGCAGGATTTATTCGCGTGGAAAATTCTGCTAATCCGTTGGACAACAGCGCAGTACATCCAGAAAGTTATGCGATTGTGGAAAAAATGGCGAAGGATTTAGACGTGGAAATTGCCGATTTGTTGGCGAAAAAAGAGTTGCGCGACAAAATTGTATTGCAAAAATATGTTACCGAAAAAGTCGGTTTGCCCACTTTAAACGACATTCTCAAAGAACTCGAAAAGCCCACTCGCGACCCAAGAACCGAAATTTCTGTTTTTGAGTTTGACCAATCTGTAAAAACCATCGGTGACCTGCGTGTTGGAATGAAATTGCCCGGAATTATCACCAACATCACAAAATTCGGCGCGTTTGTTGATATTGGCTTGCACGAAAACGGCTTAATCCATATTTCGCAACTCGCTAAACGTTTTATTTCCGACCCGCTGGAAGTGGTGTCGCTCCACCAACAAGTTATAGCAACTGTGATTGATATTGATTTGCAGCGGAAAAGAATACAGTTGAGTTTGGTGGTGTAGGGGTGGTTTTTAGAACATAGATGACGCAGATTAGACAGATTTGTGCAGATGCAGGGGCGAACCTGTGGTTTGCCCTTTTGTTTTGCGGGGCGTTTTTAACCTCTGCGCTATGTTTCATTTCGCGCTGTCCCCTTTATGAAAAGGGACAATTCGGGTGCCTGATTAAAAAATTATTTTAGATTTTGTATTTCGGAAATAGATAACCCTGTACTTTCTGCAATCTTTTCTATTGAAATACCGAGTTTTAACAAGTTGCGGGCAACTTTCTCAATACCTTTTTCAATACCTTTTTCAATACCTTTCTTAATACCTTTCTCAATGCCTTTTTCAATACCTTGCTCAATGCCTTTCTTAATACCTTTCTCAAAGCCTTTCTTAATGCCTTGCTTAATACCTTTTTCAAAGCCTTTTTCAATACCTTTTTCTTCCATATCAAGCAATGCACTTTGTGCTGTTAGTGCATTAATTAACCACTTGTCGTAATCATTAAGTTCGGTCTTGGTATATGCACTTTTTTCTGTATATTGTATTGCCTCGTATATATCGCTATTTGCCAATAACTCAGGGGCTATTTCAAC
>JAISYF010000143.1 GCA_031270065.1 Prevotellaceae bacterium | reverse complement strand
TACGAAAAAAATCCAGAAATATTTTTTGAAAACACTTGGTTATTTAAAAATAAATCTATATCTTTGCTGCAAAAAATTACTCAAGTTAATCAACAACGTTGTGAAACTTGACATTTATAAAAAAATTGCAAAAAATATATAAATTAATTTTTTTATTTAACAAAAAAGTATTACCTTTGCAGCCGAATTATATAAAAAAAAATTTAAAAGAGAGTACTCTCTTTTAATAGCGGGCGAAGAGGCTGTCTCAAAAGTATATTTTTGCGTCAGCCTCTTGTAATAAGAGCACTGTTAGCAGGGAAAACAATGAAGTATCCTGCCTGTCGCGCAAGCGGCAGCACTTGATTAACCGCTGACTTCAACCATCGGTTAATTTATTGTTTTTTTTTATTAACAAAATTTTTTTATCATAAAAAATTTGTACCTTTGTTGATTGAATTTTTTACAATAAAAATAAAGTTTTTTCGTTTTAATATTCAACAAAATAATTCATAATTTAATTAAAAAATATGTTATTACAAATTCCGACACAGGCTGCGGACACTGTGATAAACGCAGTGGCGCAAGCGCAACCAGAAGAGAAAGTAATGAATCTTTGGGAAATGGCTCTCAACGGAGGGTGGATAATGATACCAATTTTCGCTCTTTTGCTTATTTCTGTTTATATCATTATAGAAAGGGCGATTGGCATAAAAGCCGCGCAAAAAGAAGACCCTTCGTTTATGAACAGGATTAAGGACTACATTTATGACGGTAAAATTGAGTCCGCTCTCAAACTCTGCCGACGTACCAATACGCCTACCGCGCGAATGATTGAAAAAGGCGTTATGCGGCTCGGTCGCCCAATGGAAGACATTGTGCAGGCGGTTGAAAATGTCGGCAACCTCGAAGTGCCAAAACTTGAAAAAGGCTTGCCTTTGCTTGCCTCTTGCGCGGGCGGTGCGCCGATGTTGGGCTTTTTTGGAACGGTAACAGGTATGGTACGGGCGTTTTTCGATATGTCGAATGCGGGTGAAACGCTTGATATGTCGGTGCTTTCGTCTGGTATCTACGAGGCGATGGTTACTACTGTGGCAGGACTTTTTGTAGGAATTATCGCGTTTTTTGCCTACAACTATCTCGGTACACGAGTTAATGCAGCCGTTAATAAAATGGAGGCGAACTCAATGGAATTTATGGATATTCTTAACGAACCTGCAAAATAAATGAATAATTAAAAATTATTCATTATTCATTAAAAAAATTATGGCACTAAAACGTAGAATAAAGATAAGCCCCGATTTTTCAATGTCGTCAATGACAGACATTATTTTCTTGTTGCTCCTGTTTTTTATGATAACGCTCACAATCGTTCATACGCAGGTAACCAATGAAATTAAAGTTGCTCTGCCACAAAGCGACAAGACGGAAAACAAAGACAAGGCGATTGTCAGAATTGTAATTGACAAAGACAATAATATTTATATTGCAAAAAATTCTGAAAAAGAGCAGCCTGTTGCTTTGGAACAGGTTGAGGCATTTTTGCAGAATATTGACAAGAAAAATGATATGTACGTTGCGCTCTATGCCGATGAAACTTTGCCTTACGGCGGCGTGATAAAGATGCTCGACATAGCCAACCGCAATAATTTTAAGTTGGTGCTTGCAACAAAGCCATACGATAGCAATTAAAAAATTGAATTGAAACCAATTAATATTCTCACTGGCGCAAACGGTAGCGGGAAAAGTAATTTTTTGTCGTTTTTTGAGTTTTTAAAGAATATTGTAAATGATAATTTTGTTGGAAAATGCTGTAACTGAATTTCAAGATAAGCCTGAAAATATTAATAAGTCCTCAAACAGCACCATCAAAAAGATTATTGGCTGATTTGAACGGCTATGATAAAATTATTCACAGAAGTTGTATTAGGAATGAACTCGGTTTGCAAAATATTAGAAATAAATGTCCTCGTTTTAATGCGTGGATTGAAAATTTAGAAAAAATTTAATGCGATTATGCAAAAAATAGAAAAATCGGAAATATACGGCGTTGTTGGCACTATTTTATTTGGAATATTGCTGATTTTGCTGTTGTTTTTGTTGAAATTTTCATATAAATTTATCAAAGAAAACGAGATAGAATTGGCTGTTGAGGAAATTGAAGAGTCATACCGCAGTCGCGGCTCTGAGGGCAGTTTTTACAGACCCGAAAGCGCAACCGTTTTAGAAAATATAAAGCCTGCTACGCCAAAAGTTAATCCTGCACCCGCTCCAAACCTCGCCTCTCAAAATATTGAGCAGAATATTGCGCTTGAAAAAGCGAAAAAAGAGGAACGCGAAAGGCGCGAGGCAGAAGCGGAGGCAGAGCGTGAACGGCAACGCAAAGAGGCTGAGAGTCAGCGCATTGCAGCCGAACAAAAAGCCAAAGCCGACAGAGCGAAAAATGCAATGTCAGGAATGTTTGGCAGCGGCGGACAAGGTAATAAATCTGGCAGCGGAACAGGCACAGGCAACAGCGGAGCAAAAGGCGAAGGCGGCAATATGACAGGAAACCCTGTCGGAAAAGGCAATTCTAACGGCAATAGTTGGTCGCTCGAAGGGCGCGGTTTGGTTGGCGGAATTGCGCGACCAAGTTACGGTGTTAATGAGGAGGGCAGAATTACCGTAAATATTCGGGTTGATGGAGATGGCAACGTTGTTTCTGCAGAATTAGGCTCGCCTACTGAAATTTCTAATGAAACCCTGATAAACGCAACGCTTTCCTCTGCCCGCAAAACAAAATTCACCGCAGGCAAAGGCACTGCATACGGCAAAATCACATATAATTTCAAATTAAATTAAAAAAAAATCCGCGTTATCTGTGTTCTAAAAAAAATGACAATTTTTCTTTCCCCAGATATTTTAGAAACAAAAACTCTTTCGCCCGAAGAGTCGTTTCATTGCGCCAAAGTGCTGCGAATGAGGCAGGGTGAGGAAGTGCAGATTATTGATGGAAAGGGAACGCTTTTTAACGCAAAAATTGCTGTGTCAAACTCCAAAAAAACCTTGGTTGAGATAATTTCAGCAATCGAAAATTTTGAAAAAAGAGATTATTTTTTGCATATAGCCATTGCGCCGACAAAAAATATTGACCGCTTTGAGTGGTTTATAGAAAAGGCTGTGGAAATAGGCGTGGATTGCATTACTCCACTAAATTGCAGATTTTCAGAACGTAAAGTTGTGAAAATGGAACGCTTGGAAAAAATTGTCGTTTCCGCTGCAAAACAATCTTTGAAAGCCTTTTTGCCGAAAATCAATCCAATTACCGATTTTGCTGATTTCATTGTTCAAACCACTGAAAATCAACGTTTTATAGCACATTGTTACCCAACTCCAAAGTTCCCGCTTTTTGAAATATGCATACCGAAAAAAGGCGCACTTGTAATGATTGGCGCAGAGGGCGATTTTTCGGAACAGGAAATACAAACCGCAGAAAATCAGGGTTTTAAGTCCGTTTCACTCGGTGCAGGCAGGTTAAGGACAGAAACAGCGGGCGTGGTTGCAGTAAATACAATTTCAATTTTGAATAGATAAACGCAGGGGCGAAAAATTTTTTGCCCCTGCAAATTTTAAAAATCATTCGTACATTTCCTCAATTAACGAGGCGTAATTTTGCTGAATTATCGCCCTGCGAAGTTTGAGAGTTGAGGTCAATTCTCCGCTTGCTATCGAAAAACCGCACCGTATCAAGCGGAATTTTTTAATTTTTTCAAAACTTGCAAAATCTTTTTGCGCAGCCTCAATATGCTCCTCGTAAAGTTTCTGAACAATCTCCATTTTAAACAAATCTTCAATATGCTCATATTGCAAATTGTTCTTTTTGGCAAATTCCTTCAACGGCTCAATAGCAGGTGCAATAATTGCGGTAACATAGTTTCGGTTGTTGCCTATAACAGCCGCTTGCTCAAAATATTTGTCCGATGTGAGTGCAGTTTCAATTGCCTGCGGCGAAATATATTTTCCGTTGGAGGTTTTAAACAAATCTTTGAGGCGGTCTGTCATTGTGAGGGTGTTGCCGTCGAGTTTGCCGCAATCGCCTGTGCGTAACCAGCCGTCAATAAAGGCTTCTGCGGTTTCTTTTGGGCGGTTGTAGTAGCCTTTTGTGATAGTTTTTCCCTTAATCTGAATTTCGTTGTCCTCTCCGATACGCACCTGAATATCCGGCATTAAGGTGCCGATTGAGCCGATTGTCCAATTTTCGTCTGGAAAGCAGCAGACAGTCGCGTTGGTTTCCGTCAAGCCGTAGCCGTAGTAAATCGGAATGCCGAGTGAGCGGAAAAAAACAACCTGTTTGTCGCTCATTGCTGCGCCCGCTGTGGGGAACATCACGCCGTTTTCGATACCCAAAAGTTTTTTTAATTTATTGAAAATCAAACCATTAGCAATTTTATAACGTAGCCAAAGCGACAACGAAATTTTTTTGCCAATTCGTTTATGATTAATATTGTAGTCTTTTCCGACCGCAATCGCCCATGCCACAAGAGCCTGCATAAATGGTTTCATTTCGTCAATTTTTTGATTAACGCCGATTGACACTTTTTCCCAAAATCGCGGAACAGAACACATATAATGCGGTCGAACTTCCGCCACAACTTTCTGAATTTCAGTTGGTTGCGCATTTAGATAAACCTTTACGTCTGTTGACAGGCAGAGGTAAGTCCAAAGCCGTTCAAAAATGTGCGAAAGCGGCAAAAATGCGATTGATTTTCCGCGTTTAAACATCGGAATCCGCAACTTGTGAATGCGTATAGTTTCGGCAATGCTGCCCGAAGTTATCAATACGCCTTTTGAATTGCCTGTTGTGCCAGATGTATAAATGATATTTACGAGGTCGTCTTCAGAGGCATTTTTTTGCCGTTTCTGAATAATTTTGTCGTTGTCGGGATTGTTTTCGCCCAAAAGCAGCAAGTCCGAAAAGCGCGATGCAATGGCGCATTCGCCAAAAACCACGCTGTTGTCGAAGGCAATAATTTTTTTCAACGAGGGCGATTCTTTTTGCGCCTCAACAGCATTGTCAAACTGCTTCTGGTCGCCCACAAACAGAATTTCAATCTGCGCATCGTTCAATATATATGCAATTTGCGTTGGCGAAAGCGTTGCGAACATCGGTACGGAAATTGCGCGGTTGGCGTAGTTCGCAAAATCCGTAATCAAGCACTGAGGCGTGTTTTGCGAGCAAATTGCAATCTTGTCCTCCTCTTTTACGCCGAGTGCAACCAACGCCCGCGCGATTGAGCGTGTTTTTTCCGAAAATTCGTTCCAAGTTATTCCAACCCATTGCGACAAATCCTCATTTTTATAATATATAATGTGGTGTTTTCCGCGTTTTTTTGTTTTTTCAAAAACAAAATTTGTGATATTTATATTATTCATAAAATACTAAAAATTGTTGTGTTATAGAATTTTTGCAAAGATAGCATAAAATTTTTAATTATGCACAAACTTATAAAAATTAATTTGAGGATTTGAGGATTTGAAAATTTGAAAATACAATTTGAATATTTGAATATTTTGGGATTTTAATTTCAAATCTTCAAATTTTCAAATTTTCAAATTGTATTTTTGCATTTTCAAATCCTCAAATTGAGGTCAAGCCTGCAATGACAGGATTGCTGCATTGTATTACCTGAAAAACAGACGCAATACGTTTTTAGAAATGTGTTGCGTCTGTTTTTTTAACTTTTTTTATTCTACAACCTCCACTCTATCCGCCCTCGTTCTTGCCCTTGCCTGCGTGTCGTACATTGCCTCTACACTGACTGCGGGCAGGGTGAATTTGCCTGCGTATGCCGCTTGCAAACGGATTGTGAAAGTTGCCGTTTTGCCGACTGACAGGTCGAAATAGGTTAAAACGCGGTCATCTCGAATGTCGCGGTATCGTAGGGGCGTACCTGTGTGCGTGCCTTCTGTTGTCGGGCTGACACGCAGGTCTATCCCTGCATAGATTTCCCAACCAGACGGCACAATGTGCGTGAGGGCAAGGTTGGTGTAGTTTTCAGACATATTTTTGTTAGCAATTCTTACTACCGCCAAAAAGTCTGTTCCTTGCGGCAACTGCGCAACGTTGATAGGTGCGCCGTTCAAATCGGTGTATTTCACTTCGATTTGCAGATTGTTGCTGGTAGCGGGCAACGTGTCAATCAACGGCGCATAGCGGGTAACGAGGTTGGCGTACAGAAGTCCGCCAGCGTTGTTTTTCAACGTAATATTTCCATTTTTCTGTGAAATATCTGTTTGCACAACGGCTTTTGGCGATTTTATGGATTTTTGTTTTTTGCCGTTCAAAGTCCAATCATAATCCATTGTTCCGGAGGTTTTTCCTGCAAGTTCGCCCATTGCAACGAGTGCCTGCGCGGTGGAATATGTGCAAAAATACCGCTCTGCATTCAACGCCCGCGAAATACGCTGCGCCTGTTTAAAAGCGTTTTCGGTTTGTCCAAGCGCAACCATTGTTTGCAGCACAATCGCCTCATCGCGTATTGACGAGCCGAAAGTAGTGTTTCTATGGTTGTCGTAAGTCGTTGGTTGATTGAAAATTAACTCTTGCGCCACGTTCTTTTTTCCATCAGCGCAATAGGCGGCGGCGAGCAGCCAACGAGCCAGCGGAGGCAGGTTTTTGGTCTCTTTCAGGCGGTTCATTGCGCCGAGTTCTGCCGCACTTGCAAGCGCAAGCGTGTAAAGTCGATACGCCTGCGTTACCGTAGAATTTTCGCGGTAATATTCATTCGTTTCTGCAATTTGCCAAGAACGCGAAGTACGCTGCTGATAACTTTTCCAACGATTTAGCACACCCTCGTTTATCGAATAACCTTTTTCTTTGGCTTTTAGCAAAAATTCGCCAATGTATGAGGTAATCCAATCGTCAGGCAAAGAGGAATTTCCCCAATAAAGAAATCCGCCAGAACTATTTTGACGAGAATATAAACTTTGAATTGCAGACAAAATATTCGTTTTCAATACGGCACTTTCCTCGCTCGTAACTTCCTTTAATACAGGAATATACAACATCGGAAAGGCGCGGGAAGTGATTTGCTCCGAACAATAATGCCCGTATGAAAGCAGATAATCGAACCTGCGCGAAATATCAACGTCAGGAATGCGTGATGTTTCCAAACGTACCCACGAATTTGGTTGATTTGCAGGAATTTCGTAACTTAATTCCGCGCTTTCTTTTCCATTTAATAATTTGCTAACAGATTGAATTACAGGAGGATTAGGATTTTTCACAATAATATCTATCGTTTCGTGCGCCTTGTGTCCGTTGGCTGTGGAGGAAATGATAATTTTTTCATTTCCCGTCAAGCCAGCCGTTTTTAAGTGAAAATAGACCATATAATCGCCTGTCTTCGACACGTTTAATTTTTGCGTGGTTTCGCCAATAATTTTAGCAAAACCATTTTGAGTTTTTATATTTACAGAAATATTTTTCACGTCATTTTCCATTGCAAAAATATTGACAGGCACAGCAATTTCCTCATTCACGCTCAACGTGCGCGGCAATGATGATAGCAACATCAACGGCGAGCGTACGGGCAAAGTTTTTTCTGCGTTGCCGAATGCGCCGTCTTGCCCCGCCACCGCCATAATGCGCACAGAGCCAACGTACATTGGCAGTTTGATTTTGTGTTGATTTGTGCCGCCGCTTTTTAGAGTAAATGCGCCCAAAAACTTGACAACGGGCTTAAATCTGTTGGCTTTTTGCCCACCTTTTGTCAAATCTTCGTCGCCGCCTGTCCGCAACATTCCGCTGAATTTGCCCGCAAACGCGCCAATCACATAGTCGTACATATCCCAGGTGCGAATCCCCAACGCCTCTCGGCTATAAAATTCGTTCCACGCATTAGGCGTTTTAAAATTTGTTAAATCAAGCAGTCCGTCATCAACAATCGCGAGAGTGTAAGTCATTGGTTTGCCTCTTTTTTCAGTAACTTTTACGGAAAATTCGGTTTCGGGGCGCAACACTTCGGGCGTTTGTAAAACAGGGTAAAGTTTTGATTCATTGTCATTTACACTAACAGGAATAACGCCGTACATTCTTATTGGCAAATCGTTTACGGTTTGGCTGTGCGGTTGCAGCAAACTGACGTGAATGTAGAAATTTGGCGACATTTCGCGCGTAATTTCAAACTGATAGCGCGTTTCCTGCTTGGGTTTTACCTCAATCCAAACGCGGTGCAGCACGCTTTTTCCGTTTTCAAGCGAAACCAATGCTCGCCCGCCTGCCGATGCGGGCAAAATCAAAGCGGCTTTTTCGCCTGTATTGTACGATTTTTTATCTGTGGAAAAGGTGAGCATTTTCACGCCGTCAGGGTCTTCTCTATCAGAACGCCCGTAATAATCGGGGTAATCGAAATAAATAATGCCGCTTGCAGCGTGTCCGCTCTGCGTGTCTTTAACATAAATTAAGTATCTGCCCCACTCGTTGCTTGCGGTTTTAAAACTGAAATTTGCTTTACCGTTTTCGGTTTTCAACATTCCAGAGCCGACAGGTTTATATGAATTTCCATTGACGTATTTTCCAAGATTTTCGCCGTCATTGTCCCACCACCAACTCCAACCGATTTTATAAATTTTATACTCAATATTCGAGCGGTTTGTCGGCTTTCCGTCAGCGTTAAGCGTAACAATATCAAATCGTTGCGATTTTCCGCTTTCGGCATATTTTCCTTTGTCCTGATTTGTATTCAAACCCACATAACTTTCAAACGGCGAGAAAGGCAAAGTTTCTGCGAAAATGCTGGCATCGCCGCCTTTTTCCATCACCCGCGCTGTGAGAGTTGCATTCAACATTGCGGGCGCATTTTCGGCTCGCGGAATATTCAGATTGAATTTTGCAACGCCGTTTTCGTCAATTTTTCCTTTGAAAACACTTGTTGTGCTTTCAGAAAAATCGGTTAATTCCGAATTAAAATTATAATTTTCGTAACCCTTAAACTGTGTTTCTGCACGTTTTAGCGTAATTTCAATATCGCTTTGTAAATTACTTGCTTTCGCGCCTGTGAGCCACGCCGCCGAAAGCGTTGCAGGGATTTGCTTTTTCGCTGCATCAATGCGTTTTACGCCCAAATCAAGATTGATTTTCAGGCGGTTAGGTTTAATTGCCTCTATTCTCAACGATTTTTGAAAAACCGCCCCGCCCACTTTTGCGTATGCGCGCCAAAGTCCTGTTTCGTCATTTTCATTAGTGGGAACGGCGAAAGTGTAAAAGCCGTTTATGCCTTGCGTAGAGGTAAATTTGCGGTAAAATTGCCCCTGCGCGTTGTAAATTTCAAACGTTACGGGGTGATTTGCGGGTATTTTTTTTTCTGCATCAAACAAAATAAACGTTAAATGTAAGGTGTCGCTCGGTCGCCACACACCGCGCTCGCCGTAAATGTAGCCCTTTAATCCGCGCTGCAATTTTTTTCCGCCAACGTCAAATCTGCTCACAGAATTTTCCTCGCCGTCAATCAAACGCAAATAGGTTTTTTGATTATCTTTTTTCGCGACCAACGCAAATGGCTTGCCTTTATTTTCAATCGTACAAAAGCCGTCTGCATCGGTTGTACCTTTGCCGATTATTTGAAGTTGAAAATTATACGCCGCAATTTCCACGCCCGAAAGTTGATTTGCAGTAATCAAATCGGCAGTCGAAACCCACAATTTATTATCCTCGTTTTGCTTTGCGATAACGCCGATATTTGTTGATAAAACATTGCAAGCAATCTCGCTATTTTCATCAACCATATAATAGGTTGGGTGGCAAGGATTTTCGCGTTCGTGCCAATTATAATTTTCCCAATCATAATCCTCGTATGAATAGTAATAATAATGCGGATTGTCCCAATATTGTTCCTCTTTTTCGGAAATTTCGTTGCTGTCGCCAAGTTTTTTCATGTTTGCGGAATTTTCCGCCGTTTCGCCCAATTTTCGTGCATCATCGCACTCATAAGTAGAATATTCCTGCTTAAATGAAATCACAACGCGGTAAATGTCGCCCTGATTTTTCTTAATCATTTGCGAAAGGTCAATCGCATAGTTGTGCCAACCGCCAAAAATGCCGTCAGCGGGATTAAGTTGCATCGTTTTTTTATAAACCAATCGCCCCACGCGCTTAATTTCCGAATTGCCTGCAAGATTGTTTTGCTGCAAAAAAAACAGAATATTATTTTCGTAAATTTGAATAATTTTAATATCAACTGCCCGTAAATTCACTGCTTTAAAGGGCAATTTCAGATTTTCAGCGTTGGGTAAAATAGTGCCGTCTCCGATAAATTTTATTTGCGGTTTCAACTGCTCAATCTGCAATTCGGCGGTAAAATCCTTTTTCATTTGTTTGCCCGCCTCGTTTTTTATGTTTTTGCTAATTGTGAGATTCAAATTCCACAATTTTCCCGTCTCAAAATAAATTTTAAGAATATTACCGTCAAGCGAATAGTTAAATTTTCTTAATTCGGGTATAATTATCAGTCCGTCAAGGTTTTGGCTGCGGCTAATGTTGTCGGAAAAAGTTACCCAAATGCAGGTTTCTGGTTCGCGGGCAATTTTGGCGTTCATTACCTGAAAAACGCCAATCACGGGAATAATTACCTCGTGTTCGAGCGAATTTTCCGAGCCAAACTCTTTTCCGTTGATGCTGATAATCAACTTGTTTTCCTGCTCTTTGCGCTCAATTCCGTTAATTTCAACTTTGAAATTTTGCGCGTCAATAGCGGTGATTATCGGCGTGATTTTTTGTCCGTTAGTCAGCGTAAATTTCGCTGCTTTCTGCACATTTTCGAGCGGAACAGGTGCGGAAAACACTAATTCGCCCGCAACATTCACTCTGTTTTCCTCTGAAATGGAAATGTTAAAATCGCGTGCATAAAAGCCGATTTCTTCCACGCGAAACGTGAAAACGAAATTTTTGTGCCGCTTGTCTGTTTTAGTAACTTTACCCAACCGAAAAGTTGCAGTGTAACTTTCGCCGCGTTTCAGCGGTTTTTTTGGCGTAAATTCGATTGTTTTTTCGTCAATCCAAAACGCCTTTCCTTTTATTTTTGGCGAAAACGAAAACAACCGCGAAGACGCTGCACGTTGCGTTTCTGCCGCCGCAGGTTCAGTTAATTCAATGCGAATAGTAGAATTTTCCTGCACCATTCCGCCAGTGTATGCCGCAATATACGGCGTAAATTCCTCGATTGGCACAATTTCCTTTGTGCCGCAGGAATTAATAATTAGCGCAACAAAGAGCGCAACCGAAAAAAGAGAGTTTTTTTTCATCTGTTTATAATTTATTTTTAACCACTAATCACACAAGTAAAAGTTGATAGTTGAAAGTTGGAGTTTCACGTATTCTTCATTCGTGTGTATTTCATAATATCATAAATTTTGATTAACAAAAATTTACGGCAAAGGTAGCATAAAATCCTCAATTATACACAAACTTATAAAAATTTTCGGGATTATCAATCGTAATCGGATTATCAAAAAACATCTAAACCTGAATTTTCGTATCTTTGAAGAATAATACCAAATATATTAAATATG
>JAISYF010000099.1 GCA_031270065.1 Prevotellaceae bacterium | reverse complement strand
GGAATTGAAAAAGGAATTGAACAAGTAGCCATAAAAATGCTACAAGACAACATCCCTTTTGAAACAATTTCCAAATTTACAGGTTTAACCATAAAAGAAATTGAAAATTTAAAATAATTCTCCTTTTATTGCTGTCCGCTAAACATTTTTTTGAGTAAAAAAATGTTTAGCGGACGGTTTGTAATCAGTGGCAAAAAATATTTAAATCGCGCCCTTACCAATTTTTTACCGCCTCAAAAAACAAATTGCCGATTAGCATATAACCCTGCGGAGTAAAATGAATTTTGTCCTTTTTGGCAAGTCCTGCGTTTTGCCATTTGCGCATAGAATACAAGCCTCCCATAATCTCAAACAGGTCGAAAACTCCGCCATTGTTTTGTTGCGCAATTTCATAAAAAGCCTGTTGTGCCTTAATTCCGTTGAGATTTACAGCATATTTTTTGCGCGAAATTTTGCGATAAGAGTCGTTATTTGTGATAAAAATAAATGCGCAATCGGGCGACACAGAGCGTATTTTATCAATCAGCGCGTTGTAATTTTCAATAAATTTTTCAGGTTTAAAATTCACATCAACAGCATCGTTTATTCCAATTCCAAAAATTACCAAGTCAGGCGGCAAAAGCGACAATTCGCTAACAAAATCCTCGCATCCAAGATACGAGTGCACAGCCGCTCCATTCACGCCAACAGAGTGATATACAATGCCTTGCGAGGAATATTTTGGCAAAAACCCGTGCAAAAGAAAACTATGCTTAATAGTGTCGTTTTGGTGGAAAATTACGTTGAAACTATCTGTTTTTTGTGGAAAAATAAATTTGTAAATATTTTTCAAAGTGTCGTGTTCGGGGAATAAAAATATTTCGCTGTCAATCTCCACAATCGGCGTAACCATCTCTTTATCAATGCTTTTGCCGAGCAAAATCAGCGTATCAAATTCGTATCGTCGATTAATATTCGGGTAGATTTTGATGGAAATTTCGGCTGCGCTGTCGGAAGTCATTGCTGCAATTCCATTCACGCCGAGCGGCATCTGATAAGCGCGTTTCACATTTTTTTCCACAAGCCAACTGCCTGAAAATGAGGTGCAGAAATTTATTGGATTGTTGGTTTTTGCAATATTGAACGGAAAAATTATACCGCAAGAAGGCGCAAGTCCGTTGTTGTAAAAATCGAAATTTCGGCGGATTTGTTCCGACAAAACTCCCGCTTGAATATGCGACCCTCCAATATGCAAAATATTCACGTTGCCGTTGTTTACGGTGCGAATTGCATTGATTTTTTCAAAAAAAGCATTCAGTAGCGTACTGTCCGCTGGAATTTTTATTTTGTTTTCGTCAAGCCTGATAAATTCATAATCAGACACTTGCGAAAATATATTTACAAAAAATAAAAGAAAAAATAAAAAAAGCGCGTTTTTTTTCATTGTAAAATTTTATAAAGATAAAGACTTGAAAATTAATACTAAATCTCAAATCTTTTAATAATTAAAATCTGTTTGAGCGGCAAACGGGACTGAGCCCTTGTAATATATTATGCCGCCTTCGGTGTAAAGCGCATACAGACGCAAATATTCGGAAATTTTTGAGAAATGTTTTATCTCGTAACAATGCCTTAATGCGGGTATGCTATTTATATCGAAACTATTTTCGTTACAGCATATAATTTCGTAATTGGGCAAAACTTTTTTCCAAGTGTTAATACATTTTTGCATTTGTTTTGGCAAAGGCTTTCCGTTAAACCATACATAATGAATTTTTTCAGGTATCATCAATAACAATTTTAATTATATATATTGTGTTAAAATTTTTTTTACTTCTCTATTTAGTTTTATCCCGTACATAAAACGAAAATCCGTTTTTGTCGTACAATTTCACTGCATCGGGCGTGTTTTCAATAAATCTTGTTGTGTTAGATTTCTTGTTTCTGACTACAAAATAGCAGGGCTTGTCTATCTCGCCGCGCTGCAAAAATGCTCTGTCGGTTGATTTGTTTTCGGGCTTTTGCATCGCGTAAAAATATGGCGCGTAACTTTTGAAATCGCTCAAAATATAACAATCCTCTCCTTGCTTGCTCTGGTAAAACTCAATTATCGCTAATTGGCTGTATTTTTCCACCTGCGGCGCGATAAAAAACATCGCCGTAGAAACAAAAATTAGCGAACTCAACAATAGATATGCAAATGCTTTTTCGTATTTTTTTCTATTGCTAAAAATTACAAAAAGCACCGCTCCCGCCGCCAAAATTACGCCTGAAAGCCACTCAAAACCGAGCCACGATGAAGTTGCTTGCAAATTTCCTGCTGTAAATTCATCAGCGTAGGGAATTATAAGATGTTTGAAATGGTCGAAAAATGGTATCGCTGCCGCTACCGTTCCGCCAATGACCGCTACCGCCACCATTGGTATTTTTACCCACCGCGCAAGTGTTTTTTTGCCGCAACAAATCTGTTCCACATACCACGCTGCCATAAAGGTAAGCGGAAAATAACTCATAGACGAATAATGCACAATTTTTGTTTTTACAATGGTAAATAAAATCATTACCACCCAAAATAAAATTATCATCCATTGGAAAAAATATCTCATTTTTTCGTCATTTTCGTCTTTCAAAATCCTGCGGCGGAACGTTGGCAAAGCCAATACCGATGCAGGAAAAACGCCTATCAGTACCATCACAAAATGGTATAGAAAAAATCCGCCGTGTCCCGCATCTTTGGTTTGAAACAGCCGTATTTGATAAAGTATAAAATCTTTGAAAATGCTGAAATTTCCGTCAAAAATTTGCAATAAAAACCAAAATCCGCCTGAAAAAGCCAGCACTGCAAAAAACAGCACAACCTGTTTCCAATTACATTTCAGTTTAAATTTTTTGATAATAAGAAAAACGAAAAATGTGAGTGCGAAAATCAAGAAGCCAACAGGACCTTTCGTCAGCACAGCCAAACCCAAAAATAAGGCGGAAAGCGCGACAGGCAGGTAGGTTTTCCGCACATTCTCGGTTTGAGTAAAAACGATAAAAAAATACGTTCCTAAAAAAATAAAGAGGTTGAACCAAGGGTCGATAATGCCCGTTTTGAAATAGAAAAATGGAAACAGCGAGCAGGTGTAAATCAACGTCCAAATCAAGCCGAAACGCACATCGCGCAATTTTCGCCCAATGTTAAACAGCACAAGCATTGTGATGATTCCGCAAACAGCGTTTGGGAATCTCGCTCCGAACTCTCCGATACCGAAAAGTTTCATTGAGCCGACTTGCAACCACGTAAAAAATGGCGGCTTTTCCCAAAACGGCTCAAAATTTACCTGAATAGTCAAATAATCGCGTGTAATAATCATTTCCCGCGCCGACTCGGCAAAGTTTATCTCGTCCCAATCGAACAGATGCACCACGCCCAAACAAGGCATAAACAGAGCTGCTCCCACTGCCGCAAGCAGCAGTTGAATTAAAAGTAAGTTTTTATTTTTCATCTGTTTTAAGTTTATTTTTAACCACTAACCACACTTGACCACGCCAATAAAATTCGTGTGTGTTGATGTGGGTCGCAGTCTTATAATTAATCATTTTATTTGTGTGTTTTATAATTTTTATTTTTTGTTTTCAAAAAAATCTCTCAAAGAGCCGTTTGCCCACGCCATTTTATATTTGTTGAAAATAAAAATATAACAAAGCGTTGTGGAAATGCCGCCGATAATCGCGCCGACAAGCACGTCAGAGGCAAAATGTTGATGCAGGTAAATCCTCGAATATGCAGCCAAAATTGCCGCGATGCAATAGAAAAACTGTAAAGTTTTATTTTTTGTCATAAGAGCGAGGCAGAGAAAAAACGAAAACGCGGCGGTACTGTGTCCCGAAGGAAAACTGTGTGTTGAGTGCAAATGAATACCCTCAACCTGTGGCAGTGCAATATTGGGAAAATTCTGCGCAAAAAACGTTTTCGGGCGCGGCATATTATAAATGCGTTTAAAAGTATGCACAAAAATTGAGGCGAAAGCACCCGACACCATAATAAAAATCGTTGCTCTGTATTTGTAGAACAGCAACAAGCCCGCAACAATAAAGGGAAACGAGCCTCCAATTTTCGTAAAATATTTGAAAAAAACATCGCCGAAAGCAGTATGCGGCGTAGAAAGATAAAGGTGCAAATCGGCTTTTTCGTTGCTTATCAACAACACAGAAAGCGTGATTATAAAAATAAAATATGGTATGTAAAATGCAAGATATTTTTTCATTATTTTTTTTATTCTTTGTAAAATTAACACAATTAACACAATTTACATATTAAAAAATTATTGTATTTTGTTAATTTTGTAAATGTATTTTATTATTTTTTTGTAAAAAGTATAAATCGTTTTGCTATAAAATTCCACACAAAAACTATAATTGTTGTAAAAATTTTTGAAAAAAGATAATGCACGCTCAAAAGATTGGTAAAAAACTGCATAAACCAATCTGTAAGCACAAATCCTACTACACCTATCAAGGCAAAAATCAGAAATTCCGCCTGCCTGCTTTTCAGTCTCCTTTTGTCGAAAACCCAAAAAATGCTAAACAGATATGTGATAATCAATCCAACCGAAAAACTTATTCGAGACGAAGTCAAATAATAAACATCGAAAACATCGGTAAGCAACCACAAGAACACAAAATCTACTGTAAAAGCCGCGCTTCCTGCCGCCAAATAACGCAGAATTTGAATAGACCAATCGCCCGTTTTTCCTTTATAAAATTTTTCTAAATTCATATATTTTTTTCCACAGATTCTATAAATTTTCGCAAATAATTTGCGTTAATTTGTGTAATATGAGGATAGAATTAAAATAATTTTGATTTAACAAATCCCCACTTATGCAGCCGATACATCAACGATACGCGCAACACTCCCAAGCCGTAAATCGTGCTGCGTTTGATACTGATAGACGAGGCATCGTCAAAATATTTTGTTGGGCAACTTATCTCGCCAATTTTGTAGCCCGCATAAAAAATCTGCGCCAACATTTCGTTATCAAACACAAAATCGTCAGAATTAACATTGTAGTTAACGTTTTTTAATACTTCCGCTGAAAACGCCCTGTATCCAGTATGGTATTCTGAAAGTTTTTGGCTGAGCAAAATATTTTCAAACAGCGTTAAAATTCGGTTGGAAATATATTTTACCATCGGCATTCCGCCTTTTAATGCTCCGTTGCCCAAAATCCGCGATGCAAGCACCACAGGAAACACGCCGTTTGCAATCATCTGCGCCATCGGCTGTATCAGTTTTGGTGTATATTGATAGTCGGGGTGCAGCATTATTATTATGTCTGCGCCGAGTTCGAGTGCGCGGTTGTAGCAGGTTTTTTGGTTGCCGCCGTAACCTTTATTCTGTTGGTGCGCCTGAATCTCTTTAATTCCGAGTTCAGCGGCTTTTTTAATCGTATTATCCTTGCTTAAATCGTCAGTGAGAATTACCTCATCTACAATGTCCATCGGAATTTCCTTATAGGTCATTTCCAATGTTTTTTCCGCATTGTAGGCGGGCATTACCACGATTATTTTTTTGCCGTTAATCATTTTTATTTATAAATATTAATAAAAACTCTGCAAAGGTAAAAATATTTTTTTAAACTGCAAAATTATTTTACTTTTAGTTTGTTGTGCATTTAGTATACGTTGTAAATTATTGGCTCGTATATTTGCTGTTATCGACTGCGAAACGCCTTTTGTAAATACCTGCAAATTTGCCGCTTGATTTTATATTTTTTTAACTAAAATTTTGGCAGTTAGCATAGAATACTGTTAAATATTGCAATAATATTGTTGGTATTTGATTATTGATTTTTTTTATTACTTTTGCATCTGTGAAAAATTGTATTTAAAATGAATAATGCTGAAAAAAATAGACGGATTGCGCTTGATTTTAATAAAAATCTAAATGATATTTTATTGGAAATCAAACAGGTATACCCTGACGTTACACCCGAAATGATTGAAAAATGGGAAAAGGAAAAATCTTTGGAGTTTTTGGAAATTGAAGGCGAAAAAAGATATTTTCGGCGTGCTGCGCGAAATTTTTTTCGTATAAATAGAGATGCAAAAAAACTTTTTATAGAAAAATTCGGCGATGAAAAACAAAAACGCAATGATTTTTTGAAAAATTATTTACTAAAAATAATATATTCGCAAAAGCCTGATATACAACACTTTAAGTTTAATTTCAAACTAAAAATCAATTCAGAAATCAACGAGGGCGAAAAACTGCGCGTTTGGTTGCCGTATTGTAGGGGAGTTGCGCACAACGCCGCTACATCGGCGCACAGTTCCATTTTCTTTGAAAAAATGGCGAAAAACGGCGAAAAAAATGAGTTTGAAGTTGAGTTTGAATTTTCTGAAAAAAGCCGTTACAAAAAAATTAATCCCGACAAAATTTTGCCTTACAACGAAAATTGCTTTGAGGTAAAAAATTATTGTCAAGAAAAATTTCCGCATATCGTTTTTTCTGAAAAATTACACAAAATTTCTACTCAAATTGTTGAAAATGAGCGTAATCCGTATCTAAAAGCGAAACAAATTTTTACTTGGATTTCGCAAAATATTCATTGGGCAGCAGCGCAGGAATATTCCACGATTGACAATATTCCTGAGTATGTTTTGGAAAATCGGCACGGCGATTGCGGGCAGGTTTCGCTGCTTTTTATCGCTCTTTGCAGGCTAAACGGTGTGCCTGCGCGGTGGCAAAGCGGTTTTATGCTGCACCCGAATTGTGAAAATTTGCACGATTGGGCGGAAATTTTTGTCGAACCTTTCGGCTGGCTGCCCGTTGATGTGTCGTTTGGCTTGATGAATTGGGCAGAAAATGAGGATTTGCGCTATTTTTATTTTGGCAATATTGACGCATTTCGGCTCGTGGTAAATACTGATATTTCGGCGGAGTTTGAGCCTCGAAAAAAGTTTGAACGCTCAGAAACCGTTGATTTTCAGCGCGGTGAAGTAGAAACCGATACTCGAAATCTATATTTTGACGAGTGGGATTATAGTTTTAATGTTAAAATTTTATGATGTCCCAAACAACATATAGCCCTGAAAAAGAACGTTTTAGAAACGCGCTCGTTTTGCCGTTTATGCTCTGTTTTTTGATTGTTCTCGCTTTTGCCGTTGAAAAAAGTTTGGGTGTGAATTTTGCAAAATTCGGCACGCAACCGCGTGAGTTTCAAGGACTTATCGGAATTTTTACAACGCCGTTCATTCATGCCGACATCAAGCACCTTTTAAATAATCTCTTGTCGCTTTTCATACTTTCATACGCGCTGTTTTATTTTTACAGGGGCATTGCGCTGAAAAGCCTCGCGTTTTTGTGGTTCGTTTCGGGGCTGCTTTTGTGGCTAATCGGGCGCGAAAGTTACCATATCGGCGCATCAGGATTGATTTACGCGCTGGCGTTTTTTCTCTTTTTCAGCGGCATTTTTCGACAGCATATTCCGCTAATCGCCATTTCAGCGGTGATAGTTTTTGTCTATGGGAGTTTGGTTTGGGGACTGTTTCCATACGAGGAACACCCCGAAATTTCGTGGGAGGGGCATCTTTCGGGCGCGGTTTCGGGCATAATTTTCGCCATAATTTTCCGCCAATACGGACCGCAAAAGCCCGTCAAAGTGTGGGAAGATGAGCCTGACGACGAAAATCCGTTTTGGTTGGAACAAGATAATTTGCACGCAGACAACACAGATTAAACGGATTTACACAAATTTTTACACAAAATATTTCGCGCTTTATTGCACTGCCTTTACCTTAAATCCTTTTTTTTGCAATAAATTCAGCAAACCGTTTTCGGCGGGCAGATGCAGTGCGCCGACTGCGATAAAAGCGGATTGTTTTTTAATAATTTTGGTGATTTTTTCTGCCCAAAGCGCATTTCGGTCATCAAGCAAACTGCTTTTTTCCTGCGCAGTTGGGGCGGTTGCACTCGTGTCGCTGACAAAAAGCGAATAAAGTCCGTAGATGTCCTGTTTTTCGTAAAGTTTCACAACGGCGCGGATTTCGTCAATGGTGCTTGCGCTGTCCTTTACTGCCGCCGCGAGCAGTTGCGCCTGACGTTCAAGTGTCTGATTGCCAAAGAGTAAGGTCGATTGCTGCACCGCCGTTTCAAGTCCAAAAACAGGCTTTGACTGCAATTCTGCAACCTGCTGAAAATAAGAATCAATCTGAAAACTCTCTTTTTTGGGAAACAATTTTTCATAAATTGCCTGCTCGTACATCAACGTAATCATTGCAGGTTTCAACCGTGCAATGTCAGACAAATTCAAAAAAAGCGTTTTTTGCACAGCATCGTTAATTAGTGCGTAATCTTCTTCGGAAAACAGGCTTTTTAACAAAATATTTTGCGGCATTGCGGCGTGTTGCATAATGGTGTCGGAAATATTTTCCGCGCTCATAAGCACTTCGCCCACAACCACTTGCGTAGAATTGAACGCTTTGTAGATTTTCGGAATAGAGTCTAAAAAACTTGCAGGCGCAAGGTGGTTTGTGCCGAAAATATACGATGTTTTTGCGCCTTTGCCCGAAATTTCCCAAAGCAACTGCGATTTTCCATAAAACGCTGATAATAAAAGCATTATAAATAACGAGTTTCTTTTCATTTGTAATAAAATTTTTCTGAAAAATAATTTTTGCAAAGATAGTAAAAATTGAAAAAAAATCATTATCTTTGCAACCTGAAAACATTTGAAAATTCAAAGATTTGAAAAAAACTTGACTTTCAAATCATCAAATTTTCAAAATCATCAAATAAATAATCTAATATTATGGCAAAATTCAGAGGTGCGGTAGTGGTAAATGAGGACTACTGTAAAGGTTGCGAACTGTGCGTGGAGGCATGTCCGCAAAAGGTTTTGGCGATGTCGCCGAAGGTAAATTCAAAGGGCTACCATTTTTCGATGATGGAGGCAGTGGAAAATTGCATCGGCTGTATGGCGTGCGGAATGGTATGCCCAGATGCCTGCATCGCAGTGTATAAAGTGCGTGTAGAAGACGCGGCGTAAAGTCGATTTACGATTGAGCGGCAGTGGCAAACAAAAGGGTTTGCCCTGTTGACCCGCGAAAAAATTTAAAATCAGTTGTTCCCAAAATTGTAAAAAAATGTAGATTTGTAGAAAAAAGCAACCTTCATTCCGATAGGAATGTAAGTTTGGTAGAAAATTGCACAATAGCACAATTCGCATTCCGATAGGAATGCAACGAAACAATACGGTCGTTGAGCGTAGTCGAAACGACTTGCATTGAAAAAACGACAAAAAATAAATCAGGTTACATTTATCTAATTGAAAAATTTTGCAAAAAGGAGTAAAAAATAAAAACATTGCAAATAACAGCAGACAATGAAACAATACGGTCGTTGAGCGTAGTCGAAACGACCTGCATTGAAAAAAACGATAATTTTAAAAACTCAACATAAAAAAAATCTAATAATATGGAAGAAATCAAATTGATGAAAGGCAACGAAGCCATTGCACATGCGGCTATTCGTTGCGGGACAGACGGCTATTTCGGTTATCCGATTACGCCTCAGTCGGAAATTATGGAAACGCTTATGGCGGAAGAACCTTGGAAAACTACGGGAATGGTCGTTTTGCAAGCCGAAAGCGAAGTGGCGGCTATAAATATGGTTTATGGCGGTGCTGGTTGCGGTAAAAAAGTTATGACCTCCTCGTCATCGCCCGGAATTTCGCTCAAACAGGAGGGAATTTCCTATATTGCGGGTGCGGAACTGCCGTGCTTGATTGTGAATGTGGTGCGCGGAGGTCCTGGTTTGGGTACAATTCAGCCCTCGCAAGCCGATTATTTTCAGACAGTTAAGGGCGGCGGACACGGCGATTACCGCCTTATCACCCTTGCACCTGCAAGCGTGCAGGAAATGGCGGATTTTGTAGAATTGGGTTTTGAACTCGCTTTTAAATATAACAATCCCGCAATGATTCTTTCTGACGGAATTATTGGGCAAATGATGGAAAAAGTTGTTTTGCCGCCGTTTAAGCCGCGTAGAACTGACGATGAAGTCCGCGCTCAATGCCCTTGGGGAACAATGGGCAAGCCTGCGAGCCGCGAGCGCAACATCATCACCTCGCTTGCTTTGGAGGCGGACGTGATGGAGGCGACAAATCTGCGTTTGCAGAAAAAATACGCCGAAATCACCGAAAACGAAGTGCGTTTTGAGGCGGTGAACTGCGATGATGCCGACTATATTTTTGTGGCTTTCGGCTCTGTGGCGCGTCTTTGTGGCAACGCTATGGAGGCGGCGCGGGAACAGGGTATCAAGGTCGGCGTGTTGCGTCCGATAACGCTTTTCCCCTTTCCGACAAAGGAAATTGAGCGTTTGGCGCAGCGGGTCAAGGGCTTTATGTCGGTGGAACTTTCGGCTGGGCAAATGGTGGAAGACGTACGCCTCGCCGTTAATGGCAAAGTGCCTGTGGAATTTCACGGACGTATGGGCGGAAATGTGCCGTCAGCAGAGGAAATTTTGGAGGCGTTGAAAGGAAAATTTAAAATTTGACAGAAATACAAAATGTTCAAAAAACGGTAATAGAATTGTCTAATAAACAAACATCAAAAAATATACAAAATAATATATGCTTCGGAGAATAAATATTTTGCAAATATGCTATCATATTCTGTTCCTGTGGGACAGCGTTGGTAGATGACATTGATTTTCTGTTCCGTTAGGAACAAAATATTGGTAGAAAGCACAATCGACCCTACAAAAAGCCCCGTAGGGGCGAAATATAAATATGCAAAATAGAAAAATAAAATAATATGGCAAATACCTACACACAAATACACATTCACGCTGTTTTTGCGGTACAAAATAGAATGTCATTAATACAAACAATGTGGGAAGAAGAATTGTATAAATACATCACAGGTATTGTAACAGACAATGGACACAAACTTTTACAAATCGGCGGTATGCCAGACCACGTTCATATTTTGTTTGGTTTTAGACCAACACAATCGTTGTCGGATTTGATGAAAGAGATAAAAGGATGTTCGTCAAAATGGATAAACGAAAAACGTTTTGTGGCAGGTAAATTTTCTTGGCAAGAAGGTTATGGTGCATTTTCTTATGGTAAATCGCAGATTAATAATGTAATAAGATATATTCAAACTCAAAAAACGCACCACGCAGGACACAATTTTAGAGAAGAATATTTGGAATTATTAAAAATTTTTGGTGTAGAATATGACGAAAAATATGTATTTCAACCGATAGAATAAGCATATTCTGTCCCTACGGGACAGCATTGGGATGACATCATTTTCTACCAATATAAAGTCCCTAACGGGACAAAGCGAAAGACAAAAACTGTTCCGTTAGGAACAAAATATTGGTAGAAAGCACAATCGACCCTACAAAAAGCCCCGTAGGGGCGAAATATAAAAAATTAAAATAATAGAAATTTATAAATAATTTAACAAAAAATTTAATAATATTATGACTGCACAAGAAATTATAAATCCTAAAAATTTGGTTTATTCCAAAACGAAGGTATTGACGGAAAACAGAATGCACTATTGTCCCGGCTGCTCGCACGGTGTTGTACATAAACTAATTGCCGAAGTAATTGACGAAATGGGCTTGCAGGAAAAAACTGTGGCGATTGCGCCTGTCGGCTGCGCCGTATTTGCCTACAACTACATTGACGTAGATTGGCAGGAGGCGGCTCACGGACGCGCTCCAGCGTTGGCGTCGGCGGTAAAACGCCTTTTGCCCGAACACAACGTTTTCACCTATCAAGGCGACGGCGACCTTGCGGCGATTGGTACAGCGGAGACAATCCACGCCTGCAACCGTGGTGAAAATATCGCGATTTTCTTTATCAACAACGCGATTTACGGAATGACAGGCGGACAAATGGCACCGACCACCCTCGAAGGTATGAAAACCGCCACCTGTCCCGCAGGGCGCGAACACGAATTGAACGGTTACCCGTTGAAAATCAGCGACTTGCTTGCTCAACTTGACGGCACTTGCTACGTTACTCGGCACAGTGTTGAAAAACTTGCGGCTGTGGTTAAGGCAAAAAAAGCAATCCGCAGGGCGTTTGAAAATTCGGCGGCAAAAAAGGGAACTTCGGTTGTAGAGTTCGTTTCCACCTGCAACACAGGTTGGGGAATGTCGCCCCACAAATCGAACCTTTGGATGCAGGAAAATATGTTTGCAAAATATCCGCTGGGAGATTTGAAAAATGTTTAAATAGAGCAAAGAGCAAATAACAAAGACGGGTGTAGGGGCGAACCTGCATGTTCGCCCACATTTTTTTGCCAAAATCACAAATTAAACTATAAGTTCCATTATAAAAGTTGTAAAATTAGAAAAAAATAATAGGATAATTATTTCATAAAATTTGTCTGAATTAGAATAAATTTATAATTTTGCATTAATTTTAAAATATAAATAATAATGTTGTAAAGTTTCACAACGTTGTTAATGCAACAAAAACTCCTTCGGACTTCGCTTCATCTACGCTTTCGCTCAGTCCGAAGGAGTGGCTGAATGAAAAATTTTGAGTAATTTTACAAATTATTAACCACAAAAATTTCAAAATTTATGTGTCAAAATTATCATTCCAAAGCCGCGACAAAGTTGCGATTAAGTGAGCGCAATCAAACTTGTTTGAATTGCCGAGCGTGAGCAACTTCAACGAAGTTAAATTTACACATTCGCGAGCAAATTTGCAATAGTTCAAAGAAAAATTCTGAAGTAGAACTCCTTTTAACGCTCTTTGTTTCTGGCATGAAAAAAATCCTGAAATTTTTTAAAAAAATATTTGGTGCTTTAAATATGATTGCTTATATTTGCACAAAAAAATTACTCAAGAAAATCAACAACCTTGTGAAACTTGACAACAAATTCTGAATTCTGAATCAACTACTTATCAACCCTCTAAATGTCCATAAAATATGAAAAAATCAATTTTATTTTCTTTTTTAGAAAATATTACCTCACAATCTATTTTGCCATATAAACAATTAGATGAATTTAATGGCAATATAAATGCTTATTTAAAGTATAATTTTGACAGCAGAGCAGAGTTTTATAAAAATAAATCTTTTGAAATGCTAATGAATGACGTTGAATTGCAACCTGTCGGGTTTTCTGTCATCTATTCGACGTCAATGCACGGTCCAGATAATAATAATTATTTGTATGCCATAGAACTGTATTTTAATCACTTTAATGAGAATGTATATAATCCAATATTAGACTCTTATATTACAGTTTATTGGGAAAATCCACCTTTAACTTCAGGTATTGAAGATTTGGTTGTTAATTTTTCATCTGAACAGTGGGTACAGCAACATTACGATTTTTTTTAAAATTTACAAATCTACAATATTATTTTTAATCGACTAATAATGAATGTTGATTTAAGTCCTTTTGAGTAGAGTATATTGAGTATTATTACTGTCCGCTAAACATTTCCTTACTTCGCCACAGGGACACCCTACGGATTTTCCCAAAAATTTGGTTTAAAAAAGAACACAAAGATTTAATTCAATTTGAAAATTTGAGGATTTGAAAATTTGAAAATACAAAAATTCAATTTGAATATTTGAAAATTTTTGGATTTTAATTTCAAATTCTCAAATTTTCAAATTAATTATTACTGTCCGCTAAACATTTTTTTGAGCAAAAAAATATTTAGCGGACAGCAATATTCTAAAAAGAACAAAGACAGAATTTTTAAAAAATCTTGCACAAGTCTTTGTTCTTTTAGCGTAGCGGTCTTTGTTCTTTGTTCTAAAAATATTTAGCGGACAGTAAAATAAAAAATATAGATTAAATCTTTTATTTTTTTACAAGTATAATATACCAAAATTTTGAACAAAATTATATCAAGATAGAAAGTTTTTTTGTGCATCAAAAAATAAAATCTTAAAAAAAAAGAGGTTAAATTTTGGTAGATTTTTTCATTCTTTTATTTTATGAAAATTCTGTAACAAAAAAATAAAAATCGACATTCATTTTGTTGCTTTGATTATCAAATAGATAGCGATTTTTTTTTATTTTTTTTGCAAAAAACTTTTTACAATTCAAAAATTTTTAACTGTTTTTTATCACAAAAAAAATCTTTTTTAAGAAAAAATATTGTTAAATATTACTTATGTTTTATAATGAAAGTTATTTTATGGTCTGTAAAACATTGATAATCAACAAATTATAAACTTTTAAAAATATTTGTTTTTTATAAAAATAGATATTAATTTTGTTGATAACTTTTTTAAAAAGATAATTGTGCATAAGAGATATTTGTATTATTTTTGCTAACGAAATGAAAATCAATACTTTTGAAATTTTTAAAAGAAATATTTTTTATAATTTTTATAAGTATATAATAAAAAAATGTATTATCTAAATGAATAATTTTTGCTTATTAATTTATTAAATTCTAAACTTTATTTATTATTAATTTATTATTAATTTAAAATAAAAAAAACTTTGTATTAACTATTAATTATTAAAAACTTATTTTAGTATGAAAAAAGTTGTTTTTTTATATTTATTTTCAACGTTTTGCGCGGCTGCATTTGCAGCAAAACCGCCCAAAATAAAAGTTGAAAAAGTTGACCCCGATACTACCAACATAGTTCAGTATCGTACAAGGGCAAACCATTGGTCGCTTTCGGCAACCTTTGGAGCAGGTTATTTGGACGGTGATCAGATTAAACCAAATCAGCGCGTTACCCCCATTGCTTCACAGGGTGTTATGAAATTTAATTTTACCGTAAATGCAGAATACACCTTTTCGCCGATTTGGGGTATGTAT
>JAISYF010000092.1 GCA_031270065.1 Prevotellaceae bacterium | reverse complement strand
TGGAAGGAATACGCCAACCAAAAGGACAGGGATTGTTGGCAGGTATATTCCATTCAAAATTAAGAGAACCCTGTGCAGTACGGTTGGTGTATAATCTAATACCCCACATCCCGTTGTTGTGACCGCCGTCGGGACCGACGGAGACTTCATAATACCAGTCACTATAATTCACAATACCTTGATAGATAAATTTACCATAATATTTACCTGCCTTTACTTGATGAGTATCAGAATCGTAAGCAGGAGTATCGCCGCCGTCATCATAAGCAATATTATTAGAAGTACAGGCAGGAGTTTCGCCAAAAGGCAATATTTGATTTTTATGATTTGCGGCTTTACTCCAAACAGTATTTTGGTGTCCGTCAGCCACTCGCCCCCACTGGTAAAAGTCGCCAAGGTCGCCAGCATTGTTGTTGGGAGTATAACCTCCTTCGAGTGTCCAGTCGGCACTTTGTCCAAGATTGAGCAGAGCCACTTTCATTGTGCCTGCGTTGAAAGAGCCATTTTCACCTCTTTGTAAAGTAAGGTATCTAACGCCGTTGTCTATGCCGTAACCCGCAGATGTGGTTTTGATAAAGATAATGTCCAAAGCGTTGTCGAGTGTGGTTGCATAGTTTGTTGAATTGGATATTTTGCATTTAAACCATAATGTATCGCATTTGTAATCGCCAGAATTGTACTTGTCTGAAAAGTTGGCGGGAACAGTGAAAAACGGAGAGTTTGGAGCGTCGTCAATAGGAGTGAAACTGTTTGCAGAGCCACTTGTGCTTACTGACCAAACGTAATCAGTGCCTATGCCGCCTGTGTTATACGCCTCGATGGTCTGATACTGAAAGTCGTACATCACACTGACAAATGTGGTAAGGCTTGCGTTTGTTGGAGCGGCAGAACAATCGCCAAGATTAACCGTTACGGCTGTGCGGGCGGGAGCGGTGCAGTTGGCAACTTTCGGCTCGGCGTAGTAAGTTGTGCCGTTGGTAAGAAGTTCTGTGTTGAGATATTTATTGCCACCCGAAACAGCGTCATAAAAATCTGCGCCGCCGATTGCTGCCGAAAGGGTATCGATAGTAGCACCGCTATTGCTGCAAAAGTTGTAAGCACTGCCCAGAGCAGGAAAAGTGATGCCGTCGCAGGACATACACGCCTCAATCCACTTCGTGCCGTTCCACGTTTCTACACAAAGTGTAGAGGTGTTGAAAATCTGCAAGCCGAGAGCCTTGCCTTTTTTCTCGTTCTTAAACGCCTGAGTTTCCATCATTTCGTTGCGCTTAATGCTGTCCATTTGAGGAAGACGCATACCCATTGTGTTGTTGCTAATCAGTTCGAGAATTGAAAAAGACTGTGGTTCGATGTTTGCACCGATGGTAACCTGCGCGCGGGCATTGCCCGACATCGCCAAACCCAACGTACGCATCAATATTGACGCGGTTGGAAAATTAAATTTTTTTGAAATTTTCATAAAAATCAAAATTTAAATTAATTTTAAATATTTTTTTGCCACTGAAAACACGGATAATTTATTCATTTCTTAATTTATTTTACAGAGTTACACAGAGGTTTCACAGAGAAACACAGAGAATTATTAATTGTTAATTGTTTTAAGTTTTACACAAAAAAATCCCTTTCTAACCGTAAAAAAACAGTTTAAAATAGAATACACAAAACCACCACCTCCGCTAACTTATATAAAAACTTGTTGATACTTATTAATGAAATATTGCTAACTGTCTGATAATCAAGCAGTTGGGGGGGGGTAACTGCTTGACACACAACGAGTTACAGCGTTTTTCGCTGTATCTTGCAATATATTGAGTTCAAGCAGTAACATAATGGTTATTTTTTGTTATTTTTTATTTTTTAACTCGGCTGCAAAGGTAATACTTTTTTGCGAAATAAAAAAATTATTGAAAAAAGAATATAAATTTTTAATTTCAACTAACAAATGCAATATTAAGTAACAAAAAAAAATTCGCCTCTATTTTTTAGGGTAACCGCAAAGGTTGCTCCTGCGCACACACAAGATTAGTACAAACACAAAATTTTTTACAAAAAATTTTGCGTAATTCCGATTTTACTTTTAACTTTGCATTTTCATTATTTTTTAAATAATTATAATGATAATCCGCAAAGCGACCTATAATTCAATTTGAAAATTTGAAAATTTTGGGATTTTAATTTCAAATCCTCAAATTTTCAAATCCTCAAATTTTCAAATTAATAATTATTAAATCATAAAAATTTATTATGAAAAATAGAATTTTAAAAACAGCATTGATTGGCGCGGTCAGTTCTTAAAACAAACGAATAACTATAAACCACAAACCTCACAAACCACACGAATTTTATTTGTGAGATTAGTGTGGTCAGTGGTTAAATAAAAAATAAAATTATGAACCCAATTATCGGAATATCAACTAATTACAAAGAAAATAATTCTATGTTGGCTGAGCAATATTATCAATCTGTGATACTTGCAGGCGGTGCGCCTGTGATTATTCCCGCAACAGGTGATAATGAAACGCTTACGCAGATTGTGTGTTTGCTTGATGGGCTTTTGTTGAGCGGTGGCGCGGACATAAATCCCGAATATTTTAACGAAAAACCGATACCCGAACTCGGCAAAGTTGTGCCTTTGCGAGACGAATACGACACAAAATTAATCAAACTTGCGCACGAGCATCAAGTGCCGATTTTGGGAATTTGTCGCGGAATGCAAGTGCTGAATGTGGTTTTCGGCGGCTCGCTCTATCAGGATATTGCGGCGCAGTACGATGGTTTTTCGCTCAAACACAATCAAGACGAGCCGAGAAATATTGCTACACACGAGGTTTTGATTAAGGACAATTCGCGTTTGGCAAAAATTGTCGGTGCAGAAAATTTGCAAGTTAATTCTGTTCATCATCAAGCAGTTAAGTGCGTGGCTGCTGGTTTTCAGGCGGTTGCTTTTGCGCAAGACGGCATTTGCGAGGCGATTGAGAGCGATAATTACGCGGAAATGGGCGTGCAGTGGCACCCTGAACATTTATGCAATTACGAATTACAAATTACAAATTACGAAAGAAAACCACATTTGAAATTGTTTGAGTGGTTGATAAATGAGGCTAAAATTTTTCATAAAGCAAAAAAAATTCATAAAAAATATTTGACTTTGGATTCGCATTGCGATACGCCGATGTATTTTCCTTACAATGTTAATATCTGTGAAAAAAACAGGGATATTATCGTGAATTTGAAAGATTTGGGCGAAAGCCAAACAGACGAATTTGTGCCGTACCGCACCAAAGTTGATATTTTGAAAATGCAAAGCGGACTGCTTGACGCGGTTTTTATGGTTGCATATATTCCGCAGAAAAATTTAGACAAAAATTCACTGCAAAAGGCGGTTGAAAAAACGGAAATTATTTTGCAAAAAATCATTTTTCAAGTTTCACAACACTCTGATATTGTGGAAATTGCAACTTCAGAAAACGATTTAAAACGGCTAAAAAATGAGGGCAAAAAAGCGGTTTTTCTCGGAATAGAAAACGGCTGCGCTTTGGGTGAAAATATTGAAAACCTTGAAAAATTTTACAATCTTGGCGTGCGTTACATAACGCTTTGCCACAACGGCGACAACCTGATTTGCGATTCCGCTATGAAGTCGAAACACACACACAACGGACTTTCGGATTTCGGCAAAAAAATTGTGCAAAAAATGAACGAACTCGGCATTATGATTGACGTGTCGCACGCAGGCGAAAAAACTTTTTGGGACACAATCGCACTTTCTACAAAACCGATTATCGCCTCGCATTCCTGCGCCAAAACGCTGTGCAACCACCCGCGCAACCTTACAGACGAGCAAATCCTCGCAATCGCCGAAAAGGGCGGGGTAGTGCAGATTTGCCTCTACAAAAATTTTCTAACAGACTTGCCCGTTGCTTCAATCGAAACGGCAATGGAACACATTAATTATATCGTGCAACTTGTCGGCATCAACCACGTTGGCATCGGCAGCGACTTTGACGGCGGCGGCGAAATACTCGGTTGCCAAGCTGCAAATGAATTTTTAAATCTTACGAAAGCCCTAATAAAAGCAGGCTACAAAGATGATGAAATCGGTAAAATTTTGGGCGGAAATTTTTTGAGAGTGCTAAACAAGCAAAAAAATTAATAATTTTGCAAATGTTTTTTATTGTTAAAAAAATTTTTTATTGATAAAATTATTGTTTTGTGTGGTTTTTTATTTGTATTTTTGCAAAAAATTCATAAAGAATTTATTATTATCTATTATCAATGACACAATATCAAAGTATCATATTGGCAAAATATATCGCGGCTTATTTTAATGATAAGGGTGCTGATATTAATATGACCAAAATACAGAAACTTACATATATCGCCTATGGTATATTTTTAGCGGTAAAAGAAAGACCAATTATTAACGAACGCCCGCAAGCATGGCCCTATGGTCCTGTTTTTCCAACAACAAGAAACAAACTGCTAAATTTAGATTTGAATTCCATCTGTTTAAGTGATAATGATTTAAAGGATATTTCTTCGGATAAAGATATTGTTGATTTAGTTGAACTTATTTATAATAATTTTAATTGGTCGGCAGCAAAATTATCGAAGTGGTCGCATAAAGAGGGGTCTCCTTGGGAGGCAACGGTTTCTAAACAGGGGTTTAAGTGGGGGGATAGAATTGAAGATGACAGGATTAAGTCGTATTTTAAAAAATTAATTGTTATTAAAAATGACGAATAATACAGAAAAAATAAAGGAAGACGACTTTGAAAATATCGATATTAACAGGACCTATTTTGATACTTTTAATTTTGAAGAAGAAGATATTGATACTTTTGATTTAAAAAAACAGGAATCTGTTAGATATAAACAGGATACCAAAGAACGCAGAGTGTTGTCGCACTGGGTTATTGTGGTTGTTTCCATTTGGCTGTTTTTAGTTATTGCAATTTTAATGTTTAATAAATACGTCAATCTTAGCGATACTGTGTACTGTATGTTATTAGGAACAACTACCGTAAATATATTAGGTTTAGCATATATTGTTTTAAAAGGTCTTTTCCCCGATAATAACAAATAAATGAATTCTAATTTAAAAATGGCAGATTTCTAAAACTTGCCATTTTTTTTTGTAATTTTGCAAAAATTTTAAGCAAATTTTCAATGAAACAAATAGAATTAATTTCAGAAATAAATCGTTTGCGCCACGAAAAAAACGCTGTGATTATGGCGCACTATTATCAAATGCCTGAAATTCAAGATATTGCCGATTTTACAGGCGATAGTTTGGCTTTGGCACAGGAGGCGCAAAAGACTTCTGCCGATATTATTGTGCTTGCAGGCGTAAATTTTATGGGCGAAACGGCAAAAATCCTTAATCCTGCGAAAAAAGTCCTTGTGCCAGATATAAATGCAGGCTGCTCGCTCGCCGATAGTTGTCCAGCCGAAAAATTTGCTGAATTTATAGCGCAACATTCTGATTATAAAGTAGTTACCTACGTGAATACAACGGCGGAAGTTAAGGCTCTGTCGGACATTTGCGCAACTTCCACCAATGCAAAAAAAATCATTGAACAACTGCCTGAAAATGAGAAAATTATCTTTGCGCCCGACAAAAATCTTGGCAACTACATAAACTCTGTTACAGGGCGAAACATGTTGCTGTGGAACGGCGCGTGCCACGTTCACGAGCAGTTTTCGGTAGAAAGATTATTGGATTTGAAAAACGCTTATCCTAACGCCAAAGTTCTCGCGCACCCTGAATGTAAAAACGTGGTGCTTATGCTTGCGGATTTTATCGGCTCAACGCAGGCGTTATTAAATTACGCCACGCAGAGCAACGAAAAACAATTTCTTATAGCAACAGAAAGCGGCATTTTGCACCAAATGCAGAAACTCAACCCTGAAAAAGAGTTTATTCCTGTTCCGCCAATCGACAGCACTTGCGGCTGCAACGACTGCAAATATATGCGCCTCAACACGTTAGAAAAAATTTACAACTCTCTTTTAACCGAGCAGCCCGAAATTCTTGTTAATGAGGAAATTCGCAAAAAAGCCGTAAAACCGATTGAAAAAATGTTGAAAATGTCGGTTTAGCACGCAGATAAAAAAATTATTACTGTCCGCTAAATATTTTTTGAGCAAAAAAATGTTTAGCGGACAGTAATAAAACAAATACTTGCACAAGTCTTTGTTCTTTAAGAGAAATTGTTAACATTTCAAAACACTTCTCTTTTTAGCCAAAGTTCAAAAACAGGGTCTTGGAGAACGATGTTTTTGTGAGGCAAAATATCAATAATATCTTTTTCGAGCAAAGTTTTTTTGAGATTTTTGATGTTGGCAGACGTTCCTAAATCATATTTTTTCAAAACTTTTTTTGATGAAAAATTTTGTTCCCCAAAAACTATCGCCTTCAAAAACGCCGATTGTCGAGCCGTAAGTCCGTCAAGAATATTCGCAAAAAGCAAACTCATTTGAAACATAATCGCTTCTAACGCCTCGCTCAAAATCTCCGCTTTGCAAATTTTTTTAGTCCTCAACCAAACCTGCTGACTGTATTGCTGCGTATAGTACGGGTGATTTTGCATCGCATCGGCAATTTGTCCGCTCAACTCTTCGGAAATGGTTTTGCCTGTGCTTTCAAAGCGTTTCGTTATAAATTTTACCCAATCCTCTCTGATTATTTTTTGCAAAAAAAACACATCACCAAACTTGTAAAATGGCATATCTGCATCGTTAAAAATATTCATTAACAAATGTCGTTTGCTGCCGTACAAGCAATAACAGACTCTGTCGTGCAACTGCCAATGCGAGCGCAAAACTCGCTGAAAAGCCAGCGAATCTTCATAGTTGTTGATGTTTTGAAATTCGTCAATACAGACAGCAACTTTTTTCTTTTTGTCTTTGGCAATGCGTTGCGGCAAATCAAGAATTTCATTTATTGACAGCCTGTTTTCCTTAAAATCAACGCCAAAAGAGAGTTCGTAAGTCTGCGCCGAGTCGGAAAATGCGATAGTTGGCACAAAACGACCCAGATATTTTTTTGCAGCAGAAATAAAATCTTCCCACGCTGAGTGCGTTGCAAGCAATACTGCATTTGAGTAATTTTTCAAAAATTGCTCTTCGGTTTTACAGTTAAAAATATCAACGTGGCACACAATAATATCTTTGCGTTTCTGTTGCAATTCGTCAGCAACGGTCCGTACCAACGAGGTTTTCCCCCAGCGGCGCGGCGAAATTATAACGGTGTTTATCAATCCTATAAAATTATTAGCCAACTGTGAGCGTTCTTTTGCCCTGTTGGTAAAATTGTCTGTTTTGGCTAATCTGCCGTAAATAAAAGGCGTTTCCATATTTTTAAAAATTTAATTCGGCTGCAAAAGTAATCATTTAATTTGAAATAAACAAATTTCAAATTAAATGATTTGAAATATATTAATTTGAAATGATTTAATTTGAAATCAATGTATTTCAAATTAAATCATTTCATTTTTATGCCTTTATTTTTTTCAGCCTTTCCACCAATTTTTCCAACCGTTCTATCTCTTTTTCTTGCGAGTTTATTGTTTGCAAAAGACCTTTTAGTTCCTCGTTTTCGATTTCCATTGGAAACTGCGCTTTTACGCGGTCAATGAAATCGCTCAAAATGTTCATATAGTTCATAAATGCCTGATATGACGACTCATAAGGAATTTTTTGCGCATAAATCATACCGTCTGAATAGTGCTTTGTGTTCATAAAAAAGAAGTGCGCCGAGTCTTGCAAACGGTTGTAATCGAACTTTATCGCCTCGTTGCAGAGGCTCACGCGCTCGGCATATTTGTAGAGTTTTTGCAAAGCCTCGTTCTGCAATTCGTTTCCGCACCAAGCCGATGTGTCCTTTTCCTCGTCAGTCCAAGACATCGGGTAAGTGGCTGATAATGTGTCGGTTGTAGAATATTTCTGCGCAATTTCAGATGGCAGCGAAAAACTTAAACCGTTTTCGATTGCGTGATAAGGCAGGGCGCGGAAAAAGTTGAAAATGCCGCTGTTTGCATTGTTCAAAATGCCCAAAGCCTCGTAACCCATAAAAATATTGAAAACCTTTTCGTTCTCAGGCGCGGTCTTAATCCAACTGATAAATTTTTCCGCAGTTAAGGGATATTCACCCCAATTCCACTGCGAAAAACGGTAATTGAGGTCGTCGCTGAATTTGTTGTTGCGCACAAGCAATTTCGCTTTTTTGAGGTACGGGTGCGAATAGACAAAATTCGGACTTTTCCAACCCAAAATATGCTTTGCGCCTTCTACTACAATGGTTTCGTAGCCCATTTGCACTATTTTTTCGGCAATTTCGTCAGAATAAATCAACGCCGAATTTGCAAAAACAGTCGGCTTAAACCCAAAAAGTTGCTTGATTTTTTCCGAATGCAGTTTTACCTGACGCGCAAACTCGTCTTCGTCAAAAAGCGATGCCAACGAATGTGCGTAGGGCGTTGCCAAAAACTCAACTTTGCCCGTTTTTGCCAACTCCTGAAAACTCTCAATGACCTCAGGCGCGTACTGCTCAAACTGTTCTAACGCAAGCCCTGTAATCGAAAACGACACTTTAAACCTGCCGTTTGAGTTTTTAATCATATCAAGCAGCGTGCGGTTCGCCTCAATGTAGCACTGTTCGGCTGCGCCAGCAGTTGCAGTTTCGTTGGCATAATCGTCATAATAATAATGGTCGTTGCCGATGTCAAAAAAGAAGTAGCGTTTCAAATCGCATCTCTGATGTACGCGAAAAATAAAATTTAAGGTTTTCATTGTTTTTAGAAAATAAAATTTATGCAAAGTTAATATTTTTTTTGCAAAATACAAAAATACGAAAATACAATTTGAAAATTTGAGGATTTGAAAATTTGAAAATGCAAAATGCAAAATGCAAAAATGCAATTTGAAAATTTGAGGATTTTATGCTACCTTGGCACCTCAATTTCTGTATTCACTATTCACTATTAATTGTTCACTATTTAACTATGGAAAGAGCTCTCGATACCTTAAAAAACGGCGGCGTACTACTCTACCCTACCGATACAGTCTGGGGAATTGGTTGCGATGCAACTAATCCGCAAGCGGTGGAGCGCGTGTATCAAATAAAAAAACGCACCGACAGCAAAGCCCTGATAACGCTTATCGACAGCGAAAACCGCCTTGCAAGATACGTAGAGCAAGTGCCTGACGCCGCCTGGGATTTACTCAACTGTGCAGATGAGCCGCTGACAATAATCTACCCAAAAGGCAAAAATCTTGCGCCTAACCTGCTCGCCGAAAACGGCTCTGTCGCAATTCGGGTAACAAAAGAGGATATATCTAAAATGCTATGTTACAGACTGCAAAAGCCGATTGTTGCTACTTCCGCCAATATAAGCGGTGAGCCTGCTCCACAAAATTTTCTGCAAATTTCTAATGAAATAAAAAACGCAGTTGATTATATTGTCCCATACCGCCAAAACGAAAAAAAATTTTCTCCGCCATCTAAAATCATTCAACTTGAAATTGATGGCAGGTTTAAGATAATTCGTTAATAATTAATAATTAACAATTAATAATTTAACTTTCGCAAGTTTGTTAAATCATTGATATTGAGACAATTAAAGCAATCAGTAATTTTGCAAGATGTTCATAATTAGAAAGTTAGTGGTTTTTGTCCCGAAGGGACAGTACCTTAATAACCGCAGGTAAGGCGGTAGCCGCAGCCTGCGGAAGCAAAATACCTCCCAGACATCAACTCCGTAGGAGTTGAACAGTGGCGATAAAGTTCAACTCCTACGGAGTTGATGTAA
>JAISYF010000016.1 GCA_031270065.1 Prevotellaceae bacterium | reverse complement strand
TCTGCCGACAGATACTCAATTTTTTCGATAAGTTGGTTTGGGTGCAACGGCATCAGCGCATTGAGAAAACTCATTGCCAAATCGGGGTTTTCGCCAAAAATGCGCTTAAAAACCAAGTCGTTTTTCGGGTCTAAATAGCGTCTCATTACCGTAAAAATTTTTACAAAAAATATTTTTACAAAGGTAATAAAAAATTAAATACAAAATGCAAAAGGTGAAAAATATTTTTTGAAATGTAAAAAACATTGAAACAAGGGATAATATATTTTGGGAAAGGGTTACCATAAAAAATTTCTATCCGCGACCAGCAGGAAATTAATCTTGATTGGGGCGGAAAACTTGTTTTTTCGTTGAGTTCGCTCTCTGGCGGACGTGCCTCATTCTCTATGAAATTCAACGCCTGCGAACTCTGCCCGTCAGACGTTCAGGACAAGTTGATAAAAGAATACGAGGCACAGAAGAAAGAGAAAGAGTGAAACAATTAAAAAATTAAAAGACAGGTGCAAGAAGTTTGAAAAACTTGCACCTGTCTTTTTTATAATTTAACATTCGTATTTTTTAAAATACAAAACAAAGAGATTATATCCAAAATTACAATTATTCCTTTATTTTTTGATAATTAATTTTTCAGTCAAAACGCCTTTTTCTGAATGTATTTGCAGTAAATAAACGCCGTTTGTAATGTCGCTTAACGGAATATTTATTTCTTTCGCAGAATTTGTAATCTTTTCAGTTAAAATTTGTTTTCCTTGCATATTGTAAATGGTTATTTTATAAATTTCTGCCGTAAAATCTTTAAAATCAACTGTTACAAAATCTTTTGCAGGATTTGGAAAGATTGAAATATCGCCGCTTTGCACATCATCAATGCCTGACGAATTTGTTACGGTAACAGGAATATAATGCAACGGAATAAAATCGGATCCTTCCAAATACCATACTACTAATAAATAATCGCCCGCAGGCATGGTTACAACGGCAGACGGATTAAAGTTTTTTGTCTGCCCTGCGGTAATATTTTCGCTGTAATTTTCGTAAATGGTTTGATAAACATTAGTATTATCAAGAATATCTAATGAAATATAACCGTTGTAATTGCCCTCTCCGTTGTTTGTTATGGAAAAAGAGAAACTGCCTGTGGAACCTGTTACGAGAGCACCGTTTACCTGCAGAGTGTTGCAAACAAGGCTTGCTTCTCCACTGCTACCGCCGCTGTTAATTGTAATTCGAGATAAATTCAAATAATAGCCAAGATCTTCGGTATAGAGGCAAAGAAAATAATCGCCAGCGGGCATTGTGATTGTTGCAGAAGGATTAAAATTTACTGTTTGATTAGCAGTAATTACTTCGTAATCATTTTCATAAATAATTTGATAGTTGTTATCGAAGTCGCCGTCAAAAATTATCAATGCAACATGTCCGTTAAAATTGTTTGTACCACTATTTTTTACAGAAAATGTAAAACTTCCTGTGGAATTTGTTTGCAGCGATGCGCTATTTACTTGCATCACAGGACTTGACAGCGCGATTGAGTGCGATTGCGCGGGGCGAATGCCTGTAATAATTTCCTGATCGTAATTGTAACCTCCATCTCCGCCGCCTATGCCCTGTCCTTCGGGGTCAAGCGCGGAGAGGAGAAAATAACCGTCATAAATTCCGCCCCAGCCCCAATTTATATGAAAATAATTGCTGCTGTTGTATCCGTCACACACAAAAGCGTGTCCGATTGTATTGCTGTTTCCTGCATAATATACGGGGCGCGAGGCATCCAATTCCGCTTTTACCATATTGTTCCATTCTGTCTGACCATAATAATCGCGGTATTCAAGTTGCATACCAATATCATAGTTGAAATGATTTATCATGCCAAGTGCTGCAAACAGACTGTTTGTTCCGCTGCCGCTGGAACTGTATTTCATTTCCGATGCCACGCCGCAATGATACATCAGTGTTGCTACAGCGTTTTTTTGAGTAGCGTTGGAACTTCCACTGTAGGAGTTTAACATATTTGTCCAATTATAAGTGGTTGTGCCGAAGTTGGCAGATATTGCGCCTGTAATATTGGGCAGAGTATAACTGTGGCTGCCGGTGCCTGTGGCAGGATAATTGTGGTATTTCATAATTTGCGCCATTGCTGTTGCCACGCAGCCGGTATAGGAACGCCCGTAATCGTCCAAAGGACATAAATTGTAGTAGGGGTCATTCTGATTCCATTGCGTTGATAAAAGCGGAGAAACAGCGGTTGTGTTTAATGGAGCGCGGTTTGCCGCAGGCGCAGAAGAAACATAATCGTCTGTCAATGAGGCAATTTCGCCTGCATACATCGACAAGAACCATTGCATATTTGCAGGGATATTACTGTCGTTAAAAATATCACTGTCGGAATAGCCTAAAATTTCTTGCGTTCTATCATCGCCCGAAACTATGATAAAACCTCCATTTTCCTGATTAAAAACATAGAAAAAAGGATTTTCCGAAGAAAAATTTTCAATGTTTCTGCAAGAATATTCAAGCGTAAGAGGACGCGGAATTTGCGGCAAATGTTGAATAGCAGAGTTTTCTGTTCGATTTTGAGAAAAATTTTGCGCTTTTTGCATTGCCTCTTCGGGCATAACAGGATTTGCATAAATATTTGAGAACCAAATAATTAGCAAAGAAAAAATGATAAATATTTTTTTCATTGTAATGTTTTTTTTATTTAAAAATTTTCTGCAAAGGTAATAATTTATTTTGATAAATTAAAAAATGTTCATAATTTTTTTTTGCGCGTAATTGATAATTTTTTCTCTCTGTAATAAAAAATTTCACAGAAAAATACAAGAGAATTGCGATTACCTGTTTCTTATATAATTGACGGTAATAAATTCTTTATAAATAAAACAGATTTTCTATCTGTTTTGTTTTTTTGGCAATTTTCCATATTTTTTTTCTTAATTTTCTGACAATAATTCATTAACTTTGTACGTTTTATTATTGTGTTTAATTTATCAATAAAAAAAATAATAAATATTTGAGAATCAAAGAGTTATCTATAATATTAACGATTTGTGTGTGTTTGTTTTTGCCGAAAAATGCTTTTGGACAAGAAAAAATGCAAGATTCTGTTTCGCTTGTGCAAGACAGTCTGCATGTTATTGATACTTTAAAAAACGATACCTCAAAAATATTAACAGACACCATTCCCTCCGATACATTATCATTAAAAGATAAAAAAGACTCAAACGCGCTGGAATTTCCTGTGGATTTTTCGGCAGCGGACTCTATTGTGATGTTCGGCAATGGCATTGTGCATCTCTACAAAGACGGCGTGGTGGTGTATAAAGAGGCGCAGCAAAAGGAAATCAAAGCCGATTTTATCTCGGTGCAAATGGACAGCAGCACAATGCACGCCACTGGAGTGCTTGACTCTATCGGCGAACTTGCAGGCAAGCCTGTTTTCAAAGACGGCGGGCAAGAGTACGAGGCAAAGGAAATAAACTATAATTTTAAAACGCAAAAAGGCTTTATTCGCGGGGCGAAAACGCAAGAGGGCGAAGGCTACATTATTGCCGACAAGACCAAGAAAACTGCCGATGGTTATATGAATATGAAAGGCGGAAAATACACCACTTGCGACAACCACGACCACCCGCATTTCTATCTGCAACTCACCAAAGGCAAAGTGAAACCGGGCGGCTATGTGGCAGCGGGACCAGCCTATATGGTGCTGGAAGACGTGCCGTTGCCACTGGCTCTGCCTTTCGGATTTTTTCCTTTTACATCAAAATATGCGTCTGGAATCATTATGCCATCCTACGGAGACGAACTTACAGCGGGTTTTTTTCTGAAAAACGGCGGTTATTATTTTGCGCTCAACGACTATATGGACTTGGCTCTCACAGGCGATATTTATACAAAAGGTTCCTGGCGGCTCAACCTAAGGAGTTCATACATAAAGCGTTACAAATTTCGAGGAAGCATAGATATTGTTTATAATAACCGAGTGAGCGGTGAAAAAGATATGCCCAATTACCGAGTTTCAAAGGATTTTCAGGTACGTTGGCAACATTCGCAGGATTCAAAGGCAAGCCAGTTTTCAACCTTTTCGGCATCGGTTGATTTTAAAACGAGCGGGTACAATAAAAATGAAATTAACTACAACTACAATCAGGAACAATCGCAGAATGAGGCTGCTTCGTCTATCAACTACTCGCAGCGTTTTCCTGAAAGTCCGTTTTCGTTCAGTATTAATGCGGGCATAAGGCAAAGGATGATGGACTCCACAATTAGTCTTACCTTGCCGAATTTTACGTTGAATATGAGCCAAATTTATCCTTTGAAAAAGAAAAACCGCGTTGGCAAAGAGAAATTTTATGAAAAACTTGCAATTTCATTCAATGCCACTTTTGAAAATTCTTTGCCTGCTACAAAAGAAAGCCGAGTGCTAAAATCCTCATTTTCAAAAGATTGGCGCAACGGAATACAATACAAGCCCTCAGTTTCGCTGCCTTTGACACTCTTTAAATATATCAACTTGACGCCGTCTGTGAGTTATTCAGGCAAAATTAACTTTAAAAAAATTGAGCAAGATTGGAATATTGCCGAGCAACGTATTGAATATGACACAGTTAGCGGATTTTATCACGTCTATAATTTCAGCGCAGGCGTGTCGGCTTCTACCAAAATGTACGGTTTTTATTCGCCGTTGAAAAAGATTAAAGACGCTTTGGGTATCGGCGATTTCAGGCACGTTTTTACTCCTTCTTTGTCGTTCAACTACCGCCCCGATTTTGGCGCGCCAATGTGGAAAATGTATAAAACTTACGAAAAAGTTATTATCGACAAAACGGCGCACAATATGATTTCGCGGGAACTTGTCCGCTACTCTCCGCACGAGGGCGCGCCTGGCGTGGGTGAGCAGCAAAGCCTTTCGCTCTCGCTCGACAACAACCTCGAAATGAAGGTAAAAGACAAGGCTGCATCGGATACAACCGATATTCCAGTATATAAAACGGTGTCGCTTATCGACAATTTTCGGTTGAGTACAGGCTACAATTTTGCAGCCGATTCCTTGAATTTAAACCCAATTTCTGCAAGCATCAGAATAAAACTCACAAAATCATTTTCACTAAACCTTTCCACCACATTCGAGCCTTATATGTGGGGCTTCAATGAGGCTGGCAACCCTGTGAAAATCAACGAGTTCCGTTGGAAACACGGCAAATTTCCATATTTTACAGGCACAGGCACAAATTTTAGTTACACATTTAATAATAATACTTTCAAGAAAAAAAATAAAAAGGAAAAAGAGGAGGAAAATATTGATAATGAGGAAAATATGGAAGAGTACAACTCCGAAGACGCTTTTATGACTGATGAAGAAAAAATGAAAGAAAATCCTTTTGCCGACAAAAAAGACGATAAAGAGAAAAAAACTCAGGAAAAAGATTTAGAGGGTTATCAAAAGCCTGATATTCAATGGAGTTTGTCCGTAAATTACGGCATAACCTACGGAGTAACGCGGGATTTTGACAAGCAAAAAATGGAGTACAAACGCGGTCTTACGGCGCACAATATTATGTTCAACGGCTACATAAATCCTACGCCAAATTGGAAAGTAAATTTTAACGCCTCGTTGCAACTCATTGATAAAGTGAAACTTACGCAACTCACGCTCAACCTCAGTCGCGATTTGCACTGCTGGCACTTAACCGCCTCTGTTACGCCAATCGGTTATAATCCCTCATTTATGATAACAATAGGCGCAAATTCGTCAATGCTGCAAGACCTGAAATACGATAAACGCAGCGATGGACAAAGAACAAAATGGTTTTAACTTATGACTTGTAATTTTGATAAAATAATAGACAGGCACGGTACAAATGCTCTGAAAACAGATGCGCTTGCCGAGCGTTACAGCGATGCCGATTTGCTGCCGCTTTGGGTGGCAGATATGGATTTTGCAACGCCTGAGCCTATCGTTTCCGCGCTAAAAAAACGGCTCGAACACCCGATTTTCGGCTATACGCAAACACCCGAAAGTTACTTTGAAAGTATAATTAACTGGCTGAAAATCAGGCAAAATTTTAATGTAAAACGCAAGTGGCTTTCCTACATTCCCGGCGTGGTAAAAGGTATTGGAATGGCGGTAAATGTTTTTTCCGAAATAGGCGACAAAGTGATTATTCAGCCGCCCGTCTATAATCCGTTTCAAAATGTGCCTGAGCGCAATCGGCGGCAGGTTGTTCATAATCCGCTAAAATTGGTTGATAATCAATATGTTATGGATTTTGAAAATCTCGAAAAAATTATTGACAAAAAATGTAAAATTCTGATTATCAGCAATCCGCATAACCCCAAAGGCGAAGTTTGGGACAAAAAAACTCTGCAAACGCTCGCCGAAATTTGCTTTAAACACAAAATTCTTGTGGTGTCAGACGAAATTCACGCCGACCTCACTCTTTGGGGCAGAAATCATACGCCTTTTGCAACGGTTTCGGAGGATGCGGCGCAAAATTCAATCACGCTTGGCGCGCCCTCAAAGTCGTTCAATATTGCGGGAATTGTGTCGTCATATTCGGTTGTGCCGAATGACAAAATTCGCGAAAAATTTTATAACTATCTGATTGCCAACGAATTTGATGAGCCAACAATTTTTGCGCTTGTTGCCACAGAGGCGGCGTACAATCTTTGCGGCGGCTGGCTCGATGAATTAAAAAAATATCTCGAAAGCAATATTTTGTTTGTTGAAAATTTTATCAAAAAAAATATTCCGCAAATAAAAGTTCTGCGCCCCGATTCCTCGTTTCTCGTGTGGTTAGACTGCCGCAATCTCAATTTCAACCACGCCGAACTCGTAGATTTTTTTGTAAAAAAATGCAAACTTGCACTAAATGACGGCGAAATGTACGGCATTGGCGGCGAAGGTTTTATGCGGATAAATATCGGCTGTCCGAAAGCAGTTTTGGAAAAAGCGTTATTGCAAATAAAACTCTGTCAAAAAATCAATTTGAAAAATCAATTTGAAAATTTGAAAATTTGAAGATTTGAAAATGCAAAATACAATTTGAAAATTTGAAAATTCAATTTTAAAAAAATGTTAATTATTAATTATATTTCGTATTTTGCATTTTCAAATTTTCAAATTGAATTATTATGCGTTTGTGTGTAATTGAAAATTTTATGTTATCTTTGCAAACAAATTTTCAAAAAACAGAAATGTCTGATTTACAAAAACTTACAATAGAAAATTTTAAGCCGAAAAATAGCGAAAAAGTGCAAAATATTACGCTTTCGTATCAAATTTTTGGAAAGGAACTCGGCACTGCGCCTGTGGTGCTGGTTAATCACGCATTGACGGGAAACTCCGATGTAATCGGCAAAAACGGATGGTGGAACGAACTTATAGGCGACAACGGTGCAGTAAATCCGCAAAATTATACCATACTTTGCTTTAATATTCCTGGAAACGGTTATTTACATAACGAAAATATTATCGAAAATTACCGCGATTTTAGTGTTTTTGACATCGCAAAAATGTTTTGGCAAGGTATTGATTATCTGAAAATTAACAAAATTTTTGCAGCAATCGGCAGCAGTCTTGGCGGCGCAATCGCTTGGGAAATGACTGTGCAGCAAAAAAACAGAATACAAAACCTGATACCTGTGGCAACACTCTGTAAATCAACAGATTGGCTGATTGCGCACGTCTATTTGCAAGACCGAATTTTGAACGATTCCAAAAATCCAATTTTCGATGCGCGAATACACGGAATGTTGCTGTACCGCACGCCAGAATCGCTCAAAATGCGCTTTAACACTGAATTGCAGCAGAACAATCCGCAACTTTTTCAGATAGAAAGTTGGCTCAATCATCACGGCGAAAAATTGACTAAACGATTTTCGCTGTCTGCCTATAAATTAATGAATTATCTCTTGCGCACGATTGATATTACCGAAAACCGAGAGCCGTTTCCGCAGGTTGCAGCCGATATTGAGGCAAATATCTATTTTGTGGCTATAAATACGGACAGATTTTTCCCTGCATCAGATACGCGGAATGATTACGAAAACTTAAAAAAACTTAAAAAAAATGTTTTTTATTACGAAATAAAATCAATTCACGGACACGACGCTTTTCTTATTGAATATCAACAACTTAATGAATTTTTAAAACCAATCTTTTTAGAACTAAAAGTTAAAAACTAAAAATGCAGTTATTAGGAAATATAGTAACAGGAAATAAAACAACTTTTTACTTTCAACTTTCAACTAAATTTTATGCAACTAAACGAACAAACTTTATACGGTAACTCGCAGCAAATCAACGTGATAGACGATGTTGCGCTAATTGATTTGATGGGGCGCGATTTTTTGGGAAAAGTCGGCATTGACTATCGAATTTTCGGAGCATTGGCGCAGCGGAACATCAGCGTGAGTTTTGTGGTGCAAGGCTCTTTTGAAAAAGGAATTGGTATGGTGGTGGCTGCCAAAGATGCCGAAAACGCCGCCGCCGCGCTACGAAAAGAGTTTCAACAAGAGTTCAATCTTGGCGAGGTGTATGACATTGCCGTTGATAAGGAAATTGCGGTGCTGTCGGTTACGGGGCAAAATTGGGACACCTTCCATAAATCGCTTAACGCATTGATTAAGAACAACATAACGCCGATTTTGATAAACAATACCACTTCGGGCGAAAATGTTACGCTTGTGCTGAAAAAATCCGATGCCAAGCGGGCTAAAAAGGTGATTTCAAGCGAGATATATGGCTTTTGCAAACAGATAAATATCGCAATTTTTGGCTGCGGGCAAATCGGCAGTACGCTGATTGAACAAATATTAAATTCTGTTAAAAATATTGAAGAACGAAAACATATTAAACTAAATATTTTTGCTGTTGCAAATTCAAAAAAGGCAATTTTTAATGAAAACATAATTTCTAAAAATTGGAGGCAAGAACTTGAAAATCAAGGAGTTGAATATCTTATTGAAAATATTGCAGATTTTGCCAAAACGCACAATCTGGAAAATCTTATCGCGGTTGATAATACTGCAAGCAGTGAGTTTGTGAAAAACTATATCTACCTGATTAACAGCGGTTTTGATATGGTTTCGTCAAATAAAATAGCCAATACACTTGATTATGATTTTTACAGGCAAATTCGTTGGGCGTTGGCGAAACAAAAAAAACGCTACCTCTACGAAACCAATGTAGGAGCGGGATTGCCACTGATTGACACTATCGCGCTGCTGCACCTTTCGGGCGAAACAATTACGCGCATTCGCGGAGTTTTTTCTGGGTCGCTCAGTTATATTTTCAACAACTATTCCGTTAAAAATCAGCCTTTTAGCGATATTTTGCAGGAGGCTATGAAAATGGGGTTGACCGAGCCTGACCCGCGCGAGGACCTCTGCGGAAATGATGTAGCGCGGAAATTACTGATTTTGGCGCGGGAACTTGATTTGCAAAACGAAATGAGCGAAATTGCCGTACAAAATCTTATTTCTGAAAACCTGCGAAAACTTTCTACCGCCGATTTTTTGCAGAATTTAGACATCTTAAACGCTGATTTTAAAGCAATTAAAGAAAAGCAGGAAAAAGGCTGCGTTTTGCGCTACGTTGGCGAACTTTCGGGAGATTTGCAGCAGAGCAAGGGAATTTTGGAAGTAAAATTGGTTTCCGTTCCGCAAAATTCCGTTCTCGGACAACTCAAAGGCTCTGACTCAATTTTTGAAATCTACACCGAGTCATACGGCTCACAACCGCTTGTAATTCAGGGTGCAGGCGCAGGGGCGTTGGTTACGGCGCGGGGCGTTTTCGGAGATATTTTGAGGCTGGCGTGAATGATAATATAATTCAATTTGAAAATTTGAGAATTTGAAAATGCAAAAATACAAAAATACAATTTGAGGATTGGGGAATTTTAATTTCAAATCCTAAAATTTTCAAATCTTCAAATTGAATTAAATCGGTATATATGCCAAAAATAGTTGGTAAAATGCATGTAATTAGCGCAATATTAGATATTTAGATTAAGTTCATTGAGATTGATTTCAATTAATTTCAATAAACTTAATTTTTATGGTAAAAAAAGTCAGATTTCGGTTGGGCTTGCGGTAGTTTATCAACAATAAAATGGGGCAAACAACAGGGTAAACAACGGTATTTTTGCAAAGAATGCGGCGTGTTTTCAACGCGCAGCAATGCAGGTGTTAGCAAGAAAAACAGGGAATATTGGTTTCGTGAATGGATTGTTGGCAAACAAACTTTTGAGCAATTAG
>JAISYF010000229.1 GCA_031270065.1 Prevotellaceae bacterium | reverse complement strand
ACGATATTATTTCAGAAGCAACAAAATTATCTATAAAAGAAATTGAAAATCTATAAAAAAATAATGACATAGATAAACGCCGTATTATCAGACAGTTATAAAAAAACGCATTTTGCTTTTTTTTTGTTTTCCGAAAATTAGCCGATTGGACTTAAACTGAGAATATAAGGATTATGCTCACGGAAAGTGTGGGCAGATTTATCTCTTAGTTATGGTTTGGCAAATACCATAGGAAGCGGATACTTTTAGTTTCACGCTTTTTTTTTGGTTTGTATATATAAAGTTTCACAACGTTGTGGATAACAGCAGCCCTTCGGACTTCGCGTCGGCTACTCCTCCGCGAAGTCCGAAGGGCTGCTGCTATCAACAACGTTGTGAAACTTTACAAGTAATAATTAAAAATCTGTGTGATAAAAATTTTACACTGTGTCCATAAAACTTCTTTGCACTCGGTTGAAAACCACTATCCCGATGCCAAGCAGCACAATCATAAATACAGTGCTGTAACCAAGTTGCCACCATTCCACAACGCCCGCGCCGAGAAATCCATATTTAAAAAATTCAAAAATCGAAGTAAGCGGATTGAGTGCCACAAGCATTTGTAATTTTGGGTCAGTAATGGTGCTGAGCGGGTAAATTACAGGCGTGGCATACATCCACAGCGACACAAAAAAACCGAAAAGTAGCGTCAAATCGCGGTATTTTGTGGTCATTGACGAAATTAAAATGCCAAAACCCAACGATAAACCAGCCATTAACACCACCAAAAACGGAAAAAGCAGTGCGTAGGTATTGATTGCGATATTTATATCAGTGAAAAAAATATAATAAAAATATACGGCAAAAAAAAGCAGCAGTTGAATAAAGAATCGCACAAGAGCAGAAATTACCGCTGTAATCGGCATTATCAGGCGAGGAAAATAGACTTTGCCGAAAATGCTTGCATTTGTGAGAAATGTGCTTGAAGTGTTGTTTAAACAGGTCGAAAAATATGTCCAAAGCGAAATGCCAGCGAGGTAAAAAAGCGGCTGCGGAAGTCCGTCTGTACTGATTTTTGCAATGTTGCCGAACACTACCATATACATTATTGTTGAAAAAATTGGTTGAATAAAATACCACGCAGGACCAAGAATTGTCTGCTTGTATTGCGTGATAATATCGCGTTTAACAAAGAGCGTCAGCAAGTCGCGGTAACGCCACATTTCCTTAAAATCAATGTTAAAAAGTCCTGTTTTGGGTTTGATAACGGTATCCCATTTTTGTTCTAACTCGCTCATTATATAAACATTTATATTTTTTTACAATGTTTTTTATTTTCAAATTTGCAAAAGTACAAAAAAATTATAAATTACGAATTATAAATTATGAATTATTTTTTCGGAATAGAATTTTTTTGATTTTTTTTGTACCTTTCTTCTATAAATTTTTCGGAAAAATTTTTATAAGTTTGTGTGTAATTGAAAATTTTATGCTATCTTTCCCCTATAAATTTATGATAATCCGCAAAGCGACCTATAATTCAATTTGAATATTCAATTTAAATATTTGAATATTTTGGGATTTTAATTTCAAATTTTCAAATTGAATTTTGAATTTTCAAATCCTCAAATTTTCAAATTAATTTTTATGCGTTTGTGTGTAATTGAAAATTTTATGTTACCTTTGCACTTCAAAATTCATAATCCATAATTTAAAATTATGTTACGGCATTTGGAAGTACAAAATTATGCAATGATTGAAAATCTGAATATTGATTTTCAGTCGGGTTTGTCGGTTATAACGGGCGAAACGGGCGCGGGGAAGTCGATAATTCTTGGTGCGTTGGGGTTGGCACTTGGTGCGCGGGCAGATGCAAAGGTAATTCTTTCCAATGCGGGAAAGTGCGTTGTGGAGACAGTTTTTGACGTGTCGAAGTATGATATTAAGCCGCTTTTAGCCGAATTTGAGGTAGATTATTTTGACGAGTGCATTATTCGGCGTGAGGTGCTGGCAAACGGAAAATCGCGCTCTTTTATCAACGATACGCCTGTTAATCTGCTGCAACTCAAAGAGTTATCGTCAAGTTTGATTGATATTCATTCGCAACACGAAAGTTTGCTTTTGGGCAATGCCAATTTTCAGTTGAATATGCTTGACTTGGTGGCGCAAACAGCCTGTGAATTAGATAGTTACAAAAATTTATACAACAATTATACAGCGAAAAAAAATCTTTTAAAATCTTTGCAAGAAAATGCCGAAAAAGCGTTTTCGGAAAAGGACTATGCGCAGTTTCAATTTGAGCAACTTTTTGAGGCAAAATTAGTTGAAAATGAGCAAGTTGAGTTGGAAAACGAGTTGGATTTGATTAATCATTCGCAGGAAGTTTGCGAAAATCTTACAACAGCGGCAGCTGCATTTTCTACCGAGCAATTTGGCGCGGAAAATCAAATGAACATCGCGCTAAATTCAATCCGAAAAATTGAAAAATATTTACCCACCGAGCAACATTTTTCCGAAAGAATACACTCCTTACTCATTGATATTAAGGACATTAACTCCGAAATTGAGCAAATTCTAAATGATACGGAATTTAATGTTGAGCGCAAAAATTTTGCTGAGGAAAGGTTGAATTTGATTTATTCGTTGCAGCAAAAGCACAGAGTAAAAACTGTTGCGGAACTGCTTGATTTACAGCATAGTTTTGAACAAAAACTCTCTGAAATCGAAAATTTTGACGAAGAAATTTCTAAAATTAAAACAGAAATTTCGGAAATTGAAAATAATTTAAAATCTGCTGCAAAAATTCTTTCAGACAAGAGAAAATCGTTGCAACAGCCTGTAACAGAGCAAGTTGAGGCAACGCTTGCCCTGCTCGGAATGCCGAATGCAAAATTTGAGGTTTCGGTTACGGAGTTGGAAAATTTTACGTCAAACGGCACCGACAAAGTTGAATTTTTGTTTTCAGCAAACAAAAACCGCAGTCCTCAGCCTGTTTCACAGGTTGCATCTGGCGGCGAACTATCGCGTTTGATGCTGGTAATCAAATCGTTAGTAATCAAAAAGGCGAAACTGCCTACAATTATTTTTGACGAAATAGACACAGGAATTTCGGGCGAAATTGCAAAAAAAATGGGCATGATTTTGCAACAGATGGGCGAAAATATGCAGGTAATCGCTATCACGCACCTGCCGCAAATCGCCGCAAAAGGCAACGTTCATTACAAGGTTTTCAAAGACGAAAGCGGCGAAGTGAGCAAAACGGGCATTGCACAACTCTCTGAAAATGAACGTGTTATAGAAATTGCGCAAATGATTTCAGGTTCAAATCCTTCGGAAACGGCGGTAAATTCGGCAAAGGAATTGTTGGAAAAATAGAAAAAAAAAATTATAATTTATAAAAATGTCAGACGAACACAATTTAGTTCCTGTTTATATCAGGAAAATTTACGCAACAGGCGACAGGCGGCATTTCCGCATTATAGAACTCGGCGAAATAGACAGCAACCGAGTTATGAGTATTGTTGTAGGCACTTTTGAGGCAGATTTTATTGCTGCTGCAATGAACACGCACCTCTTTAAAGCACCGATGCCATATAATGTTATGTCGGAAATTTTTATGCTTTTTAACATCGTTTTACGAGAAATAGTGATTTTTTCCGTCAAAGACAACGTGATTTATGCAAAATTGATTTTGATGCAAGGCACTGCTGTTCAGGAAGTTGTAGTGCGCATTTCTGACGCTTTGGCGTTGGCTGCCGAAACAAAATCGCCGATTTTTGTTGAAAAACACGTTATTGACAGATGTTTCCGAATTCTCGAAAATAAGGTGCAAAACACCGAAATTGCGCTTAATGATATGACAGGCAAAGAGTTAAAGGAAAGTCTTAATCAAGCCGTAGAAACGGAAAATTATGAACGTGCGGCTCAAATCCGCGATGAAATTGCCCGCAGAGCAGCGGAAAAAGAGGCTATTAATAATTAAAAATAACAAACTTATAAACTTTTTAACCAATATTTACATGAAACACATACGAATTAAAAAATGAAAATGAAAAATACAGTAACTTTCAACTAAAAAAACTTTGTATTTGTGTGGTCAGTGTGGTTAGTAGTAAAAAAAAATTACAAACAGATGAAAATCAGATTAATAGTAATGAATTTCCTGCAATTTTTTGTGTGGGGCGCGTGGATGATAACGCTTGGCTCATACGGATCTGGGGAAAAAGGGTGGAACAGCGCAGAATTTGGACTCGTTTTTTCCACAATGGGCTTTGCATCGCTCATTATGCCGACTTTGTTCGGAATTATCGCAGACAAATGGAACGCAAAATATGTCTATGCGCTCTCGCACCTGCTTTTTGGTGCAACAATGTGCTTTTTGCCGTTTATCGACAGCGCAACGGCGTTCTTTTGGGTGCTTCTCGCGGCAATGTGCTTTTATATGCCAACCCTCGCGCTCACCAATTCCATTGGTTTCGGCGCGTTAAAAATGGAGGGTAAAGACCCTGTAAAAGACTTCCCGCCAATACGTGTCTTCGGCACAGTCGGATTTATCGTGGCAATGTGGCTCACAAATTTTGTAACAAAAAAGGGCTTTATTTTTGAAAATCCGTCAATTTCTTATTCGTTCAATATCGCGGCAATCGGCGCGTTTTGTTTGGCTGTTTTCTCGTTTTTATTTTTGCCGTCAATAAATAAGAATAAAGAACAAAGAGCAAAAAACAAAGAAAAAGTGTTGTGGATTGACAGATTAGGATTGCGTGCGTTTGTGCTGTTTAAAGAGAAAAAAATGGCGATATTTTTCATTTTTTCTCTCTTGCTTGGTGGCGCATTGCAACTGACAAATGCTTACGGCGATAGTTTTTTACAGGACAAATATGTTTTTGCCGAAGGCGGACTTATCAACAAGTTCTCAACAATAATTCTGTCTGTTTCGCAAATTTCCGAAACGCTTTTTATACTTGCAATTCCGTTTTTTATGAAAAAATTTGGAATAAAAAAAGTAATGCTAATCAGTATGTTGGCGTGGGTTTTGCGGTTTGGATTGTTCGGTATTAGCGGAAATACAGTATTGGGCTTTGTTTTAATCATTTCATCTTGCGTTATTTACGGAATGGCGTTTGATTTCTTTAACATTTCGGGTGCGCTGTTTGTGGAAAAAAATACCGACAGCAAAATTCAATCCTCGGCGCAGGGCGTTTTTATGCTAATGACCAACGGCATCGGCGCAGTTATGGGCAATCTGATTGCAGGCGCAGTTATCGCAAAATGGTTTGAAAATGGCGGCGTGCGCGATTGGGCGCATATCTGGCTCGTTTTTGCAGCGTATTCGCTTCTGGTAGCGGTTGCATTTGCATTTATTTTCAAATATAAACACAACCCTGAGGAAATTGGGGAGATAAAGCATTAATGAACACTGCCCACACCATAATCAACGGCAACAGCCGACAATGAGCAAACTTGCCGACAAATCCGTTGTATTAGAATGTTTAGTTACATTGGCGGTTTAGTTTTTGACTCTTTTGCAGGCAGTGCAACAACTTTATTAGTTGCTCAAAACCTTGATAGAAAGTCGATTGGAACTGAAATTGACCAACAGAAACAGCAAAAAAAATGTTTATTCGTCTTTATGAACCTGTAAAATCAGTTGGCGGCGAGGTAATTGATGAAACAAGGAAAGAAATAGAAAAATTAAAATAATATGTTAGAAAATCAAAAAATCTTACGCACCGAACATCTTTTTAAGACTTACGGTAAGCGAACTGTGGTGAATGATGTGTCGATTGAGGTGCATCAGGGGGAAATTGTGGGGCTGCTCGGACCAAACGGTGCAGGCAAAACTACCACGTTCTATATGACTACGGGGCTTGTGGTGCCAAATTCGGGTAAGATTTTCCTCAACGAACAGGAAATTACCGATTACCCTGTCTATCGACGGGCGCAGGCAGGCATTGGGTACTTGGCGCAGGAGGCATCGGTTTTCCGAAAACTTTCTGTGGAAGACAATATTCGTGCGGTGCTGGAAATGACAAAATTTTCCAAAGAAAAGCAAAAGGAAAAACTTGAAAGCCTTGTTGCAGAGTTCCGCCTCGACCACGTTAGAAAAAACATTGGCGACAGGCTTTCGGGTGGCGAACGGCGCAGAACGGAAATTGCCAGATGCCTTGCCATAGAGCCTGATTTTATTATGCTCGACGAGCCTTTTGCAGGAGTCGACCCGATTGCTGTGCAGGACATTCAAGACATCGTTTGGCACTTGAAAGAGAAAAACATCGGCATTCTCATTACCGACCACAACGTAGATGAAACCCTTGCGATAACCGACCGCGCCTATCTGCTTTTTGAGGGTAAAATTCTGTTTAAGGGAGAGCCTGAGGAGTTGGCAGCAAATCCTGTTGTACGCAAAAATTATCTCGGCAGAGATTTTGAATTGAAAAGAAAAACCAGGGTGTAAAAAATAATTTTACTGATAATTATTCATAATTTGATAATAATTCATAATTATTTTGTACCTTTGCAAAAATTTTTAATCGAAAATATGAAAACATTAGAAAACAACAGCAGAATAATGGGCTATTAAGAATCAATTTTTATTAGTAATTTTAAAAAAAAAAAATTTAAAAGAGAGTACTCTCTTTTAAATGCGGGCATTGCCCGCATTTAAAAATTTGCTAAACATCGGAATTAAAACAAATAATTTATGAGTATTCATAAAAAAATTATCTGTGAAATCTATGGCAAAAAAACAGTTAAAAATTATCCTCTGCGCTACCGCGCACTCCCCTTTAATAAATGAGGAGATGTCCGAAGGACAGAGGGGTTTTAAAATAAAATTATTATTATTATTATTAATCAATTAATTTAAATTTTGATTTTTATGAAAATTTCAAAAAAATTTAATTTTCCAACTGCATCAATTTTGATGCTTACGTTGGGTTTGGCGATGTCGGGCAATGCCCGCGCGCAGGTTACCGTCGGTGCAGACCTTGAACCGCAGCCTTTTTCAGTACTTGAATTGATTAGCAACGATTCAAAGGGGTTGCGTCTTCCGCAACTCACAACAGGGCTACGCGATACGGTGCTTATGAAAAGCACTGATTTTATTGCCGAGAAAAAAGGCAAAGCACTGGGGTTGACCATTTTCAACACTTCTACCAATTGTGTAAATACTTGGAACGGAACGAAGTGGATTGAGGAGTGTATGTCCTGCGACGACCTAATAGAACATGTAAATGTTGATTTGTCGATTTGCCAAAATCAACTGCCTTACACTTGGCGCGACCAGATTTTCCCTGTCGGACAGTCAAGCGAAGATTTAGTCTATAACAGAACGAATATTGTGGGCTGCGACAGCATTGTTCATCTGAATTTAACAGTTAAAGACAGCATTATAGAACATACAAGTTTGTCTATCTGTCAAAATCAACTGCCGTACACTTGGCGCGACCAGATTTTACCTGTCGGACAGTCAAGCGAAGTTATAATCTATAACGAAACAAATATTGCAGGCTGCGACAGTATTGTTTATCTGCATTTAACAGTTAAAGACAGCGTTATAGAACATATAAATCTGTCTATTTGTCAAAATCAACTGCCGTATTCCGATTGGCGTGGCAAAACGTTCCCTGTCGGACAGTCAAGCGAAGTTATAATCTATAACGAAACAAATATTGAAGGCTGCGACAGTATTGTTTATCTGCATTTAACAGTCAACAACGTATCTTTTCCTGCTTTGGGCAGTGTTTACAACTTCTGCACAGGTGCTACTGTTGCCAACCTTGCAGCAGAAACCAGCGCAGATATTTACAATGCTGCAACTGACGGTACTAAATATGATGCCACCACTTCTCTTTCCGCGAGCGTTACTTATTACGCCGAGCAACGGGTTGCTAACTGCGTAAATCCTGTTCGCACAGCTGTAACGGTTAATCTTGGCAGTTGCAGTTCTGCTGTAACAGGTGCAGGCATTACCACATTTGTCAATGTGATGTACGACTTTCAGCACCAGACCCTTGAGGCGTATAATACTGGTGGTGGTATCGCTACCCAATACAGATGGCAGGTAAGCACAACCACTGCTGACAGCGATTTTACTGACATTTCAGATGCTCCAAATTCTGCTTTCTACACAGTTCCCGCTTATTACGCAGATGCTTATGCAACAGGGACAGAACTTTATTTTCGCTGTATCATATCAAATCCCGCTACGGCTACACCTCTTAAAACAGCCAATCTGGGCATTGTTTTTATTAGAACCAACACTGCGGGTTACGGCATAGACGGGAATATTAGATACCTTACCCTGCAAAGAGGTTTGGGCGGTACTGTTGGCGCAGGATCAATGAAAGTTGCCCTTCTTGTTCTTGGTCAAAGTGCGGACTGGCAAGGCGAAAAAGTTTATACACCCAATAACGATGCCGGCGACCTTGGCGACTTTTACCAATGGGGGCGTGTGGCAGACGGACACCAAAATGTTGTCTGGAGTAAAAACGCAAGCCACGTAAATCAAATATTACCTTATGGCACAACTCCTGCACAGACTTCTTCTAATATTGCACGTTCAACTTCTTATACTTACGATGCTAATGGACAAATACAAAATTCAAATAATGCTTACGGCAAATTTATTACCACAAACTCTGACGATTGGCGTACTTCTTCTAACAAATCTCTTTGGGGCGACGGCAATAAAAGTTCTAGTACTCGCGCATCTGACATTTTGCTCTCTTCCGATTGGGTATATCCTGCCAACAATCCCTGTCCTTATGGTTGGCGCATTCCTGCCAAATGGAGTGTGTGGGATTTATACAGAGGTACTGGGTCTGGGACTTCAATAGCTGTAACTGATTACAACGGTACTGACAATACTTGGCAAAAGCGCAGTGCTAACAATAACTCTGTTGGCGGTGTTATTATTACTAACTCTGCTGGCGAGAAACTATTCCTGCCTGCTAATGGAACCCGCACCATCGCTGGTAATTTAGGCGGTGAGAACTCCACATACTTTTGGAGTTGTACGTACGGACTTAGTAGCATTCGTGCGTACGCTTTGAAGTGTAACGACCTAAGCGTTGATGCTGATATTTCCATCGCAAAGGTGCAAGGATTATGCGTGCGTTGCGTTGCAGATTTTTAATTTTTAAAAAAATTTTTGCTGTCCGCTAAACATTTTTTTTGAGTAAAAAATTGTTTTAGCGGACAGCAAAATTTGTAAATCAAAATTCAATTTGAAAATTTGAAAATTTGAAGATGCAAAATATAATTAACAATTAATAATTTTTTTAAAATTGAATTTTCAAATTTTCAATTAATTTAAAAAAAATCAGTAACTTTGAGGTGAGGGTGATTGAGTTTTCTTTATTTTCGACCGAAATCTGCGGGGATTTCGCCCCAATGCTCGGTGTCCCATTTGTAGATTGGGTTTTGAAAGGTGTTGTTTTCCAGCCAAAATTCGGCACGTGAAATCAAATCAAAAATTTCACTGTTTTGTTCATTTTTAACGAGTTTAGTTTTGCATTTTTTGTTTCTTACCCAAAGTTGCGCATTGAGGCTGTCGGAATAAACAGGTAAGGTTGAGTTGTTTTTTTTCAGCAGCGCAAGTCCGTGTATTATCGCCAGAAACTCGCCGATATTATTTGTTCCTTGCCGATAAACTTTGCTGCGGAAAACCTCCTCGCTTGTGCGTGTGAGAACGCCGCGGTATTCCATATCTCCCGGGTTTCCGCTGCAAGCCGCATCAACGGCAAGGCTTGGTATAATGGGCTTTTGTGTAATTGGCAGAATGTTTTTTGGTGCTTTCGGTTTGCGTTCTACAAAGTCGTAATACTCGCCAAGAAACGCATTTTGCGCCTCTGTTTGCGTAGCAAAACCCTTGTATTTTGCGCCCTCAAAACCTTCGACAGAGGCTCTGCACTTCGCCCAAGCATCGAAAACGCCCCGCTCGCGCCCATTCCAAACAACATAAAAATTATTTTTTGACATTATTAAAAGAAAGTTAAAATAATGATTATCAAACAGAAAAAAGATATTAAATTACGCGCTGTAAGCCAACGCACCATAAACCATTCAAGGTTGTATTCCGTAATTTTTTTCCATTGGTTGAATGGTCCCAGCCAGAATTTCGGTTCAAATTTGCGTTCTGGATTGCGCACAAACTCCGTCATCATATAGAAAAGCGTTATTGCCATTGGCAAAAGTATGAAAACCGCCAAATATTTCAACCCTAAAATTTTCAAAAATATGCCTGCAATTATTATTAAAAAAGGTATAAAAATTATAAAAAACAATAAAACAAGCATCGCCTTTTGATTATTGAGCAGTACGGCGAGAGTGCGTTTGCCGACCGCTTTGTCGGGTATAAAATCGAGGATTGAGTGAATATAAACAATGTTCATTACCAGCAAACCGATTGAAAATGAGAGAGTTATCATTTCGTATGAGAAACTTCCGCACGAGGCATAATAGAGACCAATCATATTTAGCGAGCCGAAAATTATGCCGATTACCACTTCGCCCAACCCGTGATAACTAAGTCTGAGCGGTGGCGCAGAATATTGAATGCCAATAATTGCAGTAGTTACTGCAAGCCAAAAGATGTTAATATCTCTAAATAAAAAAATCACGCAACCGATAGCAACGGCAATTCCGCAAAAGACGAAACAAGCCACAAGCAGTTGATTTTCTGTGGCTTGCCCAGATGTCAGATAAGGCGTTTTGCCAATCCTCGCCCTCATTCCTGTGTGTTGCAATTCCTCGCGGTAAGTCTGTTTTTTCTTTTTTGTATCGAAATAATCGTCAAAAAGATTTAAGCCGAGGTGCGCAAAAGCAACTCCTAACAGAGCCAAAATTGCCAACCACCAAACAAAACCATCTGTGTGAATTGCCAGAAAAATCGCTGTTGCAGCGGGTAAAATGCTCTGCGGCAACGATGTTGGGCGGGCATTATCAAACCAAAATTGTACTTTTTTTAACATTTTTTCAGTTGTTAGTTGTTAGATTTTAGACACAAGGCACAAATTTTATATTTACTTGAACATCAATAACTTGCATCTTGTGTCAGATTATTTTTGTCTATTTTTAATTATCAGAAAAATGAACTAAAACTTTGCGGTATGAATTAAAAATTTTTGATTTTGAAACAAAACCGACATATTTTTCCTTTTCATCAACCACAGGTAAATTCCATGCACTTGTTTTTTCAAAAATATCCATAACCTTTTCCATTGGCATATTATTAATGATTTTCGCAGGTGGAATATTCATTAACTTCCTGACTGTAAAACGGTTATACAGGCGCGGTTGGAACATTATGTTGCGTACTTCGTCGAGCGACACCACACCGAGAAATTTGTGAGTTTTTTGTGAAACCACAGGAAAAATATTGCGGTTCGACTGCGAAATTACCTTCACCAATTCGCCCAAAGTCATTTCAGGGAAAACCTCTTGCAAGTCGGTTTCTATTACGTTTTCCATTTTGAGCAAAGTCAATACTGCGCGGTCTTTGTGGTGCGTCAAAAGTTCGCCTTTTTGCGCCAAACGCATTGCGTAAAGCGAATGTGGCTCGAAAATTATGATTGTCAGATACGAAATTACCGACACTATTATGAGCGTCATAAAAAGGTCGTAACCGCCTGTGAGTTCGGCAATCAGGAACGTGCCTGTGAGCGGCGCGTGCATTACGCCCGACATTAGCCCCGCCATTCCTGCAAAAGCAAAATTTGCCAACGGAATATTGCAGCCGAGTTGATTTAGAATAAATGCTGTGAGAAAACCGATTAAACAGCCTACAAAAAGCGATGGCGCAAAAACTCCGCCCGTACCGCCGCCGCCGTTTGTGGCGACAGATGCTGCAATTTTCAAAAACGAAATCAAACCCAAAAAGAGAATTACAGCCCAAACTTCGTTTCTGTAATTGAAAAAGAGCGATTGGCTAAAAAGTTGCTCTGAATTGCCTTTGAGCAGAATCGCGATTGTGTCGTAACCCTCGCCGTAGAGCGGCGGAAAAAAGAATATCAGCAAACCTGAAATAATACCGCCGACAGCAACTTTTGCATAAAAATTTTTGATTTTACGCTTAAATTTTTGTTCGAGCCAATTCATTCCGCGCACAAAATAGAGCGACATTAATCCGCAAACTATTCCGAGAATTATCAAAAAAGGTATTCTTTGCAGCGAAAACGGCTCAAAATGCTCAAAATGGAACATAACTTGCTGTCCCATAAGTATATACGACATAGCCGTTGCGCTCACTGCCGAAATCAACAGCGGCGCAATGGAAGTCATTGTGAGGTCGAGCAACAGCACTTCGAGCGTAAATGCCACGCCCGCAATAGGTGCTTTAAAAATGCCGCCGATTGCGCCCGCAGCCCCGCAGCCGACAAGCAACATCAAGGTTTTTTGGTCAAGTTTGAAAATTCTGCCAAGATTTGAGCCTATTGCCGAACCCGTTAAAACGATAGGTGCCTCTGCCCCGACACTTCCGCCAAAGCCGATTGTTACTGCACTCGCAATCATTGATGACCAAATATTATGCAGTTTTATAATTGCTTTATGCTGCGAAATAGCGTAAAGAATTTTGGTAACGCCGTGTGAAATATCGTCTTTCACAATATATTTTACAAAAAGTGCAGCAAGCAAAATTCCCACAAGAGGCAAACCGAGATACCAAAAATTTAGTTCGTTATTAGTAAGATTTACAACGAAATTTTGTATAAAATGAATTAGAGATTTTAGCAAAAAAGCAGCAAGCCCCGCGCCAATTCCGACCACGAGGCTAAGAATTATCACAAAACGGCTTTCGGGAATATGTTTCTCACGCCACAAAAGCAGATTTGTAAAAATATTTTGATAATCTAATTTCAAATTATTTTTTATTTTTTATTTTTTTGTAAAACATACCATATAAAGAATGCAATTAGTGCGGCATACATTCCCAATCCGAGCCACTGTGCGCAGTCGCATTCCGCCCACTCTTTTGAGTAGAGATTTACGCCGCCGAATTTCATTACCGCGCTTACAACGCCCATCAGCGCGCCGCCAGCAATAAAGCCCGATGCAATAAGAGTGCCTTTTTCGTGTCGTGCCGTAGAGATGTGGCTCGCCACGTTTCTACTTGAAACAAACCACGCAATTAAGCCTCCGACCAAAAGCGGAACATTGAGCGAAAGCGGAATAAACATTCCCAAAGCAAACGCCAACGCGGGAACGCCGCAAAACGTGAGGATTATCGAAATCAATGCGCCAATGCCGTACAAAAGCCAAGGTGCGCCGGTGCCGCTCATTAACGGGTCAATTACCGCCGCCATTGCATTTGCCTGCGGGGCAACCAGTGCGTCCTCGCCTACAAAACCATAAGTTTTATTCAAAATTATCATAACGCCACCCACTGTTGCTGCCGAAACAAGCGTGCCGAGAAATTTCCATGTCTGCTGTTTTGCGGGCGTTGTGCCAAGCCAGTAACCGATTTTGAGGTCGGTAATAAAACCGCCTGCCATCGAAAGTGCAGTGCAAACTACGCCGCCGATTATCGCCGCAGCAACCATTCCCGCAGTGCCGTTTAAGCCCACCGCAACCATTATTACAGAGGCAAGAATAAGCGTCATTAAAGTCATTCCCGAAACGGGATTTGTGCCGACAATCGCAATCGCATTCGCCGCAACAGTTGTAAATAAAAAGGCAATTACCGCCACAATCAATATTCCAACAACGGCAAAAAGCAAATTATTTACCACACCGAACCAAAAGAAAATAAATGTTGCCAAAAGCGCGATTATTACGCCAAAAACAATAATTTTCATTGGCAAATCGCGTTGCGTTCTTTCAACACTGTCGCCGAGTGTAGCCGAAGCGTTGCCTTTTATTTCATTCGCCGCCAAACCTATCGCACTTTTGATAATAGTCCAACTTTTGATAATGCCGATAATTCCCGCCATCGCAATGCCGCCGATGCCGATATGTCGCGCGAAAGTCGAAAAAATTCCCTCCGCGCTCATTCCGTCAATAGAGCCTGAAAACATTGGATTTATTGTTTGCAAAGTAATATCACTTAACAATGGCAAAATCGGCACAATCACAAACCACACCAGAGCCGAACCCGCGCAGATTATCGCCGCGTATTTCAAGCCCACAATGTAGCCCAAGCCAAGCACTGCCGCGCCAACATTGACGCTAAAAATCAATTTTGCTTTGGTGTAAATCGTTTCGCCGAAAGGCAATACTTTTGAGGTAAAAGTTTCCGCCCACGCGCCGAAAGTGGCGATTACGAAGTCGTAAAGTCCGCCCACAAGACCCGCTATAATAAGAGGTTTCGCTTGTCCGCCGCCTTTTTCGCCGCTCACCAAAACCTGCGTGGTGGCGGTTGCCTCAGGGAACGGATATTTACCGTGCATATCTTTTACAAAATATTTGCGGAAAGGAATCATAAAAAGTATTCCCAAAATTCCGCCGAAAAGCGACGACAGAAATACCTGTAAAAAATCCACCGAAATTTCGGGATATTTCGCCTGCAAAATATAGATAGCGGGCAGGGTAAAAATTGCGCCAGCAACAACCACGCCCGAACACGCGCCTATTGACTGAATAATAACGTTTTCGCCGAGTGCATTCTTGCGTTTCGCCGCGCTTGACAAACCGACAGCGATAATTGCAATCGGTATCGCCGCCTCAAACACCTGTCCGATTTTGAGCCCAAGGTATGCGGCTGCGGCGGAAAAAAGCACTGCCATCACTATTCCCCACGAAACCGAGCGGAAATTCACTTCGGGGTAAATCCTCTCCGGCGACATAACAGGTTGATAAATCTCACCATCGCGGAGTTCCCTGTTTGCATTTTCGGGAAGTCCAATAACTTTTTCGTCTTGCATAAAAAATATTTTTTTAAAATTTAGTATATGACATTTTTAATAAAAAATGCCGATAATTATCTGATTATTAATAATTTATAGCATAATTTTTTTTGAAAGATTTTTGAAATTTTGTAACTTTGCAGTTAGTATTCAATTTTAGTTACAATATGCAACAAAATTTCAAAATCGAATGCAAAAGTACAAAATTAATTGCAATATTTTGCGAAATTTCTGCGGGAACAATAAATTTAATCCACATCACGTTCTTTGCCTTGTTTATTTGCGCGCTCTGTGCGGGTCAATGCCTCAAATGACGGAGTGATACATTGTATTTCCTAAAAGCCACAAAGTTTCTTATGTAAATTTTGGGCAAATATCATGGGGATTAATATTTTTTTATAAAATTTTTTCAAAAAATGCTTGCAAATAGAAAATTAATGTTTACCTTTGCACCGAATTATAAAAGCAAAAAATAACCAATAAAAAAATTTAAAAAGAGAGTACTCTCTTTTTAAATTGCTTGCGGTAGCGAGCAATTTAAAATTTTTGCTAAACGCAAAAAAACACGATTTTAACAAAATAAAATGATTGTCAAAAAAAAACATGGCAAAAGGACAGAGAGGTTTTAAAGGGGAGAACACGAAATGAAATGTAGCGTAGTAGTTTAATCAAAAAAACATTAACCTTTTTTATCAATTCTATCATATTAATTTTATAAAATAATAAATTTATGTTAAAAAAAGTATTAAAAAAATCAATTTTATCGCTCGCCATTTTTTGTGGCTTGAGCGCAGGCGCAAACGCGCAATCATTTAACTACAACGGTATTGAGTACGAAGTTACTTCTACTTCACCAAAAGAAGTAAAGGTGAAAGGCAATTATGCTAATTCTGCTTACAGCGGGGCGGCAGTAATACCAAATTCCGTTGAGTACAACAGCGAGACTTATGCTGTTACTGCGATTGGAAGTCAGGCTTTTTTCTTCAACTCTACCTTGACTTCGGTAACAATCGGTAATTCAGTAAAGACGATTGAATTTGGAGCTTTTTACCTATGCTCAAACTTGACTTCGGTAACAATCGGTAGTTCAGTAGAGACGATTGGACAGGAGGCTTTTGTTTTTTGCATGAACTTGTCTTCGGTAACAATCGGTAGTTCCGTAAAGACGATTGGAGAGGCGGCTTTTCATTCGTGCCTAAGCTTGTCTTCGGTAACAATCGGTAATTCAGTAGAAACGATTGAAAAAATGGCTTTTTACCTATGCTCAAGCTTGTCTTCGGTAACAATCGGTAGTTCCGTAAAGACGATTGGAGAGGGGGCTTTTTACAATTGCAAAAACTTGACTTCGGTAACAATCAGTAATTCAGTAGAAACGATTGGAAAGGAGGCTTTTAGATATTGCTTAAGCTTGACTTCGGTAACAATCGGTAGTTCAGTAGAGACGATTGGACAGGAGGCTTTTGCTGAGTGCAGCAACTTGACTTCGGTAACAATCGGTAGTTCAGTAGAGACAATTGGAACTCTGGCTTTTACTGAGTGCAGCAAATTAGCTTCGGTAACAATCAGTAATTCAGTAAAGACGATTGGAGAGGGGGCTTTTGCTAAGTGCAGCGGTTTGACTTCGGTAACAATCGGTAGTTCAGTAGAAACGATTGGAATTATGGCTTTTACTGAGTGCAGCGGTTTGACTTCGGTAACAATCAGTAGTTCAGTAAAGACGATTGGAATTATGGCTTTTGCTGAGTGTAGCGGTTTGACTTCGGTAACAATCGGTAGTTCAGTAGAGACGATTGGAGAGGGGGCTTTTGCTGAGTGCAGCGGTTTAGAAACAATATATGTAAATGCAATCACTCCGCCTGTCTTTGAAGATATGCCAGAAGAAGATATATCTCCATTTTTAAATGTGATGACCAATATTCCTGTATACGTACCCTGCAACAGAGTGTCGGCGTACGTAAATGCTACAGGTTGGGATCATTTCAACAATTATATAGATGGACATCCGCTGTTCAATCTCACTGTACAAAGCGAAGATGAAAACAAAGGATTGGCAAGCATCACAGAGGAAAACACCTGCAGCAATAATGAGGCGAAGATTACTGCAACGCCTCTCCCCGGCTATCAGTTTGCGCAGTGGAGTGACGGCAATACGGAAAATCCGCGCACCGTTACCGTGACGGAGGATATGACGTTAACGGCAACTTTTAGCATCATCACAGGCATAGACGGCACACAGGCTACCGCCCTTGCGCTCTATCCAAATCCCGTAAGAGATGAATTGTTTATTTCAGGCGTATCGGGAAATGAAATGGTTGTAATCACAGATTTGTCAGGGCGCATGGTAGAGGCGAAAAATTTTTCACCCCTACAAAACGGCAACATGACCATCAATGTTTCGCATTTGCCTCAGGGCATTTATTTTGTAAAAATTGGAAATGCGGCAAGGAAATTCATAAAGGAATAAGGAAAAAATTCAATTTGAAAATTTGAAAATTTGAAGATGCAAAAATACAATTTGAAAATTTGAGGATTTGAAGATGCAAAATACAAAAATGCAATTTGAAAATTTGAAGATTTGAAATTAAAATTCCAAAATATTCAAATATTCAAATTGCATTTTCAAATTTTCAAATCTTCAAATTTTCAAATTTTCAAATATTCCTGTCTTTGTTCTAAAAAGAATTAAAGCCCATAAAAGCAGCAAATTATGATTTTTTTGCACACGTGTAGAAATAAATTTCTTTCCGTATGAAAATTTATTTGTAATTTTGCGTTTATGAAAAAATCCCGAATTTTTCTGCTTATTTCCGTCATTCTGCTTGTTGCATACTATTTCTGTCTGCCGAAAAAACTCTTTGACGTGCCTTATTCTACCGCTGTTTTTGATAGAAACGGGGAACTTCTCGGCGCACGCATTGCAACAGACGGACAATGGCGTTTTCCGCCTAATGGCAGTGTTGCGTACAACGCGCCAATAATTCCCTCGAAATACGAAACCTGCCTTTTAGCATTTGAAGACCGCCATTTTCGGCAACATTGGGGCGTAAATCCTGCTTCAACATACCGCGCTTTAATCCAAAACATAAAACAAAAGCGCGTTGTGAGCGGCGGCAGCACCATTACTATGCAGGTAATTCGACTTTCGCGCAAAAAACCGCGTACAATCGGTGAAAAACTTTGGGAAATGGTGTTGGCAACGCGCCTCGAATTTCGCTGTTCAAAAAACGAAATTCTTGCACTCTACGCCTCTCACGCGCCTTTTGGCAGCAACGTGGTAGGCATTGATGCGGCGGCGTTCCGCTACTTTGGTCATTCGGCGGCGCAACTTTCGTGGGCGGAGGCGGCGACTTTGGCGGTGCTGCCAAACGCCCCTTCGCAGTTGCATATTTCCAAAAACCGCACAAAACTGCTCGAAAAACGCAACCGACTTTTACGCTATCTTTTTTCAAAAAATAAACTTTCTCAAACCGATTTTGAACTTGCTTTACAGGAAAATCTGCCTGACCAAACAATGCCATTGCCGCAAATTGCGCCGCACCTTGTCAGCCGTTTTTATGCAAAAAATCGCGGCAAAAACCTGATTTCCACCATCGACAAATCCACGCAAATAAAGGTAGAAAATCTGCTTGAAAAATGGAATGTAGAATTTTTGCAGAGTGGTATTTGCAACCTCGCCGCGATTGTGATTGACGTGCAAACGAATGAAACGCTTGCCTATTGCGGAAATGTTGATTTTTTTAATAAAAAAAATGGTAATCAGGTTGATATTATTCAGGCACAACGCAGTTCGGGCAGCATTTTGAAACCTTTTTTGTACGAGGCGATGCTTGCCGAAGGAAATATTTTGCCGAACAGGCTTGTTGCCGATATTCCGCTGAATATCAATGGCTTTGCGCCCGAAAATTTTAATCGCAATTTCGAGGGTGCAGTCCCTGCCAGTCAAGCCGTTTCGCGCTCGCTGAATGTGCCTTTGGTTTTAATGCTGAAAGATTACGGCGTACCGAAATTTTATAATTATCTGAAAAACAACAAGATAGCCGCTTTACCTGAAAATTCGGGGCATTACGGCTTGTCGCTCATTTTGGGCGGGGCGGAAGTTGCACTCGAAAACGTAACCATCGCCTACGCCAATATGGCGCGGGTTTTGTTGAATGAAAAACCGACTTTTTGCAAAATTTTGAAAAATGAAAATACAAAAGAAATTGCCGCCACTTTCGACAACGGTGCGGTTTGGCAGGTTTTTGAGGCGATAAAAGAGGTTAACCGCCCCGAAGAAATTGACTTGCGGGCGGTTTCTACAATGCAAAATGTGGCGTGGAAAACGGGTACAAGTTTTGGTTTCCGCGATGCGTGGGCTGTGGGCGTAATGCCGCGCTACGCTGTTGGCGTGTGGGCAGGCAACGCATCGGGCGAAGGCAAACCCAACCTCGTGGGTGCGCGCACAGCAGGCTTGGTGCTGTTTGATATTTTTGACGTTTTGCCCGCGAGCAGTTGGTTTGAGTGTCCGAGCGGCAAATTTGTCGAAGCGGTTATTTGCAAAAAATCGGGCTTTTTGGCGGGCAGATATTGCAGCGAAACCGACACTGTTTTGGCATTGCCGCAGGGCTTGCGCACAAAATCCTGTCCGTTCCACGTTTTGCTGAATTTATCTTTTGACGAAAGATACCGCCTCAATGCCGACTGCGCCGCAAGCGAGCCAACACTGCAAAAAGAGTGGTTTGTGCTGCCGCCCGCGTGGGCTTACTACTATCAACAGTACCACCCTGAATATCAGGCACTTCCGCCATTAAGACACAGTTGCAGTGGCAGCGAAAATGCTGTGATGCAGTTTATTTACCCGCAAGAAAAAACGTCAAGCGTTTCCCTGCCCAAGCAACTTGACGGCACATCTGGCGAAATTACTTTCCGCCTCGCTCACACCGACCGCAACGCCGTTGTCTTTTGGCACATTGACGAAAACTATATCGCACAAACCGCTGATGTTCACACGTTTACAATTCCGCTCTCGGCAGGTTGGCACAAGATAACGGCAGTAGATAACGCGGGGAACAGGGTGGAATGCAGAGTAGATGTCAGGTAGAAAAAAAATTGTTGATAACTAATTTTTTTATTTCGCAAAAAAGTATTACTTTTGCATCCCGAAATGGAACATAAAATTTTACATATTTGGAATTTTCAAAACTCTTTTGTAATGCAGCATTTGCAGGACAATAAGAGTTTTTTTCTTTTTTAGTCTTTTTTTGTATACAGACGACACAATTTTTTTTTATATAAATTAACAAAATTGCTCTCGATAGTTATCTGAATTTCAAAATTAATAAAAAATATGCTTTCTATTTTCTTAAAATGAACAAACTTATACAAATAACAGTTGCTGATGAATAATAAAGAAAAATTTAATAACAGGACAAGAACAGCGAATACAAATTTAATAAATTGTATTTATTAAAAGATAGTCAAAAGTTCTTGATGGCTAAAAAAATATGTTAATTCTAAAAATTTTATTAATTTTATTTTTAAAAAAATCTGCGCAAATCCGCTAAATCAGCGTCATCTGCGTTCTAAAATAAAGCGAAAATGAAACCATACACAAAAAAAATCGTTCTTGAAAACGGGCAGGAATTCTACGGCTACGGCTTTGGGGCGAACCGCGAGGCAATTAACGAAATTGTGTTCAACACTTCGATGGTTGGCTATCAGGAAATCCTGTCAGACCCTTCATACACCGACCAAATGGTGGTTATGACCTACCCACTAATCGGCAACTACGGCATTACTGACGAGGATTATGAAACAAAATTCCCCACGCTCGGCGGTATGATTGTGCGCGAATACAACGACCTGCCCTCAAATTTCCGCTACACAAAAACGCTGTCCGAAGTGCTTGAGGAGTACAACATTCCCGCTATTTCGGGCGTTGATACGCGGAAAATCACGCGAATAATCCGCAACGAAGGCAGTCAAAAAGTGCTGATAACCAACCCCGAAACGCCGCTCGAAACTGCGATGCAGAAAATCCTCGCCTACGAATATCCAACCGATATGGTTGCCCGCGTGAGTTGCAAGAAACGTTGGTTTAGCCGCACCGCCAACCACAGTTTTGATATTATTGCCATTGACTGCGGCATAAAATATAACATTATCCGCCTGATGAACCAAAAGGGCTGCAACGTTACGATAGTGCCGTACAACACTACTGCGGAGGAGATTTTGGCATTCAAACCTGACGGCGTTTTCCTCTCAAACGGACCGGGCGACCCCGAAATGGTTACGCCTGTGATTGAGGCGATTAAGAAGTTGCGGGGCAAAGTGCCGATTTTCGGCATCTGCTTGGGTTTGCAAATGATTGGCTTGGCGTATGGGGCGAAAAGTTACAAAATGAAGTTCGGACACCGCGGCGGCAATCACCCTGTAAAAGACCTTACGACAGGTAAAATTCATATCACGAGCCAAAATCACAGTTACGCGATAGACGTTAATTCACTGAAAGAAACCGATTTGGAGATTACTCACATTAATCTTTTAGACAACACCACCGAAGGCGTTGAGTGTAAAGCCGACAAGGTTTTTGCCGTTCAGTACCACCCCGAAAGTGCGCCCGGTCCGCAGGACAGCGTGTATCTGTTTGAGAGGTTTATAGAAATGATAAAGGGATAATTTGAGGATTTGAAAATTCAATTTGAGGATTTGAAAATTTGAGGATTTGAAGATTTGAAAATACAAAAATGCAAAAATACAAAAATGCAAAAATACAATTTGAAAAATTTGAAAATTTGAATATTTGAAAATACAATTTGAGGATTTGAATATTTTGGGATTTTAATTTCAAATTTTCAAATTAACATTTTTTTATTCAAACATTTTTTTAAATCTGTCGAAAAAATTGCGGGAACAATTTTGACTTGGCTTAAAATTGGGCGAAGATTGGAATTGCTCAAAAGTTTTACGCTCTTCGCTTGACAAATTTTCGGGAATATAAATGCCGATATTTACAAGTAAATCGCCTGTGCCGTAGGAATTTACGTTAGGCAAACCTTTATTTCTAAGCCTGAGAATTTTGCTCGGCTGCGTGCCTTTGTCGATTTTCACTTTTACTTTTCCATCTACGGTAGGAATTTCTACTGTGCCGCCAAGAACAGCAGTCGGAACATCAAGCAACAGGTTGTAAATAAGGTCATTGCCATCTCGTATAAGTTCGTTGTGCGGTTCCTCCTCAACCAATATGAGCAGGTCGCCGTTGATACCTCCGTTGCGGGCGGCATTGCCTTTCCCGTGCATTTCAAGTTGCATGTTATTTTCCACGCCTGCGGGAATGTGCACCTGCACCACTTCCTCTCCGCGCACTAAACCTTGTCCATTACAAAATGTGCAGCGGTTTGTTATAACTTTTCCAGTACCGCCGCAGTCAGTGCAATAACTCTGCATCTGCATTGAACCGAGAATTGTCCGCTGAAACTGTGTAACAATACCGCGTCCTTTGCAAGTTGGACAAGTTTTTATGCTGTTTGCATCTTTTGCGCCCAATCCTCCGCAATGCGAGCAGGTAACAAGTTTTTGCACTTTGAGTTTTTTATCAACGCCTGTTGCGATTTCTTTGAGCGAAAGGCGCACTTTTACACGCAAATCAGAGCCGCGAGTCTTGTGTTGATGTTGTCCGCCGTAACCTTGCTGTTCCGCAAAACCTTGTGCAAAATGCCTGAAAGCACTGCCAAAATGTCCGCCAAAAATATCGCCGAAGTGCGAAAAAATATCGTCCATATTTCCGCTCCATTGCGCGCCTTCTCCTGCTCCGCCAACGCCTGCGTGTCCAAACTGGTCGTAACGCTGACGTTTGGCAGTGTCTGACAAAATTTCATACGCTTCAGCAGCCTCTTTAAATTTTTCCTCAGCGGCTTTGTTGCCCGGATTTTTGTCAGGGTGAAACTCAATCGCTTTTTTGCGGTATGCCTTCTTTATTTCGTCTGCCGTAGCGTTTTTCGCAACGCCAAGTACCTCATAATAATCACGCTTTGACATTATTTCTTTAATTTTTAATTCTAAATTTTTATTAAAAATTTATTCGCCTACAACTACTTTTGAGAAACGAATAACTCTATCGTTTAATGTATAACCTTTTGATACACAGTCAATTATCTTTCCTTTTAAATTCTCACTCGGAGCAGGAATAGCAGTAATAGCCTCGTGAAAATCAACATCAAAATTTTGATTTTCTGTTTCTATCACTTTCACGCCGTTTTGCGCAAGGAAAGTCTGAAACTTACTGTAAATCAACTCAATACCTTCTTTTGCAGCGTTAATATCGCTTGTTTCAGAAATTGCTTTTAGTCCGCGCTCAAAATCATCAATTACGGGCAAAATATCAATCAAAATTTTTTCGCCCGCAGTTTTTACAATGTCCGTTTTTTCTTTCATTGTGCGCCTGCGATAATTATCGTATTCAGCCATCAAACGCAAGTAACTGTCATTGAGGTCGTTATATTTTTGCTCAAAATCAACAATTTCCGACTGTTCTGCGTTTTCATCAGTTTTTTTCTCTGTAATTTGCTCATTATCAGTACTTTCAACGGTTTGTTCTACAACAGGCTGCTCTTCGATTTTTACCTCTGTTTCTTTTTGGTTTTTTTTCATAAATATTTTTACTTATTTTATTGATTTGCAAATAAATACCTGATTTTTTACCAAACCCCTACAACAAAAATCCTGCCAATTGGATTTTCTTAAAAAAAATCGGAAATTTTGGCAGTGTTTTTTTAGAAAAAAAATTGTAATTTAACTTTCGCAATTATCACAACTTGCTAACAATCAATATTTGTAGTTTTCGCCCGATAGGGCGTTACTTTCATAACCCTGCACAAACGCAGCGAAGTGCAGTGCAGGGTAAGTA
>JAISYF010000208.1 GCA_031270065.1 Prevotellaceae bacterium | reverse complement strand
GCAAAGAAGATTTGAAAATTTGATAATTTGAAGATTTGAAAATGCAAAAATGCAATTCAAAAATGCAATTTGAAAAATTGAGGATTTGAAATTAAAATCTCAAATCCTCAAATTGCATTTTTGCATTTTCAAATTTTCAAATCCCAAAATTTTCAAATTGAATTTTTGTATTTTCAAATTTTCAAATCCTCAAATTAAATCCTCAAATTGAATTTTCAAAGTGTAATCTGTGGCAAAAAACTAAATGTAGCGCAGGGATTTATTAAAAAAAACTAAAATAAGCAACCACTCGCGCGGTTTGCGTCTGCTACGTGGCGGTGGCTGGGGCAGCAACGAAAACGCCGACTGCGTGTTGTACTGTGGTTATGTCAACAAGATGAAAGTCTCCCGATAGCAATCGGGAAACTTTACAGGCGAATTAGGCAGTAAGTACGATAATCATAAAAAAAATTACTTTTCAGCAATAAAAATTCATAAATTTTTTGTAATTTTGCAGTCGTTTTTTTCGCAGATTTGAAAATTTGATTTGAGTTTATCGTAATTTTCAAATTTTTAAATACTCAAATTTTTAAATAAACTTTTTAATATAAAAAATGTACAAAATTTTAACAGCAGAGCAGGCAGCCGAATTTGTAAATAACGGCGATGCTGTAAGTTTCAGCGGTTTTACGGCGGCAGGTTGCCCAAAGGCAGTGCCGACAGCAATCGCAAAACGCGCAGAGGAATTTCACTCGCAGGGAAAAGATTTTAAAATCGGTGTCTATACTGGCGCATCTTCGGGCGATTCACTTGACGGCTCGTTGGCAAAGGCGAAGGCGATACTTTTCCGTACTCCATATCAATCAACAAAAGAGTCGCGCGCGGCGTTGAACAGCGGCGAGGCTCACTATTTCGATATGCACCTGTCGCAACTTGCGCAGGAATTGCGTTACGGTTTTATGCCGAAACCGAAATTTTGCATTGTTGAGGCTTGCGATTTGACCGAAAACGGTGAAATTGTGCCAACTTCTGGCGTGGGAAATTTGCCCACTTTTTGTCGTTTGGCAGATTATATTATCGTGGAACTCAATGCTGCGCACCCCAAAGAACTGCGCGGAATGCACGATATTTACGAACCGAAAGACCCTCCTGCAAGAGAGGAAATTCCAATCTATCGCGTTTCGGACAAAGTTGGCAGGTCGTTTGTAAAAGTTGAGCCGTCAAAAATTCTTGGCGTTGTTTATACCAATTTGCCTAACGAAGTGGGCGCATTTACGCCACTTGACGAGGTTACGGCGAAAATTGGTGAAAATGTGTCGAAATTTTTGGCTGACGAAATTCGCGCGGGCAGAATCCCGAAGTCGTTTTTGCCAATCCAATCGGGTGTGGGAAACATCGCAAATGCCGTTCTCGGCGCACTTGGCGACAACCCCGAAATTCCCGATTTTGAAATGTACACTGAGGTTATTCAGGACTCTGTGATTGGATTAATGAAATCAGGTCGCGTAAAATTTGCAAGCGGCTGTTCGCTTACGGTTTCCAATGAAAAATTAGACGAAGTTTATTCAGATTTAGATTTTTTTAAAAGCAAAATCGTGTTGCGTCCGCAAGAACTCTCGAACAATCCCGAAGTTGTGCGCCGTTTGGGCTTGATTACGATTAACACCGCTTTGGAGGCGGATATTTTTGGAAATATCAATTCTACTCACATTTTGGGAACAAAAATGATGAATGGAATTGGCGGTTCGGGCGATTTTACCCGTAGCGCGTACATTTCCATTTTTACCTCGCCATCAACTGCCAAAGGCGGCGCAATCAGCGCAATCGTGCCTCTTTGCTCGCATATTGACCATTCGGAACATTCCGTAAAAATACTGATTACCGAACACGGCATTGCCGATTTGCGCGGAAAATCGCCGATACAGCGGGCAAATGAGATTATTGAAAAATGCGTTGCACCCCAATATAAAGAGGCGTTGCGTAAGTACCTCGCCTCTGCGCCACTTGCGCATACGCCGATGAACATTGACACCTGCTTTGAAATGCACAAAGCGTTCAAAGAGACAGGCGATATGCGGAACGCAAAGTTTTGAGTTTGGCAGTAAGGGCAGATTTAAACCTGCCCTTACATTTTTTTTAATTTAACAAAAAATGAAGCAAACCGCAAGGCAATCTTTGACCCACAACTGCAATGACAGGTTACTGCATTATATTTTTAAAAAATCAACAAAATTTCTTATGTGAGAAATAATTATTAATTTGAAAATTTGAAAATTTGAGGATTTGAAATTAAAATCCCAAAATATTCAAATTTTCAAATCCTCAAATTTTCAAATTGAATTATAGTCCGCTTTTCAAATTATATGAAAAAAAGCAATTAAAAATCATAATTGTTAATTGTTAATTCATAATTTTTTTGTACCTTTGCGCCAGAAAAATAAAAAAATATTTATTCACAATTTAATTTATAAAAGTATTATGATTAAAGTAGGTATTAATGGATTTGGACGTATCGGAAGAATGGTTTTCCGCGCTGCTGTTGAAAATTTTTCGTCTGATATTCAAGTAGTTGGTATCAATGACCTTTTGGCACCCGACTATTTGGCTTATATGTTGAAATATGATTCGGTTCACGGTCGTTTTCAGCACGATGTAAAAGTTGATGGCAATTTTTTGGTTGTAAATGGCAACAAAATTCGCCTCACAGCAGAAAAAAATCCTGCTGATTTGAAATGGAACGAAGTTGGCGCAGAGATTGTTGTTGAATCAACAGGCTTGTTCCTTGATGACGAAAAAGCACGTTTGCACATTGCAGCAGGCGCAAAGAAAGTAATCCTTTCCGCTCCGTCAAAAGACGCTACACCGATGTTCGTTTATGGTGTAAATAGCGACAGATACGAAGGTCAGGACATTATTTCAAACGCATCTTGTACAACAAACTGCCTTGCTCCCATTGCAAAAGTGTTGAACGACAAATTCGGCATTGTAAAAGGCTTGATGACAACAATTCACGCTGCTACAGCAACGCAAAAAACCGTTGATGGTCCTTCGTCAAAAGATTGGCGCGGAGGTCGCGGAATTTTGGAAAATATTATTCCTTCCTCAACAGGCGCAGCAAAAGCGGTTGGCAAAGTGTTGCCTGAATTGAACGGAAAATTGACAGGTATGTCAATGCGTATTCCTTCATCTGACGTCTCTGTTGTAGATTTGACTGTTGTTCTCGACAAACCCGCTACGCAAGCGGACATTGACGCTGCAATGAAGGCTGCCTCTGAGGGCGAACTCAAAGGTGTTCTCGGCTACACCGAAGACGCTGTGGTTTCGACAGATTTCAGAGGTTGCGATTTGACTTCGATTTACGATGCAAAAGCAGGGATTTCACTTGACAGTAATTTTGCAAAAGTGGTTGCCTGGTACGACAACGAATGGGGTTATTCAAACAAATTGATTGAAATGATTCGCGTTGTTGCTAAATAAAAAAACTTTTTCATAATTTGAAAAATTTAAGATTATTAAATTGGGAAGTAGGGAACAAGTGATTGTCTTCTACTTTTTAGTTGTAAGGGCAGATTTTACATCTGCCTTTTTTTAACAACAAAAGCAGGCATAAAAATTATAGGGGCGAAAAATTTTTCGCCCCTATAAGATTTTACCTCAAATTCTATTCGTTTTTCAACACTGTTTTGCCGTCAGCCTCCACTTCGCGCAAGACAGATTGATTTATATCAATTGGATATTTTTCAAAGAGCAATTTTAGCCATTCATCTTCGAGAAAGTTCTGATAATCAGACGTTACCGCGCCACGGACATCGGTGTAATTTTCGGGCATTTTGTCTAAAACTTTGCCCAAAATAAACACATAAGGGAATTTTTCATTAGGCGTAAAATCCGCTTTTTTGTCCTTAAAACCGTATTTGTCAATAGCCTTGTTGTCGCCTTTTTTCCACAAGCCGTATTGAGAATCTACCAAAACGGAGTCTTTATTTACCCGCTTTGCAAGATAAGAGGCGACAGAATCGACAGGCAATTTTTTAACCGTTTTTTCTACTTCTTTTGCTGTATTTTTATCTGTGCAAAAGAAAACTCTGCCCTTAAAATGCGGAATGTTCCAAACGTAATTTTTTTTATTTTGCTCAAAATATTCCTGCAAGCCCTCTTTATCTCTAACGGCTTTATCCCAAACCTTTTCGTTGGAAATATTGAAAAGCAAAATACCATCGTGGTATTCCTGCAAAAGATTTTTCAAATCAGGGTATTTTTTTTCGAGTTGAGAGTCCTCGTAAGCAATCAATTCCTCGTCAATAAAATCGTTGATTTTAGCCAAAACATCTTCGGGCGCGCTGTCGATTTCGCTTTTTGCTTTGGTATAAACGTAGTAAATATATTTCTCTTGTGGAACGGTTTTTGCGCCGATTTTAAAGAGCGGTTTTTGAAATTTTGTCGACCCCGACAAAAAAACGGTGTCGGTATTTACATATTTTTGTGCATAAGAAAAAATTTCGTCAAAAGCAGGCTGGTAAAATTCGTAACCGTACTCTTTTTTCACTTTTTGCGCCAACGCTTTGCGACCTGCATTTTTGCGCTCGTCATTTTTGAATTGTTTGAGAATTTCGGGTTTCAACTCGTCAAAAGTGCCGATGCCTTTTTTGTCAATCAACATAAGAATATGCCAACCGAACTGCGTTTTTACAGGCTTACTGATTTCGCCTTTTTCTTTGAGCGCGAAAGCCTCTTTTTCAAATTCTGGCACCATTCTGTTCAGTCCAAAGAAACCCAAATCGCCGCCGTTTCTTGCGCTGCCTTTGTCGTCAGAAAATTGTTTCGCTTTTTCTGCAAAATTGTCTTTTGTGAGAGTTTTTTCAATCTCAACTATCTCATTATAAACCTGTTGCTGTTGTTCTGGCGTTGCGTTTTCGGGGAATTTTTTCATAATATGAGCAACATCAACCTTACCGACAGCGGGGCGTTTATTCAAAATTTTTATGATATGATAACCGTAAGGCACTCGAACTGGGGCAGAAATTTTGCTTACAGGCACCTCATACATCGCTTTTTCGAGCTGGTAAGCCACCATTTGCCCAGTCAGCCAGCCGATATAGCCGTGATTGCGCGTTACAGAAGGGTCTTGCGAGGTTTCGTCTGCAACTTTTGCAAAATCCTCTTTTTGCAGCCTTTTGCATATTTCAAGAGCCTTGTTGTACGCTGCCAAAGTGTCTGCAGGAGTTGCTTCGCGGGGCAGTTGCAGAAGGATATGGCTAATTTCAATGTCTTGCGAAAGGCGGTTGTAAGCCTCTTCGGCGAGTTTTTCCTCAACCGAAGTGTCGGACAGATACGGCTCGGTCAGTTGCGAGCGGTAACCGTTGAATTCGCGTTTAAACGAAGGCAAAGTGTCTAAACCAAGTGCCTCAGCCTCAATTACTTTGAGTTTAAATTTTTTAAATAATTCAACATATTCGTCAAGATTTTTTTTATCAAGACTGTTTGCAGAATTATTTTTAAAATAGATGTATTCAAATTCCGATTTTGTAACTGTTTGATTTCCAATTTTCATTAAAACAGGGTCGGAATTTTGCGCTTTTGCTCCAAAAACCGCAAAAGCTGCACCAAAAGCCAAAACTAAGTGTCTTATTTTCATATTTTTATGAAATTTTATTTATTAAAATTTTTTGTGCGCAAAGATACAAAATAATTAATAATTAACAATTAACAATTAAAAGATTTTTTACAAAAAAATATATTGCATTGTTTCTTTTAATTCTTAATTTTTATTTTCTACGACTTTTCAAGTCGTAATTGAAGTTTATGTGCTGTTTGTTCCATTTCTGCTTTCTGCTGCTGTCGTTGGGCGATTCCTTTGAGCAAAAGCGAAAATTTAAAGGTTTCTACAAACGCTTTTAATTCTCGTTGCGCAAGAGTGTAAGAAAAATTTTTATCGCCTAAAAGATTTATTTTCAGCGAATTATTTTCATTATCAAGCAAAAAAAGAATAAAATCTTTCGCATTTTCGGCATTAAAAATGACTGTTTCGCACGTTGTGCCGATTTCGTTATAAGAATTGCAGTTGCTTTCGGCGGCGGTTTGGGTTTGTGCCGAAAGTCCGTTAGCAACAGCCTCAACTGCCCTGTAATTGAGCGGTTGCCCAACAAAAGTACTGATAAAGAAAAAGTTGCCTTTTTCGTCAGTGGCGGGTTTGAGGCAATTTCTGAGCGCGGTAAAAGAAACCTCCCTGGGTTCATAGTTGCCGCTTTGCTGATATTTTTCGTTTTTTACAAAGTTAAAATTCTTCGCAACAGCCTCAGCCTCAGTGCATTCCGACATCAATGCGGAATCATTCAACGGCAGTTCCACGCGGATTTTATCAAGCGTGATTTTCCACGATACAGTATCAGCCTTGCGCCGAAATTCCACTTGGCGCGGAAAAGCAGCGTGAATACTGTCAATCAACGCCGCAGCCTGTGCAGTGTTATTTTCCTTATAAAATTGCTCTGCTTTATTAAAAAGTTTTTCCGCTTTTTGCCTGTCATTTTCTGCGCAAGAGATTAAAAGAGAGATAGTTATGATTGCAAATAGTTTTTTCATAATTATTTTTAAAATCGAAAAACAAAGGTAATAAAATTTTTCGGATTTTTTTTTATTATACTGCACTTTGTAATTAAATAAGAAAAAATATTTACGTAATTGTTTGATACACCGTTAATTACATTAAAATTAAAACTCATTTATTGTCAGAGTACGGTATAAAAACCCGCCCTTTCAAAAAAAATCGGGCTACGCCGCAACCAAATGACAGAAAATAAACAACGTATGGGCAAAGAATTTTTCGCCTATACTAATTAATCTTACTAAAAATTCTAAAAAACAGGCGTAAAATCTCAATTTTTTCCGCCTGTTCTTTACTTTTTAACCAAAAAAACCATAATTTATAATTTATAATTTATAATTTTTTCGTACCTTTGCAGCCATATTTTAGTATTAGTATTATTTTAATTTTAGAAAAATCTTTATGGAAATTAAAGTTAATTGCGTAAATGAGCCGTGTTGGGGCGAATTTACAGTAAATACCAAGTTGCCGAAACAACTTGAAAATCTTACCGAACTTGCAAAAAATCTCTATTGGGTTTGGAATGTGAATGTTAAGCGATTATTTAGAAAAATTGACTTGAATAAATGGCGCGAATGCTGCCACAATCCGCTTGCAATGCTTGATATTGTGTCTGCGGAACGTTTCGAGGAACTTGCAAAAGATGAGCATTTTTTGGCAGAACTTAAAGAGGTTTATGCTGAATTTCAAAAATATTTAGCGGAAAAACCAAGTAAAAAATCGCCTTCTATCGCCTATTTCAGTATGGAATACGGCTTGACCGACCACCTGAAAATCTATTCAGGCGGGCTTGGAGTGCTTGCAGGCGACTATTTAAAAGAGGCATCGGACTCCAATATTGATATGGCTGCTATCGGTTTCCTGTACCGATACGGTTATTTCACGCAAAAATTGGCTGTTGATGGACAGCAAATTGCAGATTACGAAGCGCAAAATTTTAATAAACTGCCTGTTACACAGGTAAAAGACGAATACGGCAATCCGCTTTTGGTGGAAGTGCCGTACCCAAACAGAACGGTTTATGCTTCTATTTGGAAAGTTGCCATTGGGCGCGTACCGCTATATCTGCTTGATGCCGATATGGAAATCAACAGCGAACAAGACCGCACTATCACGCATTCACTTTATGGAGGCGACAACGAAAATCGCCTTAAACAGGAAATTTTGCTCGGAATCGGCGGTATTTTGGCATTGAAAAAACTCGGAATTTCAAAAGAAGTTTATCACTGCAACGAGGGACACGCTGCATTGATTAACGTGCAGCGTTTGGTTGATAAAATCCACGACAACGGCTTAAATATCAACGAGGCAAAAGAGGTTGTCAGAGCATCGTCTCTCTACACTGTACATACGCCTGTGCCTGCGGGACACGACTATTTTGAAGAGGACCTTTTTAGCAGATATATGTATGAATACCCCGAAAAATTGGGTATTTCATGGAACGACTTTATTGACATGGGACGTGCAGATAAAATTATCGACAGCAGATTTTCAATGTCGGTTTTCGCACTCAATACCTGCCAGTGCGCAAACGGCGTTAGTTACCTGCACGGCGAGGTTTCAAAAAAAATGTTTGCGCCGATTTGGAAGGGATATTTCCCTGAGGAACTGCACGTTAGTTACGTTACAAACGGAGTTCATATGCCTACATGGGCAACTTCGGAATGGAAAGAACTTTATGAAAAACATTTTGACAAAAATTTTTATAAAGAACAATCGAATATTCATATTTGGGAAAAAATATATGACGTAGATGATGAAAACATTTGGGCTGTGCGTCAGGAACTTAAACTCAAATTTATTGATTTTCTAAAAGAGCAGTTTAGAGATAATTGGTTGAAAAATCAGCAAGACCCGTCAAAAGTAGTTGCCGTTTTGGAAAATATCAATCCAAACGCGCTTTTAATAGGTTTCGGCAGAAGATTTGCTACCTACAAACGCGCTCATTTGCTTTTCAACGATTTAGAAAGGCTTGAAAAAATTGTGAATAACCCCAACCGCCCTGTGCAGTTTATTTATACAGGCAAGGCACACCCCGCAGACGGCGCAGGACAGGGATTAATTAAGCGGATTGTGGAAATTTCGCGTATGCCGCAATTTCTGGGTAAAATTATTTTCCTCGAAAATTATAATATGCGCCTTGCAAAAAGGCTTATTTCAGGCGTTGATATTTGGCTGAATACGCCTACTCGCCCGCTTGAAGCATCAGGCACTTCGGGCGAAAAAGCGCAAATGAACGGCGTTTTGAATTTCTCGGTAAAAGACGGCTGGTGGTACGAGGGCTACCGCGAGGACGCAGGTTGGGCATTGACAGAACACCGCACTTTCGACAATCAGGCGTATCAGGACGAACTCGACGCAACAACCATATACACAATGCTTGAACGCGAAATTATACCTCTCTATTTTAATAGAAACAAAAAAAATATTCCTGAAAAATGGATTAAATGGATTAAAAAATCTATTGCCGAAATCACGCCGATTTATACCACAAAGCGAATGATTGACGACTATATTGAGCGTTTTTATATCATTCTCGGCAAACGCAGCGGTTATCTTTCGGCGAATAATTTTGCCAAAGCCCGAGAAATTGCCGCATGGAAAAAGAATATGGCGCAGCATTGGCACAGCATCGAAGTTCAGTCGCTCACAATCCAAAATCCAGATGCAGCAACAGTCGGCGACATCTACACAGCAGAAGCAGTAATAAACGTTAAAGACCTCAACGACAATGGAATAGGTCTTGAACTCATTACGGCAACCCTCAACGAAAAAGGTAATATGAAACTGGCAAACGTCAAAGAGTTTGACATGGTAAAACGCGAGGGAACACTGCTCTATTTCAATCTCAAAAGTACGTTGGAGCAGGGCGGAACATACAAATACGCTTTCCGTCTTTTCCCAAAAAACGCAGACCTCCCACACCGAATGGACTTCGCTTATGTGAAGTGGGTGCAGGCAACGCATTGATTTTTTAGACCGATACGCTGGTAGAATAAAGACCGCTGCGCTGATAGAATAAAGACAGGTGCAAGATATAGAAAATTTTGTGCCTGTTTTTTTGTTGCATGCTGCTGATTATTACCTTAACAGCCCTCTCGCTATCATAAAAGTGGATATATTTAAATTTTTGTCATGTACTTAGCAAATAAAAGTAAAAATAGTTACAACGTTCTTTGACATATTGAATTTTACCGAAAAAGGATTTTGCGGTTTTGAGAAAAAGTTGTACTTTTGTGGTGTCTAAAAATATAGATAAAATGAACATAGACAACGATAAAAAAGTAGCAAAAAAATTTGTTGATTTGGGCAACGGTAGTATAATACTGAATGATAAAAAATATGCTATTAGTTGGAATGGTATGTATGCTGAACACGTTGCAGTAAATTTTGCAAACAAAAAACCGCAACACGATATTTTGCATATCGAAATACAGCAAGCACTACAAAAAGCAAAAACTTTTGTAAAGAATGGTAGAAGTACCTATTGGACTATATCAAAAACAAAAAAAGGCGATGTTTTTATCGCTTTTCAAAAATATACAAAATTTGTTGAAGTAATAACATCTTATAGAAAATGATACGAAAAAAATCAAAAGTAGTCCCTATTTCTGCAAATGAAATTAAGGCAAGAATGTCCGATGGCTCATCGGTGTACAAAGGATTTTGGGCAGGTAAGTCCGAAAGACAGGTTAAAAATGGTCTTATAAAAGATTATACAGATTTTTATAAGGCTCAGGGTTACGATGATATTTCTATAAAATTTATCTAACTAACTAATATTAAAAAATCGGTAAAATTCTATATATCAGAGTTTTACCGTTTTTTTTGTGTAAAAAAATTAAAATTATGGAAAATTACTTTTCTGATGGTGATTTTATAATTAAAGAAAACGGCAAAAAAGAATTAACAATGAAAAGCGGACACGAGCGCAGCATCACATTTAAGGGTATTGCCAACGCAATGGCAGACCAATGGACTGATTATTATTTAAAAAAATAAAAGTAAAAACAGTTACAATGTTCTTTGAGATATTGAATTTTACCGAAAAAAATTGTTTTTTTTGTTTGGAAAATATTTTGTATTTTTGCAGAAAATTTTTAATAACTAAAAAAGTGTAAAAATTATGACTGCAATTCAAAGAAAATCAAACGACATTCAAAAAGAGCGTGATACTCTTTTTAATTTGCTGTTGCAAAAAACTAAAACTAAAAAAAAGGAGTTTTTTGAAACAATGAGAGATATGTATATTGCTTCTAATATAGATATTTTGACGGCAAATGAAAAAAAACAATTTAAAAATTTGACCTTCCAATGACAAAAAAAATATATTATCAAGATAAAAATGTAAAGGTTTTTGTTGATACGAATATTTTACACAACTACTGTACAAAGCAACCTGACGATGTTGCCTGTATGGAGTATCTTTTTGGAGTTAGAACAAAATCAAAGTTATTAACTTCTACTCTTGCTGTGGGGCAAACTCTATCTCATTATAAGAAAAACCGCATAAAAGAGGCGGTTGCGATGGGAAAATTTTTACTCTCAAAAATGACGTTTATTAGTTTCACAGAAGAGGACATTGTAAAAAGTTTCAGAGAAGATGGGAACGACATAGAAGATAATATGCACTACGTTTGCAGTCAAAAAAGCAATACAAAATGTGGAATAGTTGTATCAAACGACAAAACGGGCTTTGAGGGAAAAGCGCATATTGTTGTTGTAAAATCAAAACGATTGAGTGTTTTAAAAACGCTTATTTCATAGAAACACAACAATTCAATTCTTAAATTGGTAAAATTCTATATATCAGAGTTTTACCGTTTTTTTTTGTGTAAAAAAATTAAAATTATGGAAAATTACTTTTCTGATGGTGATTTTATAATTAAAGAAAACGAAAAAAAAATTAAAAATTAAAAGCGGACACGAGCGCAGCATCACATTTAAGGGTATTGCAAACGCAATGGCAGACCAATGGACTGATTATTATTATTAAAAAAAATAAAAGTAAAAATAGTTACAACGTTCTTTGATATATTGAATTTTACCGAAAAAAGTTGTTTTTAATTTCAACTAACAAATGCAACATTAAGTAACAAAAAAAATCTTTCAAAACTATTTTTTTGGCATGCCAAAAAATAGTTTTGAAAGATTGGGCAAAAATTATTACTTTTACGTTGC
>JAISYF010000096.1 GCA_031270065.1 Prevotellaceae bacterium | reverse complement strand
TATATCGAATTCCGTCAATTATTTTCATTTTGTAAAAATCGTAATCGTTTATTTCGCGCTCAGTAAGATTGATTTTGCACTTCATTTTGTGCATTCCTTTGCGCAACGCATCGTTATATTCTTTAAAAAAATGTTCATACAATCCATCTTCGGTAGCAAAAGAATTATTTATGGCGTTTATTTTTTCTATATTAAAAAGATTGTAAAAATTGTTATTCGTAATGTTTGACACATATATATGAGAACTGCCGTAAGGTCGTGGGCGTTCCCCAGATGTTAGGATTATGTTATATGCAAAAGATACAGGACAAGTATTGTCTTCCGATTTTGTAGTTTTGTTTCCTTCTGAATCTGTTACAATTATATTTGTTGTTTTATTTCTAAATCCATTTATAAATGGCATCGTTATTCTATTACCAATCCAACTCTGTTGGATTATTGTAGGATAGTCGGAATAGACAGTTTTCAATTCTTTTTCTTTAAAATCAGATTGCTTATCATAAAAATCTAAATTGTCATACCCATCAGAAACAAACTGAATGCGAAGTTGATTACCTGACAAGCTCTGAATATTTGTAATTCTGACAAATCTTTTGTCTAAAAAATTTAGAAAACAATCGCCGACATTCCAAGAATTGTAAGGATAAGTGTTTGAAAAATCAATCGTTGAATACCCAGTATACGGCGAAAACAATCGACTTTTTGGCAAAACACCTTTGTATGTATAATTCTTAAAATAATCGTTAGAAGTAAAATATATATCTTTATAATTTAAAGGATTTGTGTGGTTACAGGTCAATTTTAATTGTTGTTTTTCTGCATACTCCAACGAAATCTTACTTCCAAGTTTGTCTGTATAATTTTCGGGAATTGCAGTAAATATATCTTTGTAAAACGACATTTTTACGTTTTTTAAATTGCTGTCAATATAAAATTCACAACCGAAACGATTACGAATAACATCCATAAATTCTATAACAGAGCAGTCTGGAACTAAAACTTTGGCATATATATCTGTTGTCATCAACGAATCAATAGTGTTGTTGAGCAAACATAGTTTATTCATATCGTTTTGTGCGAAGAAATTATCCTCATCTTTAAATTCAAAGCCAAAATATTCAAATATTTTTTGCAAAACCCAGTGTAATCGCAAAAATGGCGTGATGCAGTAGCCCTTAGGATAATTTATTATAGAGCCTTCATCATCGGTAAAGGTATACGGATTTCTACCGAATAAAAACCATTTGTTTTGGTTTTCATCATATTCCATTTGATTTAGATATGTAGTGCTGTCGCTTCTATCATTATCAATAATCATATTTTCTCCGTCTTTTGCATAATAATGTGTGATAACAGTAAATATTTCAAAGGGATAGTCCCCTACTATTGCATCTGGATTATTAATTTTTAATTGAAAGTCATAAATCCAAGATTCGATTGAACTTCTAATCCATTTTATACCCTCAAAAACACTTTCCATTGTTTTGTCTTTGATTTTCTGATAAAGCAAAGTATTGTCAAATAAAATGCAGATATTGATAGAATTTTCGTTATAAGACAAAATTTTTAGAATGCCTTTTTTTTGGTAACTCATATAATTTACAAGCACTTCAAACGATAGCGTGAGCGTGTTTGTATTAATCCAAGTAGGAAAATTTAAAATCCGTGTATTTTTTTCAGTTATTGGCAGAGCTAACGGCAGAGAAAAATCGCCGTTTGTTGCAAACATAGGATTGTTTAGCTCAATCCCGATTTTCACATCTCTTGGCAAGTCCAATCGCTCGCCTGTATCGCGTAAAATAATTTCTATCATAACATATTGATTTTAATAAGTTTAACTGCTAAATGTAATACCGCCGATAGCAAAATTTTCAGGATTATCGGAGGAGGGCAAAAGATTTTTGTACTCGCCAAAAAGCAAGTACATCAGCGCGGTGGCAATTTGAGTCGAGTACATCGCTTGGTCTTTGTAGTCGAGTTCCTTTTCGGAGGATTTGTCGAGTTTCAAAACGCCGTCTGTCCTCTTAATCGGGCTGTGGTAGATGCTGCTAACAAGACATTCGCACTCGTTGCCGTCAATAAGCACTTTGTCGCGGGAATAGTCCTGTTTTCCAAACAAAATAGACAACAGGCGATAGTGTTGCACATAGTAAATCGTCTGCTGGTTAAGCGACATTAGTTCCACTTGCCAGCCGCGTTTTTCGAGTGCATTTTTAAGCATTTTTGCGTCTGTATCGTTGATATCGCCGGTAATTGGATAATAGTCGCGCCAACGCGGGTCGCGCTGATTGGCGGCGCGGTCATAGTGTAAAAATATCTTTTTGTAGCGATGATTTTTAAAAAAAAGGTCTATTTTTTCCGCTAACTCCTCGTGCTGCTCTGGGTGAATTACAAAAAAATCCTTAATGCAGCGAAACTCCTTTTTTTGACGATTTCGTTGAGCAAAAACGATAGAGGTAAAGGGTCCAGGGTCATAGCCCGCATAAAGTGGTTGTGCGGTGTCGCAATATTTTAAATCTCGCGAGGTAATGCCACCAATTTCGTCAATGGCAGTTCTGTCGATGCGGTCATAAAGATAAGAATCGATAAAAATATGCTCTTTGCCGAATTTTCCAAAAAACCGCTCCTTGACTTTATTTTTACGAATAGAAAGAATTTCCGTTTTAAATTTATCTACGTCTTTTATGTTTTTTAACTGATTTTCAATGTAATCCATACCCAAAATTTTGATATTTGAAAAACTCGATGCGCGGCAATAATAAGTTTGTCCGCGTTTTATTTCGTCAAGTCGATGCTGCCATTTTGCAAAAAACCGCTCGTGCTTTTTAATTTTTTCAAAATCCAACGCCTTTTTTGCTTCAAGCAACATAACTTTATTTTTGTCGCAATAATAAGCCAGTTCTATAATTGCGTTAATCATTTCCGAGTCCATATTTTCCTCGTATTTAAGCCACCAAGTTTCGTCTGCCTCAATATCTGGCGTGGAACTGAAACCTGTAATGCCCATAAAATACGGCGAATGTCCGTACTTTGAGCGGTCGGAACGCAGCGCGGGAATAATATTTTCCACAAACTTTTTTTCAGGGATTTTGCGCAATTCATCAACAAAGAGGTGCGCCGCGTTTTTGCCGAGCATACTTTCGGGGCGGTCGCAACTAACTAATTGAATTACAGCCCCATTTACAAAAGAAATTGTGTGTTTCCAATCGGCTATAAAAGTGTTGCATTTTTTGAAATGTCGCGGCGGCTCTTTGCCAAATTCGTAGTAAAAACCGCGTTGGTAATTTTCGTTAAAAAATTCCATCATGCCAGAAAGCACAGTGTCGAGGATTGATTTGTAGGTAACGCCACCGAGTACCATTGTTGCGCCGCCCATTGAGTTCTGCACTCTATCGACACGCGCTCCGAGTATGTGCGTGGTTTTTCCACTGCCACGCCCTATTTCGCCAAACATAAAAGTCGGGTCTGCAAGTTTGAAAAGTATCTGCACCACCGATAAATAGTTTTGCTCAAACAACTCCTTATCTATTTCCCTAATTTTCACAATCTAAATCTTGTGCGTTATTTTTAAATAATTCCAATTTCAATTCGTTGCCCAACCGCTCTTTGTCGGTTGCCGTAATATCAATCGCCTCTAATCTGCGCATCGCTTTTTTATAAACACCCTCAATGCCATTGGTCTGTATGCCAAACCTTTCGAGCCAGATGTCAGGCGACACGAGTATTTCTTTAAATTTAATCATATCGGGATTAACAGCCGCCGCCGATGCCGCAAGCCGATATTCGCGGGCTTTCTCTGTACAGATACGCGCCTCTTTGAAATCGTGCGCCACAAGCGCGATGTCGTGCAGTTTTTCCATTCTATCGGCAAAAACATTGTTCCAATGCTCTGCCGTAGAGGTGTTGTTTGTGTAGAAATAAGAGATCGCGTCATACACCCTTTGCCGTGCGGTAGCGAATGAAATGTCGGGGTATTTCTTTTGTAGTTCGCGAGCGCAATCCGAAATAGAGCGGTGTTTTTGATTGAGTTCAAACGCATCGTTGATTTGCAAAATATAAGCGGCAAGCGGCACTGGTATATCAGGGAAACCGCTTGTATTCTTTGCATGCAAAAACCTTTCGACAGTGTCGGGGTGCAATCGTTTTAAATTCTCAATCATTTTTCAAAAATTTTTAAATTAAATTTTTTAGTTCAAAAAATCGCCGTTTCTGGCGTGTTGTCATAATACCGTTTTTTCAAAATTTCCGCATTACAAATCCGAAGTCCAGCGAGTACGGAGCGGGGCGATGCACAATTTATCGCTTTGTAGCAATTCAATTTTTAACTAACTAAAAATCATATAGTTACAGCAAAATAAAACAGCAAACAATATTTTAAAACACTTTTAATAAAAATTAATATTTTATTTTTTTATTATAAAAAATTCTTTTTTTAAGGGTATTCTTTCGCTATCTGATACACGCTGTCGGGCTTGGCGATGATTGCTTTGCCGTCGAGGGTGAAAAAATATTGCAGCGATACGTTCTTCGTGCTGCCAAACGCCGAA
>JAISYF010000090.1 GCA_031270065.1 Prevotellaceae bacterium | reverse complement strand
ATAATCATAACCTTGTGTGTTTTGTTAATCGTGTTCGTTTCATAAATCTACTCTCCGTGAAAAATGTCTGTTTTTAGTGCGCATACATATTACTTCCTTGTTTTTGAGCCGTTCAAAGTAAAACCTGTGTTGCATCAGAAAATTATTTTGTTGAAAAAACCGCCAGCAGTCGCAGTGTCAATAGATATTCTTCGTTTTGTTCCGAATTATTTTACTGCTGCAAAAATAGAAAATATTTTTGATTTTTTTTGTTCTTTTGCCGCCGCGCCCCTTGCAGTGTAGTGCAGGCAAGGGATACGTTTATGAACATTGTGCAGCAAGCCCATTCCGCGCACAATACAAGCTTGTAGAACAGGAGGCGCCTGAAAAAAAAGATTTAGCCAATTTTTATTGTTCTGTAATACATGTAGAAACTTTTTTGTATTTTTGTACCCTTACTCCGTAAAAAACTGTTTTTTTTCGTTTTCACATGCTTGTTAAGATTCGCGATTTTCATCTGTTTTTACATTTTATAATATTAATAATTAGTAATTTACAATTAATAATTCGTAATTAAAAAAGTTATGTTTAAAAATCATCCAAAAGGACTTTATGCACTTGCATTAGCCAACACCGGCGAGCGGTTCGGCTATTACACAATGCTTGCGATTTTTGTACTGTTCTTACAGGCAAAATTTGGACTCTCGTCGGCTAACGCAACCACGTTGAACGCCATTTTTTTGGCAGCAATTTATTTTTTGCCTCTTGTTGGCGGAATCATTGCCGATAAATGGCTTGGTTACGGAAAAACGGTAACGCTCGGCATTATAGTAATGTTTTTTGGCTATATTCTAATGGCAATTCCCGGAATGGGAATAATTCCATTGATTGCAGCATTGTTTGTTATTGCCTTGGGGACAGGGCTTTTCAAGGGTAATTTACAGGTGCTTGTAGGCAATCTGTATGACGACCCCAAATACAAAGAACGCCGCGACCCGGGTTTCTCTCTGTTTTATATGGCAATAAACATTGGTGCGATGTTTGCTCCGACTGCTGCTACAGCAATAACAAACTTCTTTTTGAAAAAAGCAGGATTGTTTTACAAAGCAGATATTCCCGCATTAGCACATCAGTTTATTGATGGAACAATTACTGCTGAAGGCACAGCCGAATTAACAAAGTTGGCGACTGTCCAACCTGTTGGATTAACCGATTTAGCGCAATTCAGTCATTTATATATTGATAAATTGTCAGAGGCATATAATTTTGCATTTGGAGTAGCGTGTATTTCGCTGATTGTTTCGCTGATTATTTATCTTTCCACAAAAAAACTTTACAGACACGCCGATTACAACTCAAAACAGTTGGCGGCACAAACAAATAAAACGGTAGTAGAACCGGAATTAACAAAACAACAGACTCGTGAGCGCGTTGTAGCATTGGGATTGGTTTTTGTAGTTGTAATTTTCTTCTGGATGGCGTTCCACCAGAACGGCGGCACAATGACTTTGTTCGCTCGCGACTACACGCAAAGTTTTGTTGAGGGTTGGACACGAATTGGATTTAACGTATTAAATCTGGCATTAATCGCAGTTGGCGTCTATGCCCTGTTCAGTATCTTCCAGTCGGCAACAGCAAAAGGGAAAAGCATTTCCGGCATCGTTTTGGCGGCTGTGGCAACACTTTTAGTGTGGAGTTACAGCGGAATGGCTGAAAAAATTGATATTCTCCCACAAATTTTCCAACAATTTAATCCGTTCTTCGTAGTGGCGCTTACGCCATTTTCTATCGCCATTTTTGCTTGGTTGGCAAAAAAAGGGAAAGAGCCGTCAACGCCGCTAAAAATCGGGATGGGAATGTTGATTGCCGCTATCGGATTTGGAATTTTAACAATAGTTTCTTCAGGGTTGCAAAGCCCTCACGACTTAAAATCAGTTGGAGGAGTAAGCCCCGACCCAATTTCTCCTAATTGGCTGATTAGCACATACTTAGTGCTAACTTTTGCAGAACTGTTTTTAAGTCCAATGGGTATTTCGTTTGTAACCAAGGTAGCCCCGCCAAAACTGAAAGGTTTAATGATGGGAGGTTGGTTTGCCGCAACAGGTATAGGCAATTTATTGACATTTGTTCCCGGTTTATTATGGGAAAAAGATATTCCACTATGGACTGTTTGGAGTGTACTTATTGCCTGCTGTTTGCTGTCCGCAATCTTTATTTTCTCAATATTGAAACGGCTGGAAAACGCAACAAAATAAAATTTCCTGCTAAGGAACAATAAACTAATAACTTGTAAAATTGAGGCTGCATCAAAAGTCAATTTTACAAGTTATTAATTTTTTGTTTATTCATTTTTCAATCTGTGTCTTCCAAAAAGAATACGTTTTCTAACGGTTTGCCGAAAACTCTGGCTATTTTGAGCGCCAAAACGGTGGAAGGAACGTATTTGTCAGCCTCTATAGCGTTGATTGTTTGGCGCGAAACCGACACTCTTTTTGCCAACTCTTCCTGCGTGAGCCGCAAAATTGCCCGCTCAACCCTGATATTATTCTTCATTTGCCGACTCCTTTTTTGAATTTTTCCAAAGTAAAATATGAAAAATTACCAGATGAATTAACAGCATCGTGTAGAGATTGTATGTTATTACAACCATAAAATTCAGTCCGTACACAAGCAAATCGGCGATAATTATCAGCAAATAATTGATAAAAACTGCCAGCAGCAACGAGCGCAGGCGAATGCTCGCAATAAACTCGTCTTCGTTTTTTTCGCGCGAAAAACCCACAAACAAACCACCCAGAACAATAAGCAAAATTTGAAGCGTGAAAGTAAAATCAATGGAACTTTCTTTTGGCGTACTCAAACTGAAACCACCATCACTTTTCAAAATAAAATCATTGCTCGTGTCTCCGAGATTAACCGTGCCGCCATTTTCAAAATTCATACTAAACTTTCCACATGACAAATAGCGAGTTAATGCATTGCTGTTTTGAAATTTAACCGAAAAAATTTTTGAACTTTCTATACTGTCATTAAAAACAGTTAACAAAATACCAATGCTCAAAATTCCGAGACCAATCCATTTGCACTGGCGAGGAAATAAAAAATGTTTTTGCATAATGAATAAAATTAAAAAGTTAAACATAAAAAAATATTGTTGCAAAGGTAAAGTAAGTTTTCCAATTAGACAAATATTTTTTACATTTTATCAAAATAATTTTACAAATATTTGTAAAAATCTAATAATTATCAAATTAATTTATAATTTTTCGCCCTGTTTATCGTTTCTTTAACCGAATTTTTGCAAGTCAGCGTACATACGGATAGTTTTATGTATATTTGCCGCAAATAAATTTAGGATTAAAATATGTCGATAAAATACAATCTACAACACATCAGAGCAACGATTCCCGCTGGTGTAACCTTGGTTTGTGTAACAAAATTTCATCCTGCTCACACTGTTGCGCAGGCATATTCGGCAGGCGAGCGGATTTTTGGCGAAAGTCGCGTCCCCGAACTCGTGCAAAAACACGAAGCGCTGCCAAAGGATATACAATGGCACTTTATCGGACATCTGCAAACAAACAAGGTGAAATTTATTGTCCCTTTTATCAGTTTAATTCATTCTGTGGATTCCGAAAATCTTTTGGCGAAAATAGATGCGGAAGCAGCAAAAATCGGGAAAATTGTTAATTGCCTTTTGGAAGTCCATATTGCTCAGGAAGATTCAAAATATGGCTTCTCGCCGACAGCATTGACCGAATTTTTGGCTGCAAGGCGATGGGCAACGATGAAAAACATACGAATTTGCGGGCTGATGGGTATGGCTACTTACACCGACAACGTGGAACAGATAAGAGGCGAAATGCAACTGCTGAAACAACTTTTTGACCGTGCGCGTAAGGACTTTTTCGCTGATTGTGAATGGTTTACCGAACTCTCGATAGGAATGTCAGACGATTATCACGTTGCCATAGAAGAAGGGTCAACCATTATCCGCATCGGAACATCTATTTTTGGTGCAAGAAGTTGAAATTCACTACTTTACAACATCTATTAATGTGCCGATATTGGCTGTGAAAAGTTGCACGGAAACAGCCAGAAGTATTACGCCAAAGAATTTGCGAAAGACATAGATTACCCCGCGCCCCAACTTCTTTTCGATTTTGTCGGTAGAACGCAACACCAGAAACACCACAATCATATTGAGAAACAGACCGATGATGATATTCTCAACGCTATAACTTGCTCGCAATGACAGCAGCGCGGTGAAAGAGGCAGGACCGGCAATGAGCGGAAAAGCAAGCGGAACAATGGACGAAGTGCCTCCGGGACCGTTATTATGGATAATTTCGATGTCCAAAATCATTTCGAGCGCGTAAATAAAAATCACTATTGAGCCGGCAACTGCAAAACTCGCGATGTCCACGTGAAACAGGTTAAGCAGCCATTTGCCCGAAAACAAAAACACCAGCAATATGCAAACGGATGCCAAAGTAGCACGGACAGGATGAATTTGTTCCCCTTTTTGCCTGATATTCAATATGATAGGTATAGACCCTAAAATGTCTATAATTGCAAACAGAATGATAAAAACGCTAAAAATCGCTTCCAAACTAAATTTCATTGTTATTAATAAATGTTAAAATTATTATACTAAACTATTACAAAAACGCGCAAAGTTACACAAAAAAACCGACTTTGCCAAACGCGCAAAGCCCAAAAACGAGATTTGAACACATTGCAAGCGGAAGTAAGGAACAAAAAATAAATAAGGTTTAACAACTATGCTAAAGTACGAGCTCATCAAATCAGGTAAAAAAGAGTGCAGTAAAAAGCATCTCGTTAGAGATGCATCCTACTAAATTTTCACCCGCAAAAGCCGCCCGCTTTGGCAACGCGCCTCATTTTTGCTCTTTCTCTATCCTAAATTGTTGGATTTCGGGATTCTTACCACGCAGAAGCACATATACTCGGAATGTGCCGTTAGCAGTAGTCAAAGTGCCGATGATGAAGCCGGACTGACTGCCGTAACTTTTGTGGTGCACCAGAAACGACTCTACAGTATTTGCGGCAAAAAAGTCGGCGACTATTTTTTTCGCCTCCTCAAGTTTGTAAGTGTCGTTGTTTGAGCCTGTTGCAAGTTCTACCGAAGGCGCAAAACGAAGTGCAACCTGTTCGGCATCGCCCTTGCCAAGCGCGGCAATAATTTTGTCGCCCGTAACTGCCGTTTGTGCATTGACGGTGTAAATGCTTGATAATGAGCAGAAAAGGATTAATGCGACAAATGTTCCGATATTATTTGTTTTACTTGTTTTCATTTTTTTTGCAATGTTAAGATATTTTTTAATTTTAAATTTAGTATAAATTTTTCATTTGCGAATTTCTACAAATCAGATTTTTATATCAGCAAAATTCGCGCCACACTTATTCGGGATGATTTTTGATGCGATGGAGACCTGGCACGTTGCACCTCTGCTAAAAGTAAAATAACGCTTATATTTTATTGATAATCAAATGATTAGAGAGACAAATTGTTTTTTTTAAACGCATCATTGCTATTCTAAAAAAAATAATTCGCGGACAAAAAATAAATTATGTTAATTCTGAAAGTTGTGTTAATTCTGTAAAATCAAAAAACCGACAACTGAAAACTCTTTCCCGGTTAGGGAAAACAGTTTGGTAGAAAAATGCAACAACTCTTCACCCGCATTTGTTGCAAACGAAGAACAGCGTTGATTATCAACGCTGTTCTTCGTTGTCCCACAAGAACAATTACATTTTGGTTATATTTTTATTATTTGGTCAGAACAAGGTAATTATTTTTGTTTTTTGGTGCATTTGAATAATTTATTTAATTTTATCATACT
>JAISYF010000035.1 GCA_031270065.1 Prevotellaceae bacterium | reverse complement strand
TTAATAAACAAAGCTCACCGAAAAATAATACACCCCTGTTGAAATATTGACGCCATACTGAACATGCGAGTTCAGTATGTTGGTTGTCGGGTCAAATTTCACCCAAAACATTGCGGGCTGGTCGTGGGAGTCGGAGGGTTGCGAACTTGTCGTAACGGCTGCCCAGGCATACACAGGCACAGTTGAGGTCAGGGTTAGGCCGCCCAAAAAAGTCGTAAGATTGGCAAGCCCTACGCCGCCTGACGCGGCAACTGATGTAACATTTATCTGCCCTCTGACACTGATGTTATTGCCGCTGCGGACTGCCGTACAGGAGGAGGTGTAGCCTGAACCTGAGTAAGTAAAATCTTGTGCAAGAGGCTGATTGAAAGAGGTATAATTATTGTATTCCGCGAGCAGTTGAACGAGGGCGTAGTGTGTAGTGCCAGCGTTCCATCGCGAGTTGCCCCACGAACTGATTAGCCCTAAAACACCGCTTTCGCCGCCGTTGGACGTGGACTCTAAATGACGGCTGATGATAACATTCGGGGTTGAGCCGTTATAATATGGCGAGCCGAGCGGCAGCGCGCTCTCGACTAACTTTATAAAATTACCCGAACCCGCGACAAACGGCAGCAGTTCGTCGTTGTAAATAATCCAGCCGTCAGACCATCCGCCGTTGCCGTCAGGTGTAACGCCGTCAATAATAGCGTTATTCCCGACAAATTTTGCGAGGGCGGCAGCAAGACCGTTGCAGTCAGACTGCATCCGCGCCAAAATCTCCTGCGTAAAGGGCATTCTGCCCTGTTTTGTAAAGTCTATCATAATAATTTGATGATTTGAAAATTTGATGATTTGAAAATCAAGTTTTTAACTCTTTAATTTCTAAATTTCTAAAAATATATTATTGAAAATGTTTTGCCTGCAAGTTTGAATTGATTTACAAATGCGATAATTTCGGCTTGGCGCGACTGTAAATCATTCGGGCAATGCACGATAAATGCCTCGTTTTCAAAGCCGTTTTCGCTTGATAGCCCAAGCCACAGCGGCGGCGTTTCGCTTGATAACCCAAGCCACAGCGGCTGCTGCTCCGCCTGCAATGCCAGCCACAACGGCTCGCGATAATTGCCGTCTGAAATTGTAATATTTTGTGTTTCAAAAAAATCATTCAACGCCTTTTCCAAACTGCACACCTGCGAGGTAATTTTGATAAAATTCAAATTCTTTTGCCGATTGTTTTTAACGAGGTTTAAAATGCTTTTAAATGGTGTTGAAAAAGCATTTAAAAACGCAATTACAAGCGGCTTGCGCAGGAATGAGGGCAAAAGTTGCAACATTAAAATCTCTATATTTGTATTAAAAATATTCATTGATTTATTTTTTAATTTTTAATTTTTATGATGGCTGATAAATTAAATTTGAACTAATTTCATCAAAAATCATATAGCCCGAATCGGGTCGGTAACTGCCTTCGGTTAAGGCGGTATAAGGTAAAATTCCGTATTTCACCTGCACCGAATTGATATGTACGTAGCGCACGCCCTCAACCTGTTGCAGCGCGTCAACGAATTTTGTGGTTATAAAAGTGCCGTCAAATTCAATGCCCGCAATGTAATTTTTGATAGCATTTGCCACAACAGGCGCGCCGTTGTAATCCGTGCCGTCTGGTCTCAAAATCAGCAGGTTATAATAAATTACAATATCAATTTTCAGACTGTCGGCGGGCGTGTTCTGCAACTCTATAATTGTACCCGCATCCTTTATTTTATTAATATAAAATTCAAAACTTTGCAATTGCCCCTGCGTGATTGGCGCGAGGCTGCCCCCTGCGCCAACGGTCGCAACTTTTACTCTCAACTTATTTTGCAGTTCCGAAACAGCGGCGTATTTTACAATTTTAGCCGCTTCAATGTCGCTCTCTGACGCGCCTGTTGTGTCGAAAATATCCTCTCCCTCAATCAAGTCAAAGCCGAGCAAAAATTCTTTGGCTTTGGTCTGATACCACACCGCCGAGTGCGGTTTCATTCGGACAATATAATCTTGTACCTCAGCCTTATGAACATTGAAAAGCCGCTCCAAAACCCACGCGCAAAATGCAACGACATAAAAATAGATATTTTCCAGCGAAACGGTTGAAAATCGACTTTCAAAGGTATCACCCTCCTGAATGCCGTATTTTTCAAAAACATCAGTATTTTGCATAAATATTGACGTCATTTCTTGCTTTATTTGTTCTATTGTTCGCATTTATTTTATTGGTAAAAATCTTAATAAAAAAGTATTGTTTGTAATAACTCCCGTCAACGGCTTCAAGGAAACGGTGTTATTCCCCTGCATATCCAGCGAGGCGTAGATAATTTCGTAACTGTTACTTACTTGATAAATTGCTGACAAAACGAGTTTTTGCAGCCCAAACCTATTATCGCCCAAGCCCATAAACATTTGGCTTGTAATAACTTCTTTGGTGGCCTGATTGTAAATATCAACGTACATCAGCACGATTTTACCGAAGTCCATCGTACAGGTTTGTCCGTCTGAAAAGGAGTACATCGTGCCTTTTAGCCAGTTGTAAATGCTATCAAGACTTGGGATTAAATCTTTTAACACCTTTCCCTGCCGCGCGTCAAGCACTTTGCCCGCCGTTGTGGTTGTCAGATTGTTGGCAACAGAAAAGTCAGATGCGTTCAGTTTTTGCGTTTCCAAACTTTCAACCGCGTCAATAATTGCCTCCCCTGCCGCGCCTGTACGCTCGGCTGTGTTTGCCTTCCGCACCGTCTCGTTGCGGATTATTTGCCAAAGGGCGCGGGCCTGTTGTGATAAATTGCTCATATTTTTTTTTAGTTAAAAAAATGTATCGTCAAAAGTGCCGTCAAACGCTCCCAAAAAACTGTCAAAATCTACTGCGGTAGCAGGTTTCAGCCCTCTGTTTGCGTAATAATCGGCAATTTGTTTGTTCGCAAGCGGAGCAGACGGCGGCGGCGTCAATTCAATGCCCGCCGCCAGTTCTGCGTCCAAAGGCAAATCATTTGCCAAAGCCAAATCAAACGCGCATTCTGCCGCGCCGTAGTGCTGTATGGCGAGGTCAAGCAAGGTCTGATTTTGTAAGGCAATGATTTTCATATTTTTTTTAGCCGTTAGTCCGAAGTCGCTTTTGACGCTTCGGAACGATTTATTTTGTACCCTTGCGGGGCGTTTTTTTCAAAAAAAGCGGGCAACGTTGTGCGTATCCCAATACCATACAGGCAACACTGCATCCGTCTAAATACCCGCATATCTATCTTTTTAAGAGTTCCCTTAACTGATAATCGTATTTAATTAGCGGCAACCCGCGCAGTTTTATTTTTTTATCTCTTATTTCTAAAAAACGTTTAAATTTATCGTAGAATACGGGTTCGTCTGCCTCAACCTCTGTCCCTTTCGGCAGTATATATACCGCCCCCTTTCCAAATAAACATATCTTTAATTTGCGGTTGTAGTAAAATCGTAAATCTCTGGTCCTGTAATCCCCTTCGTTCATTCCGTTATTTACGTTTTTGCACGTGCGCGGTTCAAAGCCAAGTACCCAAAAATCAATTCTTTTTTTTCGCTGTAAAATTTTAATTTTTTTTACATCGCCGTTTTTGTCTTTTTCAAATTCAACGCGCAAGTATTTATTGCCGTCGCCGTTGTCGGTAATTACCTCGTTGAGCATTGCCTGCTCATCATCATTTTGCGGCTGGCAAACCAATTCCAACCCGCGATATTTTGTGCGCTCGAATTTTGTTTTCATTTTTGATTTTAATTCTTAATTACCGTATAAATACTGTCGGGCTTGGTGATTATCGCGCTGCCGTCAAGCGTAAAATAGTACTGCAACGTTACGTTCTTCGTGCTGCCGAACGCCGAAGTTACCTTGTTGGTAATGGACGGCGTGATGCTGAATGAAATTGCTGTGCGGGTAATCGCCTCGCGCAGGTTGTCGTTCAGGGCGTTGTTTTCGGAGAGCAAACTGTCAATTATGGCGCGGTCTTCGCGAATTTCGTCCGCCTGCGCGCCCACTATTGCCGACAGTGCTATCACTGCGCCGACAAGCAGCACCATTGCTGCTATTGATATAATTTTTAAATAATTCATATTTTTTTTGCTTTAAAAATGATTAACTTTCAATGTCCGAGCGTTGCATTTCCGCTCTCACAGGGCACTTCTCGGCATGCGGGCAGTCGGAAATTAAAGAAATTGCGCCGCGCAGTTTCTTTATCTCTTTGCGCAGGGCTTTAAGTTCGTCTTTTAGCGGACTGACAATATATTCTTGCAGCACCTCTGCCGCTTTTTTCTCGTTGTCAATTTCGGCGGCTTTGGTGTCCTGTTCGGCTTTTTTTGCCTGTTCCTCCGTAACCACAGCTTCGGCGTTGCGCTTTTTGCGCTCCACAAGCCATCCAATCGCGCCTCCGATTGTCGTCAAAAGCAATATTATACTGCTGATATTTTCAAGTAAAAATTTCATAATTTTTAATTTTTAGTTTCCAACGCCATTTTTGCAAAGTACTCGCCCAGCCCGGCGATAAGTTCGGGTTTGTATTTTTTATAGTTTTCAACGTCTTTTGCGTTGCTTGTAAATGCAAACTCAATCAAGAAATTTTCGCAGTCAAATTCGCTTAACATCGCAAGTTTGCCGAGTGCCGATTGTATTTCTATTTTCACGCCTCTGTTTTTGATTTGCAAAATTTCAGCGATTTTTGCCGCAAGTTTTTTTGCGTTACCGAACTCAAACATGGAATATTTATCGGGCACAACCACCTCTGCGCCTGTCGCCTGCTCATTTGCGGATGAATTAAAATGTAGGTCGATGCAAATGTTGGACTTTTTTACAAATGATTTCAACCACTTTAACAAACCGCCCGCAAGCGTTAAGTTATCCCTGCCTCTGTCCGTTGCCACTTCGATTTGCGGGTATTTAATCCGCAACCAATCTACAAAGCAGTCGCGCAACGCCATTGTTTCCGCGCCCTCGTCAAGTCCATGCCTGTCGGGCGCGCCTGTGCCTTTGCCGTTATGCCCGGCGATAATTATTAACTTACGCATTATAATTTGATAATTTGAAATATTTGATAATTGTGCGTTTGAATTTTTGAACTATTCAAATTCCTTAGATTTTTTACAAAATTACCGTCATTAAAAATAATAAAAAAATAAGTGTGCAGTCTTTGCAGGTATATATTATATAATGCGCCGTTTCATGTATTTTTGCTAAAATTTTAGAAAAATGGAAACAAAAGCGCAAAGATTACAATTTTATAACAAGTGGAAAGAATACCGAGCATCGTTGTTGAAAGCCACTACTATTGACAATACAGAAACTTTTGCCGATAAAAAAAGGCGTATCTCCGCGCTCGAACAAAACCATGAGGAGTGGTTTAAGTATTACTTCGGTGTCTATTGTTCCGCTCCGCCTGCCGATTTTCACAAAAAAGCCACAAAAAGAGTTATTTTAAACCCCGAATGGTTTGAAGTTCGTGCGTGGAGTCGCGAACTTGCAAAATCTACAAGGACAATGATGGAAGTACTTTTTTTAACCCTTACAGCCAAAAAGAAAAACGTTTTGCTTGTTTCCAACTCCGAAGACAACGCAAAACGTCTGCTTGAACCGTACCGCGCCAATCTCGACTCAAACCAACGAATTATCAACGATTACGGCGAACAACGCTCTTTTACCTCGTGGCGGGCTGCAGAGTTTAAAACGAAGAAAGGCGTGTCGTTCCGCGCTGTCGGCGCAGACCAAAGCCCACGCGGAACTCGCAACGAGGCGGTGCGCCCCGATGTTCTCCTTTTTGATGATATAGACACCGACCAAGATGCCCTCAACCCTGAAATTATCGAAAAGCGTGTTAATTGGATTTTCGGTGCAGTTATTCCAACCCGCGCCGTTAATGTGCCTTTGTTAATTATTGTTTGCGGAAATATCATTGCCGAGTATTGCTGCGTTACCGAAATGATTAAAAAAGCCGACAAAGTTGATATTGTCAATATACGCACCAATGGCAAATCTTCGTGGGCAGAGAAAAACAGCGAAGAAAGCATCGACAGAGTGTTGGCAACAATCAGTTACGCTGCCGCGCAAACCGAATATTTCAACAACCCGCAAACCAAAGGGCGCGTTTTTAAAAAACTCACTTACGGCAAAGTACCGCCGTTCGGCAAATTGGATCAAATAATAGTTTATGGCGACCCCGCACCGTCAAATTCTGAAACTAAAAAAAACAGTTACAAATTTGCAGGGCTAATGGGGCGCAAAGACGATAAAACTTATATCATAAAAGCGTTTTGCGAGCAAACCACTAACGCAAAATTTGTACAGTGGTACTACGATTTATCAACAGTTGTCCGCGACCTGCCTGCGCAATATTGGATTGAAAACAACTCCCTGCAAGATCCTTTTTATGAACAGGTTTTTGTACCCCTTTTCAAAGAGGTCGGCAAAAAAAACGGCTACCAAATTTTTGTCCGCCCCGATACGCGCAAAAAGCCCGATAAATTTACTCGTGTTGAGGGAACATTAGAACCGCCTGTACGTATGGGCAACCTTATTTTCAACGAGGCGGAAAAAGATAACCCGCATTTCCAAACCCTCGCGGGGCAGATGCTTTCCGTTTCTCCGACTTACAGAGGCGCAATAGACGGCGCGGACGGTATCGAAGGCGGTTATTATATTTTAGACAAAAATCTGCTTGCCCGCGCTGGCACTTACAGAGCGCAAAAAAGAGCAAATCGTAAATTTTAATATTTTAAAATATGACTAAAAAAGAAACAACCCCAAAAGCCCCAAAGGCGACAAGCCCAACGCTCGCCCCGAAATTAGTAAGGCGACAAATCTCGCAAGCCCGCCGGGATATTGCAGATTGGAAAAGCGCATTAACATTCGCCTCCGCATCGGATCCAAAAAATTATCTTTTGCAAGATATTTACAGCGACATCGCCACCGATGCGCTGCTTACTTCGCAACTCAACAATCGAAAGGAACAAACCATTTCCGCCCCTTTTGAAATGATAACTGACGGCAAAACAGACGAAAATGCCACAAATCAACTTCGCGCTCTGCCTGTTTTGCAAGATATTTTTTCAATAATTTTAGACTCTGAGTATTACGGATATTCCTTTGTAGAGTTGTCCGCAAATGATGGATTATACAAAGCCGAACTGATAGACAGGCAAAACGTTGTTCCCGCCTCTGGCAAAATTTATCCTAACGTTTTAATCAACAATTTTATCGAATACAGAAAGATGGCGGAGTTCGGCAGGTTTTGGCTGGAGTTCAACTCCAATCATATAGGGCTGCTAAATAAAGCCGTGCCGCACGTTTTATTTAAAAAATTTGCCCAAAGTTGTTGGTCGGAACTCTGCGAAATTTTCGGCATCCCGCCCCGCTACATCAAAACAGACACACGCGATGAGCAAATGCTCTCCCGCGCCGAAACCATGATGAACGAAATAGGCGCAGCCGCTTTTTTCATTATTGACTCCACAGAGGAGTTTCAGTTTGCGCAGGGTGTTAATACCAGCGGCGACGTCTATTCTAATCTGATAAATCTTTGTAACAACGAAATTTCGATGCTTGTTTCAGGCGCGATTATCGGGCAGGATACAAAAAATGGCAACGAAAGTAAAGAAAAAGTCAGCATCGGAGTTCTTGATATGCTTGTAAATTCCGACAAAAGAATGGTTGAGGTCTATATGAATTCAATCGTTATCCCTGCCTTTTACCGTATCGGTTGGATTGCCCCAACAACAGCAAGGTTTCACTTTTCGAGCGTCGAAGACACCGACAAACTTTGGGCTATCGTCAAAGATATTCTTCCACACAAGAACGTTGATAACGATTTTATTTTGGAAAAATTCGGGATAAAAGTTACCGATAAACCCGTAAATTTTCAGTAGGGGCGTTGCGTACAACACCAACTCGCGCAACGCCCCTTAGTCTCGACAATTACTACGAGTGTAAATGCCCTGAATGCCGCGAAAACTGCGTTGAATTAACCCTTACGCAAACAGAGGAAAGTTTGATATTACAGGCGTTCAACCGCGCCGCACGTTTTATTTTTGCAAATAAAATAACCGCGCCCAATGCCGACACCCTTTCTGACAACCACGTTAAACCGCTTTTAAATGAAATTACAACGGTATTACAACAGGGGTTCAAAGCGGGTATTTCCGCTGAAATGCCCGAAGGCATGAAAAATTATCTTTCGCGCTCTGTTAGCGTTTTTTCAGGCGCAAAAACTTTTGCCGAACTCAGACAAATGAGCGACCTGCTAATTGGCGAAAATGGACTTGCAAAACCCTTTTCAACGTATTTTAAAGATGTCCGCGCAATACATAATTCCTACAATCAAAATTATCTCAAAGCTGAGTATATTTTTGCAACACAATCGGCGCAAATGGCTGATAAATGGGCGGATTTTGAAAAGTACGGCGACAGGTATCTCCTACAATACCGCACCGCCTTTGACGACAGGGTGCGCGAGCAACACCGCCCCCTCCACAACACAACGTTACCAAAAGGCGACAGTTTTTGGACTGAATATTTCCCGCCAAACGGTTGGCGTTGCCGTTGCACCGCCGTTCAGGTAAGGCGCGGAAAATATACCGAAAGCAACTCGCAACAAGCGCAGGCGTTGGGCGCGCAGGCAACAGAGGGCAAACAAAATATTTTTCGTTTCAATCCAGGAAAGCAGGGCGCAATTTTTCCCGAAAATCACCCTTATTTTCCTAAAAATTGCGCTACATGCCAAATGTTTGGAAAGCAAGAAAATTTATCCGCCGATAAAAAGAAAAATTGTTACCAATGCACAAAGATGTTGGAAGCCGTAAAAAAATCAAATGCCGAAAATGCAAAAATTGCAGAATACAAAAAAGAGTATAACTCTCTAAATCCTGACGTTTGGAAAAAGAATTACTTTGACGAACAAACAGGCGGATATTTAGCAACGGAACACGCCCGTATTAATCAAGCAAAAAAGAGCAAAAAAGAGGGGGCGGTATTTAATAAAGAGCAAAAACAATGTATGCTGCTCGCTAAAAATGGGGACAGGGTAAGGCATATCAACGACAGCAATGGCGGCTTTGATATTTATCTAAACAACACAGCGGCGGAGTTAAAATGCTTGTCAAGCGAACTCAATATCGAAAATGAGGCGTTAAACGCTACTCGTAAGAAAAAAGCAAAATTGGTTGTGTTTGAATTTGAAAAAGAAACAAGGCAAATACACACTAAAATAAAAAAACTTATTGAGTTAAAAATACACGGCAAATATTGGTTTAAGGGAGTAGACGTAAAAATATACGACTTTTAAAAATAGGGGAAGCGCACTGATGTGCGCTTCGACAGGCGGTGCGTCCGCAAAAAGCATCGGCTCCCTTCCAAACATAAAGTCTGGAATCGGTGCAAAAGTACAACATTATTTTCATTCTACCAAATTTTTTTTAAAAAAAAAATAAAAAAACGGTGCAATTAATTTTGCACCGTTTTTTCAAAATACTTTTTATTCATTTTATACGCCTCATCCCGCGCCTTTTCGTAGGTGTAGAACTCCGCTATTTTTGTGCCGCTTTCCCCGCTGCCTCTTTCGGTTTGCCACGGCACCATTTCATAAACGGCAAAGTTCCTGCCGCGAGGCATTACCTTAAATCGCCATTTGCCCATTACTCCCCCTCTTTTTTGAGTTCCACAAAAAACGTCTCGTCCTGCACCACTGCGATGCCGCATTTGCCAAACAGTTCCGCCGTTTCCGACACCTCACGGTCGGCGAGCAGTTTGTCTTTCGCGGGCTCCTCTGATACGCGGACGTACTGCGGCAGGAACTCTTTTAGCAGGTTCGTAACCGCGCTCCAAGTGAAGCCTTTGAGCGTTTTCAGTTTCGGCGTGCCTGTGCGGAAGCCGAGCGTGCCGTGAGCGTTTTCAAGCGACTTTTTCTTGACAAAGAGAACATCTTTATTTTCGAGCGCGAAAGTTTGTAAGATGTCAAAGTTCGCCTCTTTTTTTGCGTCTAATTCCGAAATTTCAAACGAATATTTTTCGCGAATTTCCGTAAATTTAACGTCAATGGCTGCATTGATTTTCTGCAACCGAGCGTCCGCGATGGCATATTCGCTCATCGCCTGCTCGTAATCCTGTTGTGTAATGCCTTGATGCACCACCTTTTTTTCTCGTGCCATAATTTTTTAACTGTTAATTGTTAATTTATAATTTGCCGAATTTTCGGCGTTGTACCCGCTGCGGTTATCACGCCGCTGCGGGCTTGATTTTCGTGCCTCACGGCAAAAAAAACCTCAAAAAATGTATTAATTACTAATTTATATTAGCCTCGCGGCGTTTTTTTGTATGAAAAAAATTTTAAGTTCTTTTTAAAAAAGTGAGGCAAAATTGAGAGAAAATAATTTTGAAAGTAATTCACAATTTCAATTTTACCCCGCTGCCGTTAATTATTTTTTTGTTGCAAAAACCCTCCGTTGTCTATTGCAATAGCAAAATCCATCGCAGCGTCTGCAAGAGCACGCAACTTATATACTGCCTCTCGCACCTCGTCCACGTTGTTTAAATCGCCTGTCAGCCGAACGCCTGTAATGCAGTCGTGAATTCGGAAGAAATACTT
>JAISYF010000025.1 GCA_031270065.1 Prevotellaceae bacterium | reverse complement strand
ATGTGCTTGTGCATATTTTTTGCTACAACAAAAGCACAGGGAGGTATTTCCATAGACGGAAATACAGTGATTACAAGCGATTGTCTTGCTGCTGGCGGCAGTAAAACATATACGCTTATTACTCCTTTTGACCCATCCGAGTTTTCTTCTATAACTTGGAAAGCATTCGGAGGAATAGATTTACCTGCTGGTTCGACAGGTACAAGTGTAGCAGTTGCATCTAAAAATGGAACTGCATACACAACACGGTATAGCAGATATGCTAAAGGCAGGTTGATTGTTACCTGTGAGTTTGATTCGCTTGTTGACACGACTTGCAACAGGTATAAAGCATCGTTAACCTATACTCTTGACATCTACAAATCTTTTGATTTGCCTGATGGAGAGTATAACAACGCAATTATTGGACCCGAATGTATTTACGCGGGCGACAGTGTAACTTACTCTGTTGCGCCGTGGGTAAGTATCTACGAACCAAACCGTACAGGTTTTGATTCGTATTATTGGAACATTCCCGAAGGACTGTATGAGGGTAGCCACCTCTATTATTCCGCCGACAGCAGTTCAGTGGCGTTTGTTGTGGGGAATGTAGTTTCTGAGCAGCGCATATCTGTAAAAATTGGGCAGTGCAACAACTCCGCAACTTCTGATTCGCTTTGGCTTGATTTGCATCAAGGGGCGGCAGACCCAATTTTTAACAAAGATTTAAACAATTATTGTTTGCCGATTGGAGTACAGTCGGACACAATCATTGTAACAAATCCGCAAACAGATACCCATTATTATTGGGATTTTCGTTCTTGGGAAGTGAAAGATATGTCTGTAAATGGCGACACTGTAATTTATGTACCCGGGCGAAACGAGCAAGTTGTACGTTTGCACGTTGCAGGCTGTACAGACAAATGGTTTATTTATGATATAAACCGCTCTGTCAGTCCTAATGATTCTATTCGTACAAATTACGGATATTGTGTGCCTGCTAATACAAATGTAGTGTTCCACACCGACAGCACCACCGCAGGTACTTTAATGGCGTGGAAAGTAGTAGAGGGCGCGGAAAGCGGTTGGAGTATCTCTAACCCGCAATCTTTTCAACCGACTGTACACACAGGTACAGGCACAGGCGTAATTTCTGCAAAAACTGCCTATTGCGGAGGCGATTCTATTGTAGCCACGTTCTACATACAACCCGCAACGCCAAGCACAATAAGCGGCGCAACCTGTTTAGCGCAGGGCGACCAAACAGAAGTAACGTACTCTATTGACTCTGTGGCAAATGCCAATTCTTACCAATGGGATTTACCGCAAGGTTGGGAAATAAAAACAGGCACGTCTGATAACGGCACTTCTATTGTTGTAATACCGAGCGGCACAAATGGTGGTACACTAAAAGTAAGAGCAGTAGGGTGCAGCACAAGTAGTTGGCGTGCTCTTGTTATTAATTTGTTGCCTGAAACGCCAAGTGAAATTACTCTTTCACAAGATTGTATTAATATTGGGTTAGGCGATACAATAACTCTATCGGCAATTAGCGAGGCAATAACAGGAAGTCAGACATTCCACTGGGTTATTCCAACAGAATTTGGAAGTATTATTAGTGCCACATCAGATTCTGCTCAAATTACAGTTAGCACAACAGGTGCGGAGGATGATTTTATAGTTTCTGTTCAAGCATATAGTAGTTGTGGAACATCAAGTTTTGTTTATGATACTATATCTTTACATTCTGCTTTTGTTTTAACAGTAACAGAAGTTGTTCCTGGTGTTTATTATTTGGTTTCAATTAATAATGCCCCGCCAACAGGCTCTACAATACAGTGGTATATAAATGGCGAAGAAGATGTTGCAATGCAAGGATATACATATCATATGGTAAATACAGTATCCGATGGAACAATAGGTAATATTGCAGCAAAAGTTACATATCCAAATACTTGTATCACACAAAAAGTATATTCTTGGGGAAATACACAATTTGCACAAAGGGCAAGTCAGGAGAATGCAAATTTTAAATTAGAAGATGTTTTTGTATTTCCTAATCCCGCAAAAAACACTGTAACTATACAAATGCCCAATTCAGAAGAATATAAGGTATTTTTAGTAAGTATGGATGGACAAACTGTTATTAATCAAACAGCGAAAGCGTCTGTTGTAAATATGAATGTAACTTCTATTCCCAAGGGAAATTACGTTATTGTTATTATGCAGGATGATAAAAAATACAGTAATAAATTGATTATTGAATAATACACAACTTAAACAGTAAGGAAAATTATAATATTTTCCTTACTGTCTTTTAAACTTATCAATTTTATGAAAAAATATATTTTTAGAATATTTTTGCTTGTACAATATACATTTATCTGTTTTACAGCGGTTAATGGACAAGACATTGTAAAAGACCATTTGGGCATACCTCAGTTACCTGAACTTATTAGCGAAGGCAAATATACAACCATAAATCAACATATATATACAGAAATAGGATATTTTGGAGATAGTGTTGGCTCAACGTGGATAGATTGCTTAGTGTTAGAGCAACTGCCAGAAATTTGCTTTACTTGGGGAGAATCTTTATTCAAATACAATTTACAGGAAAATGATATTTTATTATTTTCAACAAGGAAAAGAGATAATACATTAGCACTGTTAAACAATATGTTAGATACAGTTGATTTATTCAGGTTTGGAGGTTATGGAGAAAATGTTTTGGTAAAAGTATCCGAAACAGGCGAATATTATGTTGATTGTTATATGTTTGGTGGATCAAATGATTCTTCTTTTAATTATACCAGCGTTAGAGTTGGTACTATTGAAAATTTAGTTGTTAGAAATATTTTGGAAGAAATTATTTCTACTCATTATAACAATCAACCTGCCGATGCGCCGTTTCAAACTAATAACGATGAGATATTAGAGCAATTATTGACCTTAACAATTACAGGCATTGATTCTTATGGGGAAGAAATAGAACTGCAAAATACGGCGGATTGTTGGAATATCAACGGCAACAGTGCTACATATACTCCCAAAACAGGATTTGCGGGTTTAGGCGTAGATGTTTCCACAAGTCCAACTTTAAAAAGCACAATACTTGTTAGCGATGTAATTGTTTTTCACACTATTACATCTTACAATGATGGCAACGGCACAGTTACACCAAACAAAAATACAGCAACACAAGGAGAAACTATTGTGCTTACCATTACGCCCAATGACAATTACACATTAAACACTCTTTCAGTAATGAAAGAAAGTGGAGGTCTGATAGATATTACAGATAATCTATTTGTTATGCCAAACTCTAATGTAACTGTCTCGGCTATATTTCAAGAGATAGAAGCAGGCGTTCCCCAAACCTCCGCCTCTCCCCTCCTCGTTTTTGCCAGCGAGCGCACTATCACAGTGCAAAACGCAGTTGGCGAGGTGCAGGTGTTGGATATTAGCGGGCGCATTGCGGCGCAGGGCGCAGGTGCGGGAGAGTATGCAGTACAGCAGGCAGGCGCGTATTTTGTAAAAGCAGACGGCGCAGTAAGAAAAGTTATTGTAAAATAAACCTTTATTTCTGGCGTGAAAATTATTTTACCCCATCGGTAGACCTGAAAAGAACGCTCGAAAAATATCTCTTTTGAGAAAGAATAACCGCATGCGGTTGCAGATGAAATTACATACGGACGCAGATAAATTTGCATCCGTATGTAATTTTATTTTCGTCCGTATGTAAATAAAATTACATACAGATGAAAATTTTACTGCATACAGATGTGGTTTTTGCTGTGTTTTTTAATCCCCCGCGCTATTTGCAATCCCAATAGCAAGCGGGACAGGCAAGGGTATAAATTGAAAAAAAGTTAAAAACAAAACTTTTTTCAAAAATTATTTTGTGAAATAAAAATAAAGTTGTAATTTTGTGGCAAGTGAAATTTTAAAAAATTTATACTTATGCAAGCAAAAGAACTAAATACGGTTGGGCAAACACAATTCAACAAAATGTACGCAACGTCTGTTACAGGCGAAGAGTTGCGAAGTAGTTTATACCGCAAAATGCAGCAATGGAATTGGAAAGAAAAATAGTTTATACCAAAGAAATAGACATCTATATTCACGATTTGATGTTTGTTCTTTTTGAAAAAGAGTATTTTTCTTTTTTTGAAGATGCGCAAAATTATGTAGAAAAAATGCTTTCATATATTGAAAAATATGTAGGCATTTTGCCCGATAAAGACGCCCCGTCTTATTTTGCTCGCTACGGCGCAAACCTGAAATATATTACCTGTCGTGCTAACAAATCAACTACTTGGTACATTCTATACCAGCAACAAGCGAATATTTTTTTAATAATCTACATCACCAACAATCATTTTGAAGGACAATATTTTAATGTGGAATAAATTTGCACAAAATTTAATCTGTCCGCAGTAAGAAAAGTTATTGTAAAATAAACCTTTATTTCTGGCGTGAAAATTATTTTTACCCCATCGGTAGACCTGAAAAGAACGCTCGAAAATATCTCTTTTGAGAAAGAATAACCGCATGCGGTTGCAGATAAAATTGCATCTTTGAAAATACAATTTGAAAATTTGAAAATTTTGGGATTTTAATTTCAAATCTTCAAATCTTCAAATTGTATTTACAAATCAATGGTCAAAGCCCGCAATGACAGGGTACAACATCGAAAGTCGGGTATAAAAATCTTTGTGTTCTTTTTTTTAAAACCAAATTTTTGGGAAAATCCGTAGGGTGTCGCATTGTCAAAGTCAGGAAAAAGGAAGAATCGAGAGGCACAACGTTATTAGGTAATAACAATGTAGCACCCTGTTGTCCCCTTATTTTAAGGGGACAGCGCGAAATGAAATGTAGCGCAGGGAGTAAAGTGTTTTTGCCAGCCCCCTGCATTGTCAATTACACAAACCTGTCTTTGCTCTTTGTTCTTTGCTCTTTGTTCTTTTGTTTTGCAGAATAAAAATAATTTTATAACTTTGCATTTTCAAAGTTGAAAATATATGAGCAAAGAACTTTTAAATGAAATCAGTTTTATTGCATTCATTATTCCCGCTTTTGCACAAGCGTACAAGATGAATGCGCAGAATGCCTATCGTTATTTGAAAAAATACGGCGGGTGGGATTATTTGCGCGAAAATTGGTGGGCTTTGCATACCGATAATCCGTTTTGGACTGTGCGGTATTTATACGATATTTGTTATGAAAATGGAGGACAACGCTAATGCAGGTATATCACGGCAGTTATATGGAAATTACTGAAATTGATTTGTCGAAAAGCCAAACAAATAAGGACTTCGGCAAAGGTTTTTATGTAACAAAATTTCGTAATCACGCAGAAACTTGGGCAAAAAACATTGCAAACCGCTATCATAAAGAGCCGTTTGTAACTGAATTTACTTTTTATGAACGCGCTTTTGAAGACGAAAGATACAAAATTTTGCGCTTTGACGATTATAACAGGCACTGGTTCTTTTGTAGTGCTTAACCGCGACCCTGCTTTTATTTTACAACAGCACGATTATGATATTATAGAAGGTCCTATTGCAGATGATAAAATTCAAAACAAAATTAATGAATATATTGACGGGATTATTACAAAAAATGATTTTTTGCACGAATTGAAATATCACGAGCAAACGCACCAGATATGCTTTTGTACTTTAAATTCTCTGCAAATGCTAAAAAAAACAAATCAGCAATACACCAACTATTTGGTTAGAATAAATGAAAAGGTTATTGAAAAATTGATACTTGACAATCAAACAGATAAAGAACAGGCAACAGATTTATTTTATAACTCAAATACTTTTGCCCAACTTGCAGACGAAAGTACCTTGCTTTACAAAAAATCGTGGCAGGAAATTTATGAAATGCTGAAATTTGAAAATACAAAAATACAATTTGAGGATTTGAAAATATTACTGTCCGCTAAACATTTTTTTGAGCAAAAAAATATTTAGCGGACAGCAATATTCTAAAAAGAACAAAGACAGATTTTTTAAAAAATCTTGCACAAGTCTTTGTTCTTTTAGCGTAGCGGTCTTTGTTCTTTGTTCTAAAAATATTTAGCGGACAGCAATAAAATTAAATCATTTTTATTTTATCTATTTTTTCTGATTTTACAACAAAAAAATGACGAAAAAAAACTGCTAAAAATGCCGTAGTTGTAAATTTTTAGTAAAAAAATTTTTTTCTATTGCTGTAATTTTATTTTAAATGCTTGAAAATCAATTAATTACCTTGTTGTAAAATTTTTAAAAAAAAGTTTGCTTTTTTTTTGCTGGACAAAAAAAAAGGCTTACCTTTGCAATCCTTTTCCGCTATAACGGCAAGGCGTTGATTGATAGTTTCAGTTATCGAAAAAAGTTATAAATTATAGTTATAAATTAGTTGT
>JAISYF010000024.1 GCA_031270065.1 Prevotellaceae bacterium | reverse complement strand
CAACAACGGGATGTGGGGTATTAGATTATACACCAACCGTACTGCACAGGGTTCTCTTAATTTTGAATGGAATATACCTGCCAACAATCCCTGTCCTTTTGGTTGGCGTATTCCTTCCATGTGGAATTGGTGGGATATTGTCAGTGGCAGCGGTACAGATATTAATATTTTAGACATAGACTTGAGTACTACTTATCCCAATAATAATAATTGGCAAATACGTGGCGTATCATCTAATAGCAACGCTTACGGCAGTGTTATCGTAACTAACTCTGCTAACGAAAAAATATTTCTGCCCATTATGGGCTTCCGCTACAATGAAATGTTTGCCAGTAATAACGGGACTTACTGGTTCAGTACGTTCAGCAACGAAAGCATTAGCACAGGATTCTCGATAATGCCCAACACCAACACAATAAACTTCAGTTCCTCACAAAAGCATAACGGATACTGCGTGCGCTGTGTTGCAGAACAACCTTAAAAATTTGACTTATTGGGGCTGTTTCAAAAGTCCATTTTCACACAAAAAACACAAAAAAAACGCAAAGAGCGCAAGGTTTTTGATATTGATTATCAATGCTTTGCGTTCTTTGCGTGAGATAAAAACACTTTTGATACAGCCCGAAACCCTGCTACACCTGTGGAAAGGGGGAGTGTTGCGGGTTACCTGCGAGCAAAGCGCGTAGGGTGCATTTGCAAAAAGGTTAACAGAAAAAAACAAAGAGGTGCCCGAATTGTCCCCTTTATTATAAATCATTACAAAGAGAAATAGTGTTAAAAAACTTGCGCCTGATACTTGCGTACTGTGTCTAAATTTTTCGTACCTTTGCAACAAATTTTATAATTTTAAATAAATGACCTACGACAAAATTCTTGTACTTGACTTTGGAAGCCAATATAACCAACTGATAGCGAGGCGAATACGCGAAATGGGCGTGTTTTCCGAACTGCTGCCGCACACCACTTCGGCAAGCGATATTCGCAAAATTCCTAACGTGAAAGGGATTGTGTTTAGCGGCGGTCCCAAAAGCGTGTATGAACCCGATGCCTTTGTGTGCGATGAGCAAATTTTTACGCTCGGAATACCTGTTTTAGGTATCTGCTACGGGATGCAACTGACTTCAAAATTTTTCGGTGGAAAAATCGAAAAAGGCACAACCAAAGAGTACGGCAAAATGGAAATATCTTTGTCCTGCGAAAGTCCCCTTTTTGACGGTTTGCCAAAAATGCAAGAGGTTTTTATGAGCCACGGCGATTTTGTAAGCGAAATTCCGACAGGTTTTCAACTTTCGGCAAAGAGTGCAAATGGCATTACAGCGTCAATTTTTTCCGCAGAAAAGAGAATTTTCCTTGTGCAGTTTCACCCAGAAGTGCGCCACACAATTTTTGGCAACGAAATTTTACGAAATTTTGTGTTCAAAATTTGCAAAGCCGAAAATAATTGGTCAATGGAATCTTACATAGAAATGCAGATTGAAAAAATACGCCAACAGGTTGGTAATAAGCAAGTTCTGTGCGGATTAAGCGGTGGCGTAGATTCCACTGTGGTTGCCGTTTTGATTCATAAAGCCATCGGCAAACAACTGACTTGTATGTTTATCGACCACGGACTTTTGCGCAAAAACGAGGGTGAGCAAGTAATGAAAACTTGCGGCGATTTGTTTGATATGAATGTGGTGAAAATCAATGCGAAAGAGCGGTTTTTATCGAAACTTGCAGGCGTTTCAGAACCCGAAAAAAAACGGAAAATTATCGGCAACGAGTTTATTTATTGTTTTGACGAAGAGGCAAAAAAACTCGGAAATTTTAACTTTTTGGCGCAGGGAACACTCTACACTGACGTTATCGAAAGCGGCACGCAGACGGCGCAAACAATCAAAAGCCACCACAATGTTGGCGGCTTGCCCAAAGATATGAAATTTGAGTTGGTTGAGCCGCTAAACAAACTTTTCAAAGACGAAGCGCGGGAGTTGGGTGAGGCTTTGGGAATTCCGCACGAAATTGTGTGGCGGCAACCGTTTCCGGGACCCGGACTTGCAATCCGCATTATCGGCGATATTAACGAAGAAAAACTGCACATTGTCCGCGAAAGCGATGCTATTCTCCGCGATGAAATTGCCAAAGCGGGCTTGGACAAAGAAATTTGGCAATATTTCACCGTTCTAACCAACATTCAATCTGTCGGCGTAATGGGCGACACGCGCACCTACGACTACGCACTCGGCATTCGCGCCGTAACTTCGATTGACGGAATGACAGCCGATTGGGCGAAAATTCCCTACGAAACCCTCGACCTAATCAGCCGCCGAATAGTGAATGAAGTAAAAGGAATTAACCGAATAATTTACGATATTACATCAAAACCGCCATCTACAATAGAATGGGAATAATTTTCAATTACAAATTAAAAATAATTATTAATTATTAAACAAACTCTATTAGTATTTAGATTTGTCGGAACTGTTTTACAAAAAAATACCTATTTTTAGGTATTTTTTTTATTTTATTTTTACAATATCTTTGTAAATTAAACCAAAAATTATCGTATGACCCTAATAAAACGTATGAAAATAAAATTTCGTGTGATTTGTGAGGTTAGCAGTTAAAGGAAAAAAATGCAACTTTCTGATTTAAAAGTAGGCGAAAAGGCGTATATAATTAAGGTGTCGGGTTACGGCGGTTTCCGCAAAAGGATTGTGGAAATGGGCTTTATCAAAGGCAAAATGGTGGAGGTGCTGCAAAATGCGCCATTGCTTGACCCAATAAAATACAGGATTATGGGCTACGAGGTTTCTGTCCGCAGAAGCGTTGCCGCCCAGATTGACGTGTTGCCTGTGGAAGAGGCTAAACATATCGCTGAAAATCAGGCAAATAGTGCGTATTTTGGTACAATTTCAGAAGATGATATTCGCCAAGTTGCGCTGCAAAAACGGAAAACAATCAGCGTTGCGTTGGTTGGAAATCCGAATTGCGGCAAAACTACCATTTTCAATTCTGCATCGGGGCAGCACGCGCGGGTTGGAAATTATAGCGGCGTTACCGTTGATGCACGCAAAGGCGAATATTTTTACAAAGACTACAAATTTGTTCTTACCGATTTGCCCGGAACTTACTCTATATCAGCCTATTCACCAGAAGAACGCTTTGTGCGCGAGCATATTGTTAAGGAAAAACCTGACGTAATTCTCAATGTGGTTGATGCCACAAATCTTGAACGAAACCTCTATCTTACAACGCAATTAATTGATATGAATATGCGCACTGTGATTGCGCTGAATTTTTTTGATGAACTCGAAAATCGCGGTGATAAGATTGATTATGAGGTACTTGGCAAATTAATCGGTATTCCGATTATTCCAACTGTCGGCACAAAAAATACAGGAATCAACCAACTTTTTGATACTGTTATCAGGCTTTACGAGGGCAGCGAAATTATTGATAAAGAGGGAAAACTTCTCGAAACGCTTGAAAATGACGAACTTATCGAAAAATACCACCACATTATTGAACTCGAACATAAACATTCAAAAAACGGCAAAAATGCTGATTTACAGGGAATTAATCATATTCACGAGATTGTACGCCACATCCATATAAATTACGGTAAAACTATTGAAACTTCGATTGCGAAAATCAAATCTGTTTTTTCCGAAAATATCGGTGCAGACGATGATTACACGCCGCGCTACATCGCAATTCAACTGCTCGAACACGACAAAGAAATTGAGGGTTTGGCTGCAAAATTCGCCAATTACGGAGAGGTTTGCCGAGTGCGCGAAAAAGCGGAATTTTTTATCGAACAGGACTTAAAAATCACCGCCTCAAACGCGATTTTAGACGCTAAATACGGCTTTATTGCGGGAGCGTTGGCGGAAACTTTTTTTCCTGCAAAACGAAAATTCGGCAAAACCATTACCGCGAAAATTGATAAAATCGTAACAAACAGATATTTAGCATACCCGATTTTTTTTGCGGTGTTGTTTCTAATTTTTGAGGCGACTTTTTTTCTCGGAAAATATCCGATGGATTGGATAGATTTTCTTGTTAAAAAAACTGGCGTATTGGTGCAAATACTGCTGTCAGACGGCATTTTTAAAGATATGTTGGTAGATGGAATTATTAGCGGAGTAGGCAGTGTTTTGGTGTTTTTGCCCAATATTTTAATTCTCTATTTCTGTATGACGCTGCTCGATACAAGCGGTTATATGGCTCGCGCTGCGTTTATTATGGACAAACTGATGCACAAAATCGGGCTGCACGGGCGGTCGTTTATCCCTTTGATGATGGGTTTCGGCTGCAATGTGCCTGCCATTATGGCAACCCGAACAATAGAAAACCGCAATAGCAGAATGATTACTATAATGATTTCCTCGCTCATTTCCTGTTCGGCGCGGCTGCCGATTTTCATTCTGTTTGTTGGCGCATTTTTTCCAAAACACGAGGGAATTGCCCTTTTTGGAATTTATTTGACGGGAATTTTGCTCGCTGCAATTTTGGCAAAAATTTTCAAAAAATTCATTTTTCATAGAGAAGAAACGCCTTTTGTAATGGAATTGCCATCGTACAGAGTGCCGACTGTCAAGCATTTAGCCCGCGAAACTTGGGAAAAATGTGCGCAATACCTCAAAAAAATCGGTACGACAATTCTTGTCGGCTCAATAATTATCTGGGCGTTGAGTTATTTTCCTGTAAACCAGCATAATAACGCCTACGAACAGCAAGCAAATTCATATCTTGCAAAAATAGGCAAAGCGATAGAACCTGCCTTGAAACCGCTTGGGTTTGATTGGAAAATTTCCGTATCACTGCTCACTGGCGTTGCCGCTAAGGAGGTGGTTATCAGCACGTTAGGCGTTTTGTACAATGTGCAAGATGACGGCAATCAAGCAGAAATGGACAAAAAATTGTCCGCCAAACTGCAAGCCGAAGTCCGCTCTGACGGCACTCGCGTCTTTACGCCTGCTGTTGCAATAGCATTTATGCTTTTCGTATTGATTTATTTTCCCTGCATCGCCACTATCGCCACTATCAAGCAAGAGACAAACTCGTGGTTGTGGGCGAGTTTTGCTGCGCTCTACACAATAATTCTCGCGTGGCTAATCGCATTTATCACATATAATATAATGTGTGCCTCGTTAGTTCAGGAAAGTTTGGTTGCGTTAATAATTCTGCTTTGCCTGATTTTTATTGCAAAAAAACTGTTAAAATCATTTTCTGCAAGAAAAAAATGTGGAAACTGTGTTGGGTGCTAATGAGCAAAAAAATGATTTTATTTAGAAAAAAAATGACGTTTTTTTATTTAAAAACAGGGTGAAGTCGAGCATAAATATACAAAAAACAGGTATAAAATTGGGTTAAAAAAAAGATTTTTTTATTTTTAAAATGTTTATAATCAATGAATTAGAAAAATAATGCAATTTTTTTTCAAAAAAGTTTTGCTGGACAAAAAAAAAGGCTTACCTTTGCAATCCTTTTCCGCTATAACGGCAAGGCGTTGATTGATAGTTTCAGTTATCGAAAAAAGTTATAAATTATAGTTATAAATTAGTTGT
>JAISYF010000014.1 GCA_031270065.1 Prevotellaceae bacterium | reverse complement strand
TTGCTACGCCGCTTCTACTTCATCCCGAACGACAAATTTTGATGTTTGTAACTTTCATACAAATAGACATTTAATTATTATATATACGCACGCCTCGTGGCGCACCAAAGGACGCAAAGGTTTCGCAAAGGGTGCTATAATCCGGTTACTACTCCTGACTTCGCCACAGGGATACCCTACGAATTTCCCCAAAATTCCCACAGGACACCCAAAATGGTGCCCTAAAATTTATAAATCACTGATTTATAAATACTTATAAAATTAAAGAAAGGAAAGCACCAAACTCAGGAAAATTGAGATTTGAGAATTAGATTTGACAGGGAATTAGAATAAAAGACAAAGGGGTGAAAAGACGAAAGGATACAGTTGAATCCATCATATAGAGCAGTTTTTCCCACTCTTTTTGTTCTTTCGCTGTTCGGCTGTCCGCTAAAATTTGTATCTTTGCCCATTGGTTTAATTTTTTAGTTTGGCGACCAAAATTAACCAAAAAGGGGCTGATTTCCATCTTTAGAAATCAGCCCTGATTTTTTTGAGTAAAAAATGTTTAGCGGACAGCAAAAATTTTGAAAGATATTCAATATAAAAAGAATGTTAGAATTCTGCGTGTAGATAACTTGCTTATTAATCAAGAAATGATTGGTGGGGTTGTTAGCAACTATAATTAACTTTCATTTTCCAACTCGGCTATTGCCTCATCAATATCAGAAACATACCCTTTTGGCATTGGTGTAAGTCCGCAAAGTTCGCACTTTTCATCGGCTGTTGAAAGTCGTATTTTCCCATTTTTGACAAGCATATAATAAGGCAATCCGAGATAACGTTGTACGTCATCGGTAAAGTCGCCGTAATAAACATCATAACTCTTCCATTTTTTTTCAAAAACGGCGATATGCAAACCTGCTTCCTGTGCCATTTTTGTGGCTAATTCTTGATTATTCATTTTCCTATTATTTTATTGACAATTAATTTTTAATTGCGTTCTAAATTTTCAATTCTTTGTTCTAATGTAGGGTGTGAGTAGCGGACAAAAACAGCGAGCGGGTGAGGGGTGAGGTTGCTCAGCGAATTTGCCGAGAGTTTTTTTAATGCGCTAACTAACTCATTTCCAAGATTATGCGACTTTGAAAAATTGTCCGCCTGATACTCAAACTTGCGCGTTAGAATATTTTGCAGCACGTCAATCAAGGTAGAAAAAGGCGAGTAAAGAATTGCAAAAGAAAGTATATTTATGTAAAAAGATGGCTCGCTACCGAGTGCCTCAGCAAAAATCCTGCTCTTTAAAATTATTCCTAAAAGTATGAATAGCAGCAAGTTAGCAGGCAGTGCGATAGCCAATCCTTTTAAGGTGTGGCGGCGTTTGTAATGCCCAATTTCGTGCGAAAGTACGGCGACAATTTCTTTCACGCTCATTTTTTCAATCAAAGTGTCGTAGAGTACAATTCGTTTTCTGCTGCCAAAACCTGTAAAATAGGCGTTTGCCTTTGTGCTGCGCTTTGAGCCGTCTATGACGTAGATGTTTTTGAGTTCAAAGCCTGCTTTTTTTGAGAAAAGTTCAATTTCATCGCGCAGTTCGCCCGCTGGCAACGGCGTTTGTTTGTTGAAAAGCGGCACTATAATATCTGAGTATAAAAAGCCTGCGCACAAAGCAAAAAGCGAGATTGCGCCGAATGCGAGCAGCCAAAAACAGTCGGGCGCAAGTTGGTAAATCCACACTATTAGCGATACCAACCCTCCTCCGATTATAACAGCCAGAAGGCAGGTTTTGAGTTTGTCTAACACAAAAATTTTCGGCGTAACGCGGTTAAAACCAAAACGTTGCTCAATTACAAAGATGTCGTAAATTTCAAACGGCATCGTCAGAATTTCATTTGCAAAAAACAGAACACCGAAAAAAATCAGAGTATTGGAGAGTTCCGTCAGGTTGAAAGAGCGGATTATGCCGTCGAGCCAGCCGAAACCGCCCAAAAGCAGCATCAGCAGCATTACAAAAAAACCAAACGCGCTCGTAAACATTCCGTAACGGGAATTGGCGCGGAAATATTTTTGCTGTTTCGCGTATTTTTCTGCGTCATAAATATCCGCAAGCGGCGCAGGAATAGAATTTTTTGAACTTTTTATATTAAGAAAAGAGATGTACCGTTCAAAAATAAAGTCTGCGGTAAAAACAATTAAAATAATGATAAACAGAGTGTTAGAAGACATTATAGTTAAAAAATTAAAATTAAAAATTAAAAGTTTTGAGGGGTGCAAAGGTACAAAAAAATTGCCGTTTTAAACTATGATTAAATTTCTATCGTTGCGGCAGGACTGACAATGGCGTGGAGTTTGTTTTTGGCGCACAGATAACAAGAACTTCTTTTTTGGAAAATACTTGTTTTTTATTTATGAAAATATGTGAAATATGCAGAATATATGTTATGTGTGAGATAAAATATTCGACAAAATCAAATTAGCCGTTTTTTCGTAATTATATTTTTTTTCGATAATATAATTAGAATTTATATTTTTCTCAAAATCAATCTGTTGCAATTTATTTTTTAAATCCTCTGCATTATTTTTTTGAAAAAAAAGCACAGGCAAATCTCTATAAATTTCTTGAAAAACCTCAATATCAGACAAAATTACTTTCGTTTCCAAAAACAACGCTTCCAACGGCGGCAGTCCAAAGCCCTCATAAACAGATGGTTGTATCAGCGCAACGCTGTTTTTTATCAATGAAAAAAGCGCGTCATTATCAATTTTGCCTGTGAAAATTATATTTTTGTTTTGTTGCTGAAAAATCTGTATCAACTTTTTATCTTTTGTCTTAAAATTTTCGTAATTACCTGCTATCACAAGTTTCGGCTTGTTTTGAACAACGATATTTTCGTATGCGGAAAGCAAAATATCAAGCCCTTTGTGCTTTTTTATGTTACCAACGAAAACAAAATATTTAAAATCAAAAATTGGTTTTGTATTTTTGTTTTGAAAATTCAAAAGTTCGTAGTTTATGCCGTTGTAGCCTACAATTATCTTGTCAGTTTTGCAATGAAAATGCTCAATAATTCTGCTTTTTGAAAATTCTGAAACTGAAAATATTTTTTTGGAAATCCGAATTGCACGCCAAAGAAAAAAAAACCGTATCAGTTTGCCAATCGGACTTACAAGATTTTTTACGTCTAAAAAAACCACATCGTGAATTACGGAAAAAATGGGGATTTTTATTCCGCTCGCAATATTGTAGTTTGGGCAAAAAAACGCATCGCACTGATTGATTTTTTTTGTCGGAAAATTCAAAAATTCCTTAACTGAAAAAATCGAAATTTCGCACTGCAATACTTCGTATTTGTTTGACAATGAGAGTTTTTTAATTTTTTTTCTATCGCCAATCAATAAAAAACTGCAATCAATTTTCACTGACCAATAGTGCAAAATATTTTCGAGATAGTTGCCTATCCCGCTCATTTCCAACATTCTACAATCAACAGCAATTTTCATATTTGTGAGTTTTTTGTTTATGCAAAAGTACAATTTAATTATGAATTATGCGTTATGGATTACAATTTTTTTGTACTTTTCCTCTATAAATTTTTCAGAATATTTTTATATGTTTGTGTATAATTGAAAATTTTATGCTAACTTTCCTCTATAAATTTTTCAGAATATTTTTATATGTTTGTGTATAATTGAAAATTTTATGCTAACTTTGTGCACGTCTAAACCTGAAGTTTTCATATTTGATATTTTTTAAATTATTCTTCAAATATACGAAAAATCAGGTTTAGATGTTTTTTGATAATCCGATTACGCTTGATAATCCCGAAAATTTTTATAAGTTTGTGTATAATTGAAAATTTTATGCTATCTTTGTAATTTTAAAAAAATAAAAATAAAATGAAAGACCTGATTATTGCACTTGATTTTCCAAATGGGAAAAAAACGATGGAATTTTTAGATAAATTCACAAACGAAAAACCTTTTGTAAAAATTGGAATGGAACTTTTTTATGCAGAGGGAACGCCTTTTTTGAAAAAAATTAAAGAATACGGACATAAAATCTTTCTCGACCTAAAACTTCACGACATTCCAAACACCGTAAAAAGCGCAATGCGGGTGCTTGCCGATTTGGAAATTGATATGGTCAATGTTCATTCCGCAGGCGGAGTGATGATGATGAAAGCGGCGTTGGAGGGCTTAACTTCCTCACAATCAACGCGACCGTTGCTTATTGCCGTAACGCAACTGACCTCCACTTCGCAGGAAATGCTGAGAAACGAACTGCTAATTCAGCAGCCGATTAACGACACAATCGTGCATTATGCTAAAAATGTTAAGGAGGCGGGGCTTGACGGCGTAGTCTGCTCTCCGCTCGAAACGCGGATTATCAAGCAGGCTTGTGGCGGGGATTTTCTTATAATCACGCCGGGAATACGCCTCAAAAGCAGTGCGAAAGACGACCAAGTACGCATTACTACGCCCACGCAGGCAGGCAAAAACGGCTCGGATTTTATCGTTATCGGTCGCCCAATAACACAAGCGGAAAATCCAGCGGAAACGTATAGAAAATGTTTGCAGGAGTTTCTTTTCAGTTCAAAAATACAGGAGTAAAAATTTTTACCTTTATAAAAAATAGAATAAACAGATGAATTATTTTTTTTTAATGCTAATTCCCTGTGCGTCAGTGGTTTTAGTCGCTTATTGGTTGATAAATAAGCCTATAAAAATTGAAAAAATGAAGTTTCAAAACGAACTCGACAAAGCAAACGCAAAAATCGTAACGCCTGTAAAACTTAGCGCATACGAGCGGCTTGTGTTGTTTTTGGAACGCACCTCGCCCAACGAAATTCTTAACCGCGAAATGCAGCCCGAAATGTCCGCATTCGAGTTGCAGATGAGGCTTTTGAGAGTTGTCCGTGAGGAGTTTGAGCATAACGTTTCACAGCAAATTTATGTCAGCAAAGCGGCGTGGCAGGCGGTTATTGAAACAAAAAACAGCGTTGTTCAACTGATTAATATCTGCGCTACGCAGGTCAATCCCAACGACAAAGCGATGAACCTCGCGCAAATCATTATACAAACTTACAACAGCACCAACGAAACCGCTGCAAAAAATGCAGTGGAGTTGCTCAAAAGTGAAATAGGCAGGCTTTTGAATTAAAAATTAAAAATTAAGAGAAGAGGGTTAAAGATTTTTGTCTTTAACCCATAACTTTTTAACAAAAAAAAGTTTTTTTTACAAAATGTAAAGTAAAACATTTTTTTTAAATTGACAAAATTTGCAGCACATTAATTCTGTCCTCGCCGATTTGCTTGTCATCTTTTATTGCTTTTGAAAACGGCACATTTACAATTTCGTCATTTACAATGCCAATCATCACGTTGCGCTGTTCGTCGAGCAGAGCGTCAATCGCGGCAACGCCCATACGTGAGGCTAAAATTCGGTCGTAGGCGGAGGGCGAACCGCCACGCTGTATATGTCCTAAAATCGACACGCGCACGTCATATTCGGGAAAATTCTGCTTAACCCTTTCGGCAAGTCCCTGTGCGCCTACTCCGCCCTCAGCAACAATCACCATACTCGAATTTTTTGATTTACGGAAACCGTTACGGATTAAATCCTCCAACTCCTCTACCGAAGTCTGTTTTTCAGGAATAACTGCAGTTTCGCAGCCTGTCGCCAACGCGCTGTTGAGAGCCAAAAATCCCGCATCTCTGCCCATCACCTCAATAAAAAAGAGTCTTTCGTGCGAGGTTGCTGTGTCGCGGATTTTATCAACCGCCTGCATAATAGTATTTAGCGCGGTATCGTAGCCGATAGTTGAGTCCGTTCCCCACAAGTCGTTGTCAATCGTTCCGGGCAAGCCCACAATCGGCACTTCAAATTCCTGTGCAAAAATACGTGCGCCCGTCAGTGTGCCGTCGCCGCCGATAACCACAAGTGCGTCAATTTCTTCGCGCCGCATATTATCGTAGGCGGCTTGTCTGCCCTCTTTGGTCATAAATTCGGTGCAACGTGCAGTTTTCAGAATTGTGCCGCCTTGCTGAATAATATTGCTCACATTTTGCGTTTTAAATTCGGTGATATTGCCTGTAATCAAGCCTTTATAACCGTGATAAATGGCTTTTACCTTGACGTTGTTAAAAATCGCCGCACGGGTAACCGCCCTAATTGCTGCGTTCATTCCCGGCGCATCTCCGCCCGAAGTCAATATGCCGATACAATTTATTTTATACATTTTCTTAATGGTTAATGGTTAATGACAAATGGTCAATTTTGGTGCAAAGGTGCAACTTTTTTTTAAAACAACAAAATTTTTTTAGAAAAATTACAAAAAAAACACAGACTTCAATCTTTTGAAAAAACAACGTAACAACTTACGCACGAGAGTAGCAAAATTTACTCACGTGTCGCGATAAATTTCGACACGTGCGCATACCGTAAAATTATCCAAAACTCAGGTTAATAGTATTATTTTGCTGTTTTGCCAAAAAATTAATACCTTTGTCAAAGTTATTAATAATTAAAACTATTAAAGAAGGAAAATTTTGGAAAAAGATTATCGGAATTGCGCAGTAGGAAAAGGAAATACAAAATTGTTTAAAACAATGCCTAACCTGCTTCCATATCATACTTTCGGCTGCATTGAGGCGGGTTGCGACGAGGCGGGACGCGGTTGTTTGGCTGGCTCGGTTTTTGCTGCTGCGGTAATTTTGCCCGAAAATTTTGAGTGTGAAGAACTTAACGACAGCAAACAACTAACTGAAAATCAGCGTAATAAACTAAAACCTCTTATTCAAGAAAAATCGCTTGCGTGGGCTGTGGCGGAAGTTACTGCTGCAAAAATTGATGAAATAAATATTCTCAACGCCTCAATTTTGGCGATGCAGCAGGCAGTTTCCCAACTAAAAATCGAACCTCAACACCTTATTATTGACGGCAACAAATTTAAACCCTACAAAAATATTCCGTATCACACAATCGTAAAAGGAGACGGAAAATATTTGTCGATTGCCGCCGCGTCTGTGCTGGCAAAAACTTTCCGAGACGAATATATGACGGCTCTGCACAACGAATTTCCACAGTACTGTTGGGCGAAAAATAAAGGCTACCCGACTAAAAAACACCGTCAAGCGATTGAAAATTACGGCATCACACCGTATCACCGCAAAACATTCCAATTAATAAATCCTCAAATGAAATTGTTTTGATTTTTGCAAAATTTATCATAAAAATAAAATATTATCTCAACTATTTTTTGTACTTTTGCACCCGAATTTAGAACAAAGAGAAAAGAACAAAGAACAAAGACCGCTACGCTAAAAGAACAAAGAATAAAGACAGGAAGTAGAAATTTAAAAAATTAGAAAGGAATAAAAAAATTTAATTAAAAATATTTAATAATAAATGCAACAAAAACAGAATAATCAAAAATTCTTGCACAAGTCTTTATTCTTTGCTCTTTGTTCTTTGTTCTTTGTTCTTTATTCCTTGTTCTAAAAAAAAAATTTAAAGAAAATATTTTTAAAACTAATAATAAAAAAAATTAAACAAAGGCAGAAAATTTAAAAAAACTTGCATAAGTCTTTATTCTTTGTTCTTTTATCTTTGTTCTAAAAGAAAATTTTAAAAAAACTTGCACAAGTCTTTATTCTTTGCTCTTTGTTCTAAAAATCTAAAAAAATTATGTCAAAAGTAACAGTAGTAGGTGCAGGCGCAGTAGGCGCAAGTTGCGCGGAATACATTGCCATGAAAAATTTTGCCTCTGAGGTTGTCCTCGTTGATATTAAAGAGGGCTTTGCCGAAGGTAAAGCGATGGACTTGGCTCAAACGGCATCGTTGAACGGTTTTGATACCAAAATCACAGGCACCACAGGCGATTACAGCCTCACAGCAGGCTCGCAGGTTGCCGTTATCACTTCGGGCATTCCGCGCAAGCCGGGAATGACGCGCGAGGAACTTATCGGCGTGAATGCAGGCATCGTTAAAGGCGTGGTTTCCAGCATTTTAAAATATTCGCATGAGGCAATTATAATCGTGGTTTCCAACCCGATGGACACAATGGCGTATCTCGTGCATAAAGTTTCGGGCTTGCCCAAAAACCGCGTTATCGGTATGGGCGGCGCATTGGACAGCGCACGATTCAAATACCGTTTGGCTGAGGCACTGGCTTGCCCCGCCTCTGACGTTGATGGTATGGTTATCGCAGCGCACAGCGACACAGGTATGTTGCCGTTGATTAGCAAAGCCGCTTACAGAGGCGTTCCCGTAACGGAATTTTTGAGCGAAGAAAAAATAAATTACGTTGTAGAGGAAACCAAAGTCGGCGGTGCAACGCTCACAAAATTGCTCGGCACTTCGGCTTGGTATGCTCCCGGTGCAGCGGTTTCTACGCTTGTTCAGTCAATTGTTTGCGACCAGAAAAAACTTATTCCCTGCTCTGTATTGCTCGAAGGCGAATACGGACAAAAAGACATTTGCTTGGGCGCACCTGTAATTATCGGCAAAGATGGCGTTGAACGCATTTTAGACCTGAAACTCGAAAGCGCAGAGGCGGAAAAATTTGCCTCCTCCGCAGCAGCAGTCCGTGAAGTAAATGCAGATTTGAAAAACGTGTTGTAAAAAAATTTTTTTTACTCAAACAAAGAAAAGACGGTCGAAAAGGCGGTCTTTTTTTGTTATAAATATTTGGCTTAATGTTCAAAAGAGGCAATATTTTTGCACAGAAATTTCATTGCTGTCAAAAATCAATTTCAGAGCAGTAAAATTTGAAATATTTGTACGTCTAACTACCTGTAAAACACGACCAGATTTTACATAAAAAAAACAGAGAAATAAATTATTTTTCCCTGTTTTCGATTTGTCTCACGACAAACCATTTGAAAAAATCAATAAAAACACTAAAAAATTATAAATAACTATGTAATCCATTGAGTAAAAAACTTACTCCGAGAAATGTCATTAATACCGATAAAAATGCAATTAAGCAATAGGCACAAAAGAATTTTGGGCGCGAAAATGCTTTGAAAGTCCGCTTGTGTATTGGCAGTGCGTAGATTAACAGCGTGATTAACGCCCAAGTTTCCTTGCTGTCCCAACCCCAATATCTGCCCCACGAAATATTCGCCCACACCGCGCCAAGGAAAATTCCAAAAGCCAATAAAAACACAGCAGGATAGAGTAGTTTTGTAGTAATTTGTAATATTGAGGACTTATTATTCGTGCTTTTGTGCTTTCGTGCCTTTATCAAATAAATCGCACTTAAAACCGTGATAATCAGCAAGATAACGTAAGAAACCATAATTACCGAAACGTGAAGTGCAAGCATCGGTGAGCGCAGTATCGGCGTCATTGGGTTGAGGGTGGAAATATAGAACCAGACGGCGAAAGTTACTGCGCCAATTGCTGCAAACCACAGCCAGCCAATCTTCTTAAAAACGAGCCAAATCCCCGAAATCAGCAGCAGCAAATAGCCTGTGTATGTGATAGTTATGCCCCAAAAATCATAATTTATGAGCAAGGTTGTTCCCATTTCATCGCTGTCGTATTCGAGTTGGTAGAGGCGGTAATTTTGCTCGCTGTGGATGTTGTTCATAGAAATTTCGCGCACCTTACCGTCAATCAATAGATAACTGTGAAAATTGGCGGGTTTGTCCGAATTTTCGTGATATTTCACTTCAAAAAGCAGCAATTTCACATCAAAAGGCAACGGTTGGCGTTCCTGTGTTTTTTCATCAATAAAATAATTGTGTATCTCGTTTTGGCGGAGGTGCATATAACCGCGTTTAGCAGTTAAAAATGTAGTAAATGCACCCGCTAAAATCAGCAAAAATGCGGTATGAACAAGGATTGTCGGCAAATTCATTGCTGGCGCAGGTTTGCAGATTGTGCCTTGCTTTCGGCACGAATTGCAAATTTGCGCCAGCCCAGCGATTGCGCACGCCGACCAAAGCGCAATAAACCACCACGAATGGTAGATTTTTTCAACAGCAAACGCGCTGCCGAAAAGTTTTTCTACCGCAGTTGCGCCTGCCATTACAACAATAAGAGCAAAAAGAAAATAAAACGATATTTTTTTCATGAAACAAAGTTACTTCTATTCAAAATTTTACACAATACGCAAATGTGGTGATTTTTTATTTTAAAAGTAATTAAAAATAGGGAAAAACAATAAGTAATATTAAGGTTTTTCTGTTATTTTTACTTGTTTTGTGGATTTATAGTAATTTTTTTTTTCACTTGTAAATTCTTGATAATCAGTTTTTTATAAAATAATTTGAATTTTTTATAAAAAAGTTGGAAAAATGTTTGGAAAGTAGTTAAAAATGATTTATCTTTGCAGTCTGGAAAAAAACAGGAAA
>JAISYF010000110.1 GCA_031270065.1 Prevotellaceae bacterium | reverse complement strand
GGACTTCTAAAAATTAGATTATTTTAGGCGGGCAAGTTTTCAAAAGCGCAGTTTACTAATGTAAATGAGCATTTTGAAAATGAAGCCCAACGACAAATAAGCAATTTTTAGGAGTTCCCCTATGCTAATTTTTGAGGAACCGGCAGCGCCTTTGGGGTAAATGTACAAAAATGTCCTCGCGTTTTTCGGCGCGGGGACATTGTGTGCCAGGTTGACATTCACCTCAAAGCATATAACCGGCAGACAAGCCGAGCGCCACGTAGCTAATTCTTTTGTCGTACTTAGTCAGGTTAATAAAACTGTTAGAGCCGTATACGCGAAGGAAAATCTTATCGCACAGCACAAATTTAAATCCCGCGTTCAAGCCGCAATCGAAAGGTCTAAATGCTTTAAAATCATAGTTGTCGCCATTAACCGTCAACGCCGTGTTTCTGTAAATGTTTTTCAGTTCCACCGTCTGTCCGTCAATTACCGCGCTGCCCTTTGCTCCTAAGCAATACGAGGCGTAAAGACCAACATCAATATTTATCGTAAACTTGTCGCCTATTTTTTTGCCGGGCAAACTGATGGAAAAAGGTACCAGTTCGATGTAGTTTCCGTATAAATCAATTTTCTCTATTTTGTCGGCGTATTTAGGCGCAAAGTCCGTTAATGACATTCCTCTGCGCGAAAAATAAATACCCGATTCAATGTCAGCGTCATAGCGCACAATACCGCCGATGCGGAAAGACGGCTTGCTTTTGTACTCCACATTCGTAGCGTCCAAGCCATTGAAAATGTACCCTGCTTCCACGCCGTATCGCACCTGCGAAGACAGCGACACCGCCAGCGCCAGCGACAAAAAAATTATAAAAAACTTTATTGTTCTCATAATATTTATTTTTTTTTAATATTTGTCAAGTTTCACAACGTTGTTGATTAACTTGAGTAATTTTTTGCAGCAAAGATATAGATTTATTTTTAAATATCCAAGTGTTTTCAAAAAATATTTCTGGATTTTTTTCGTACCAAAAACAGATTGCGTCAAAAGGCGTTCTGCGATTGAGTTCTCGTTTTAGCGAGCCGTGCCTGCGCTCAAAATTGTGAAACTTAACATCTTACAAAATATGAGAGGTAGAGAGTGTCGAAGTCAGGAAAAACCGCTGCAATACAGTGTATTACAACGGTTTTTATCAGGTTGTTAATATTTTCTTTTGATAAATTTTGTTTTAGTTACTTTCCGATACAAAACCTTGAAAAAATGTTGCCGAGAATTTCGTCTGTGGTAATTTCACCTGTGATTTCGCCGAGAAAATGCAGGCATTCGCGAATATCTTGCGAAAGAAATTCGTTTGAAATATGGTTTTGTAAGCCGTCAATTATGCGCAAAATTGCTGTTTGAGTGTTTTTTAATGCTTCGTAATGCCTTATGTTTGAGATAATTACATCATTTGCTTGAATTTTGAACACTTGCGATTTTTGGATTAATAAATCAATCAAATTTTCAGTGTTGATTTTTTCTTTTACAGAAATAAAAACTTTTGGACAATCGAACCTGTGATATAATTCTTTGATAAAATCAATCTTATCGCGTGAAATTAAATCAATTTTATTAAAAACAAGAATAGTTTTTTGAGATTGGGTATCAAGCCCGTAATGACAAAACGATATATCGGGCTGTAATTCGTCAATATTTTTTGTACAATCCAGCAAGCAAAGCACTATTTGCGCCTTTTCGATTTGCTGAAAAGCGCGTTCTATGCCGATTTTTTCGATTTCATTTTTGGTTTGACGAATGCCTGCGGTATCAATAAAACGAAACGCAACTCCCTGAATATCAACGCAATCCTCGATTATATCTCGTGTTGTGCCGTGAATGTCGGACACAATAGCCTTTTCTTCATTAAGCAAAAAATTGAGCAGCGTGCTTTTGCCGACATTTGTTTCGCCCGCAATAACAACAGGAACACCGTTTTTAATTGCGTTCCCCACACTAAACGAGGCGATAAGTTTATTGATTTTTTCAGAAATATTTTTTGCAAGATTTTTCAAATTTTCACGGTCGGCAAACTCAACATTTTCCTCAGAAAAATCAAGTTCAAGTTCGATAAGCGACACAAAATCAAGCAGTTGCAAGCGCAGTTTTTGCAGTTCTGATGAAAAACCGCCGCGCATTTGGTTCATTGCAATTTTGTGCGAGGCGGCATTTTGCGAGGCAATCAAATCCGCAACAGCCTCAGCCTGCGACAAATCCATTTTGCCGTTCATAAAAGCGCGTTGGGTAAATTCGCCAGCCTGCGCAAGCGTTGCGCCGTTTTCAAGTAGAAGTTTCAGAACTGCCTGTTGCACAAAAAGCGAGCCGTGCGCCGAAATTTCCACTGTGTCCTCGCCCGTAAATGAATGTGGAGTGCGGAAAATAGACACGATAACCTCATCAATCACCTGTATGGGCGACCCTTGCGGTTGCCCTTCAATTTGTCCGAAAATTATAGTATTTGCCTTTGCATCAACAATTTTCTTTCCATTTTTTGCAATAAAAATCCTATCGCAAATTTCAAAAGCGTTTTTGCCTGAAATTCGGATTACAGCAATTCCGCCTGAGCCTGCGGGAGTTGATATTGCGCAAATGGTGGTCATTAAATTGAAAATTAGAATTTAGAAAAATTTAGAAAGGATAGCCAATTCCGAAAGAAAAATAATAATCTTTGTATTTCTCGTCATAAGTTCCCAAACGCCATCTATCACCTGCGGGCAAGCGAGGGTCGTAAAGTTTTAAGCCCAAGTCAAGCCTGAGAATAAAAAACGAAAAATCTGCTCTTATGCCAAAACCGTAGTTACAGCCAAGTTGTTCAAAAAATTTTCCTTTTTTAAAAGAAAAAACGCCGCCTGTTTGTTCAGGATAATTTTTTATAGTCCAAACATTGCCTGCATCAACAAAAAACGCGCCTTCGAGCAGCCAAAAAAGTTTAAACCTCAGTTCTGCATTTATCTCAAACTTAATATCGCCCGACTGTTCCATATATCTTATTATGCTATCCGGATTTTGATATGTGCCAGGTCCCAAACTTCGCGGGTCCCAACCGCGCAAATTAGTAATAAAACGCTCTTCAAACGGTAAAATTTTTGAATTTCCGTAGGGTAATCCAATTCCTAACGAAGTATGAAAAACAAACCTCAATCTTTCGGAAATAAATTGATTGTATGAAAAATCCATTTCGCCTTTTATAAATTGTGCATAAGGCGTGCCGAAAATGGTATATCGGTTATTGTTATTCACGGTGTCGAGTTTTTGTTTTGTAATATTGCGCAAAGCCCACAAAATATTACCTGCCGCACTGATATTTGCCCGCAAAGTGTAAAAACTTTGATGACGCGAGTCGGCGCGTTGGTTTGTAGTGGAAATTGCAAAGCCGATTTCGGTAGTCAAGTGGTCTTCAAAACTGAATTTTATGAAAGAACCAGGCTGGTCAATCACATTTTTAAAATAAGTTGTATCTTTATTCGGTAAAAATGTATAACTCCAATCTATTAGATTGAATGTAAATCGCGTATTGCGCCGCTGCCAAGTGTAGCGCATTGTTGCGTTGGCAATATGCCTGTCGAACCTCTGCGGACGGTGTTGGTAATTGTAGTTTAATGAAAATGCCGTTGTTCCGCCATAGCGTTTTCTTGCCTCCTGTTTGAGAAACGGGATTAAAATTTGCGGAACGGAAAGAGAGGCGTCGCCACCAACAGAAAAAGCGTTTTCAAAACGCCTATGTATAATTTCGCCTGCTGAATTGCGTTCTGCTATGCCTAACGCCTCATAAGCAACATTTGCGCCGAGTTTAAAAGTTTCTGCGCCGTGAAAAACATTTTTGTCGAAATAACTAACTTTTACGCCTACGCCAAAGTCAGAAGGCATAGTAGTAGTACCTTCGAGTTCCACCGAATAGCCGAACCTGTCTGACGGCGACACATAAATCGAACAATCAAGCAAATCGTCATATTTTTCGGCAAAGGACACATTGACGTACTTTACCGCCGAAAGTGAGGCGAGATTGGCGTTTGTTCTGTCAACCAGACGCTCGTTATAGATTTGCCCTGATGCTAAAACCGTTTTTGTAACAAGAATTTTTGGCGTAAAAATATGCTTTTTGTGATTATAAATAATTCGGTAATCTTTGTAAAAAACGGTGTCTAAATAGGTTAAAAAATCCTCGTCTTGAATAGTAGAATTTGTAAAACAATAAATTGTAACCTTGTCGATTGTTTTTTTGCGGAATAATTTCCCCACCACAGAATCCGCCGCGTATTGAGGCTGCAAAACCATTGTCAAATCAACAGTGTTTTTGCTCGCAGCAGTGTCGGCGGCATAGGCAAACATCTCCTTTTGAATAGTGTAATAACCCATTCGGCGCAGATTTTGTGCGGCGCGGCTGCGTTCCTCATTTAGTAAATCCACATCGAAAAGTTCCCCGCGCAACGGCTCTCTGCTATAACTCCGCTGCAAAATTTGCCGAATGGAATCGTGCGGAATATTTATCTCAAAATTGCCTATTTTGTAAGGCTCGCCACCCGAAATAATGTAAGTTACGTTAGTTTTTTTCTTTTTTGTGCTAATATTAATTTTTACATCTGAATTTAAAAACCCTTTATTTTTAACTACCTGATTTAAAACTTCTTTCGTGCTTTCTGCCGTTCCTTCGTCAAAAATTACAGGATCCTCTCCGAGACGGCGCAAAGTACGGTTAATCCACTTTGTAGTATCGCTGCCAGAAAGCGAATACAACCCCAATTTTGTACGCATAAAACTCAACATATAACTGTTTTGTTTCTGCAAAATGTAATTATTGAGGTCGGCAACAGAAATCTCAGGCATATCTTTTTTGATTTTCGCGCGGTTTAGTAATGTTTCGCCTTGCGGCACATACTTTGTTAAGTTGCACGAAATCAACAATATACTAAAAAATATCGCTATAAAAATTTGTTTTACAGACATTAAAAAAAAATAAAAGTTAAAAACTTAAAACTCAAAGTTATTATGGCTGCAAAATTAGTAATTTCTTTTGAGAAATAAAAAAACTCTTGCGTTTTTCATAATAAATTTATATTTTTGCACAATGAATATTAAGATAAAAAAAATATGATTTCAAAACAAAAAATAAAGTTAGTTGCGTCATTAAAAAACAAAAAATTTCGTGATGAATTGGGGCTTTTTGTTGCAGAGGGCGGAAAAAACGTGCTTGATTTGATAAAAAAATTCCGCTGCGAAATGCTTTTTTCAACAGAAAATTGGCTCGGCACAAGTTATGCCAAATTTTATTTTGCAGAACTTGCGCAAAACAATGATTTTGTGTCTGCGCAAACTTTTTCGGTAAAAACCTCTGACGATTTAAAACCTGTATCGTTTCTTACAACTCCGCAAGATGTGGTAGCAATTTTTCAAAAGCCTGATTTTAAGCCTGTTACAATAAAAAACTTGAAAAGAAACTTGGTACTTGCGCTCGATGGACTTCAAAATACAGGCAATCTCGGCACGATTATTCGCATTGCCGATTGGTTTGGGATTGCAAAAATTGTCTGCTCGCTTGACACCGCCGATATTTTTAATCCGAAAACGGTGCAGGCTGCAATGGGCGCATTGGCGAATGTGGATTTTTTTTATGCCAACTTGCCCGAATTTTTACAGCAGGCGCAAGAGGCTAATATTCAGATATTCGGCACATTTCTTGACGGCAAAAATATTTACACCGAAGCTTTGCCCAAAAACGGCATTATCGTTCTCGGCAACGAGGGCAACGGAATTACGCCCGCAGTTGAAAAACTAATTGACAACCGTTTGCACATACCTAATTTTTCCTACAATTCTCAAAAATCCGAGTCTTTGAATGTCGCCATAGCAGCGGCAGTGGTATGTTCGGAGTTTAGGCGGCGGATTGATTAACAGAATTGTAAGTACATGACAAAAATTTAAATATATCCACTTTTATGATAGCGAGAGGGTTGTTAAGGTAATAAGCGATAAATTCTAAACCGTACTTAAACAGGCTTTTAACACGTTTGCCGCCGTT
>JAISYF010000076.1 GCA_031270065.1 Prevotellaceae bacterium | reverse complement strand
TTATATATATATTTTTTTGCCACTGAAAACACGGATAATTTATTCATTTCTTAATTTTTAAACAGACACAAGTAATTAGACACAAGACACAAGTTAAATACAAATTGCATTTTTAATTTCTTCATTTATTAATTTCTTAATTGTTTTGTACGCCACTGATTACCCTGCTCTCCCCTCTTTGATAAATGTTTCTAACCTTTTTTTCTAAACTTTGGAAAAATTTTTGAACTTTTCCAAAGTTGGGCGTTTTGTTGGTTTTTAGCGTTTTTTTTTAAATAGCGGGCTCCGCCCGCTATTTAAAGAGAGTACTCTCTTTAAAATTTTTTTTTATTGGTTATTTTTTGTTTTTATAATTCGGCTGCAAAGGTAATACTTTATTTTTATATTGCAATAGATTTGTTAAAAAAAAAATATAAATACCCACAATCCAAGCAAAAAAATAATGAGATTGCGGGTCAAAGCCCGCAATGACAGGGAACAACATCGAAAGTCAGGTATAACAATTAACAATTAATAATGAAAAATTCAATTCACCCTCCCACGCTTTGAGCATTTATTTTTCCGTATTAATTGTTAATTGTTCTTTAATTGCCACTGATTACACAGAGAAATTATACAATCCTCACGCCGATTTGCGCCGTAGAAAAATTTGTAACTTCCACTTGCGAGCCGTTGGAGATAAATTGTCCAAAGTCGGCGAGCGCATCGTAAATTTTGCCGTCAATTTCCACTTTCCCAGACGGTCGCAAGTCGGTAACAGCCTTGCCTGTTGTGCCGATTAGCGTTTTTTGTTCGGTTGGCACACCGATAAATCCCTCATCGGTTTCTTGCGTTGTTTTTAGGGCTAATCTGCCGAAAATACCGTTTCCGCCCATTCGCCACATTATAAAAATTACCACAGCCAAACCCAACACCAAGCCGCCTGTAACAGTGCCGACAGCCGAACCGATTTGCGGAGTTTTTACACCCTCAAAATTAAGATTGTCATTACCTAAAAGACTGAAAACCAAGCCCAAAAACATTAAAATTATTCCGCTAATACCCGCAATGCCAAAACCAGGAATGACAAAAATTTCCAAAATCAGCAGCACCAGCCCGACAAAAAACAGGATTATTTCCCAATACGCCGCCAAACCGCCGATATACAAAGGCGCAAAATATAACACCGCCGCGCAAATCGCCAATCCGAGCGGGAAACCGATGCCCGGCGTTTGCAGTTCAAACCATATTCCGCCAATAATTAGCATTATCAAAATTCCGCGAAAAACGGTGCTTGTGAGCAAACCCTTTGCATTGTCCCAAAATGATGGTTTAAAGGCAATTAAATCGTAATCTGAAATATTTTCGTGCTGCAACACTTCCTTAATATTTTCCGCCTGCCCTTCGCAATAACCGTATTTCATTGCTTCTAATGTGGTGAAAGTCAGCGTTTTAGTGGAATCGTCAATTTCTGGCACAACAATTCTGCTATCAACCATAGCCTCCGCGATAAGCGGGTCGCGCCGCCAATGTCCGTCTTCGGTTTTGCCGTGCGCCTCCGCCGTTGAGCGCATCATCGAACGCATATACGACTGATATTTGTCGGGCATTTCCGCGCCGTCTGCGCCGTTAACCACAGTCGCCGCGCCGATTGACGCGCCTTTGCGCATATAAATTCGGCTACAAGCAATCGAAATCAACGCGCCCGCAGAGGCTGCATTGTTGTCAATAAACGCCACAACGGGAATTTCCGAGTTCAAAAACGCAGTGCGGATTGAATCGGCAAAATTCAGTTCCCCGCCGTAAGTATTCAGGCGAATAAGGATTAAATCGGCGTTTTTTGCTTTCGCCTCCATCATTCCGCGTTGCGTATAAATCCACATTTTGCTGCCAATTTCATCATTAATGTCAATTTGATAAACGGTTTTTGCAGAAAGATTTACTGAAAAAGCAATAAATAAAGTACTGATAATCAGGTTTTTCATAAATTTATTTTGTTAAAATTTTTGATGCAAAGTTAGTTATTTATTTTTTAATTAAAAAAGAAATTATACAAAAGGGCATTTTTTTTATCTTTTACCTGTCAAGTTTCATAACTTGGAAACAAAAACTTAATGGGTGGACGGCTGTATCAAAAGTGTTTTTATCTCACGCAAAGTTTACAAAGAGTTTTACGCAGAGAACACAGAGAACGCAAAGATTTGATAATCAATATCATAAACTTTGCGCTCTTTGCGTTTTTCTTTGTGTTTTTTGCGTGAAAATGGACTTTTGAAACAGCCTCTTTCAATATTATAAAACTTTGCTGTCCGCTAAACTTAAAAACCGCACAAATCACCTGTCCGAGATGCCGATAAAACAGCATTTCGAATTTGTTTTTGAAAAAGTAAGCCCCCCTACTCAAAATTGATAGCAAATTGGATGATTTCAGGTGGCGATTTCGCATGTTCTTCGGAGATAATTTGCCACCCTCTGTCAGGATTTTCCATGAAGGCGATGAAGTCAATGTAGTACATCAGCGTTTGTCGCACCATTGTTACGATTTGCGAGAACGAACAGTGGCGTTTTATTTTTCGTTCAATGACCGTGCAGAGCAAATTGGCAATAAGCACCACCCAAGTCTGTATTTGGATGGCATTAACGCTATCCCCGTAGAAAAAATGCAGCGGGAAGTTTTGTTTGAGTTGCTTGTAAAGTGTTTCAACAGCCCAACGGCGGCGGTAAATTTCTCTTAAATCTTCTACTGAAAACTCAAAGTTATTGGTCAGAAGGACAACCGGTTGCTTTTTATTTGCTTCCCAAATCTCAACTTTGCGGGATTCGT
>JAISYF010000045.1 GCA_031270065.1 Prevotellaceae bacterium | reverse complement strand
GCCACTTTTTTCACTTTTTCCGACGCCAAATACGAACTCAGTTCGCGTATCGAAACCGTCGCAGTCGAAAATTCTTTCACTGAGGAATAACTTTTCCCATCGTAAATCGCACAAAATATACTGTCTTTGTGCACGTCTAAACCTGAAGTTTTCATATTTGACAGTTTAAAAATTATTCTTCAAATATACGAAAAATCGGGGTTAGATGTTTTTTTTGATAGTCCGATTATGCTTGATAATCCCGAAAATTTTTATAAGTTTGTGTATAATTGAAAATTTTATGTTACCTTTGTGCACGTCTAAACCTGAAGTTTTCATATTTGATAATTTTTAAAATTATTCTTCAAATATACGAAAATTCAGGTTTAGATGTTTTTTGATAATCCGATTACGATTGATAATCCCGAAAATTTTTATAAGTTTGTGTATAATTGAAAATTTTATGTTACCTTTGCAGGAAAAATTTTTAAAATAAAGATTTTATGCAAAATTTAAACAGAAAAACGGCGGTAAATGCAACGCTTTACCCTGAAAAAATTATTCAATTCGGCGAGGGAAATTTTTTGCGCGCCTTTGTTGATTGGATTGTTTGGAATATGAACAAAAAAGCCGATTTCAACGCGGGAGTTGTAATTGTGCAGCCGTTGCCCAATGGTATGATTGACGCGCTGAACAAGCAAGACGGATTGTATCACGTTAATTTACAGGGACTTAACAGCGGCAAAGTGGTTGATAGCCTTGAACTGATTGACGTGGTAACGCGCGGAATTAATCCTTATTCGCAGTTCGGTGAATTTCTGAAACTTGCCGAAAATCCCGAAATTCGCTTTGTGGTTTCCAACACCACAGAGGCGGGAATTGCCTTTGACGAGAGTTGCAAACTAAACGACAAGCCCGCAAAATCGTACCCGGCAAAACTTACTCAGTTGCTCTTTCACCGCTACAAAATTTTCAACGGCGCGGCTGACAAAGGCTTGATTATTTTTCCCTGCGAATTGATTTTTCATAACGGAACAGAGTTAAAAAAATGCATCGAACAATATATTAATCTTTGGAATTTAGGCGGGGATTTTAAGCATTGGTTTGAAACCTCATGCGGCGTTTATTGCACGCTGGTTGATAGAATTGTGCCGGGATTTCCGAAAGATACCATAAACGAACTTCAAAACAGAGCGCAATTTATTGATAATCTGATGGTTAAGGCAGAAATTTTTCATCTTTGGGTAATTGAAGCACCCGAAAGCGTGGAAGCAGAATTTCCTGCTGCAAAGGCAGGTTTGAACGTGCTTTTTGTGCCTGACGAAAAGCCGTACCACGAGCGGAAAGTTACGCTGCTCAATGCGCCGCACACTGTTCTCTCGCCTGTGGGCTACCTTGCTGGGCTTGATACGGTACGCCAATGCGTTGAAGATGAGGCGGTTGGCAAATTTGTCCGACAAGCGATGTTCGAGGAACTGCTGCCGACAGTGAATTTGCCGAAAAACGAACTTGAAAAGTTTGCAAACGACGTGCTTGACCGTTTCCGCAACCCGTTTGTAAAACATTTTGTAACGAGCATTATGCTAAATTCGTTCCCAAAATTCAAGACGCGCGACCTGCCGAGTCTTAAAATTTATCTCAAAAAATTCGGCAAACTACCCGAATCTCTTACGCTTGGCTTGGCTGCGATAATCGTCTATTACAGAGGTGGCAAGCGCGGAAACGATGAGATTGTTCCCAACGACTCACCTGAAATTTTAGATTTATTAACGAAACTTTGGGCAACAAACAATTTACAAAAAATAGCCGAAGGCGCACTCGGTGCAGAATTTATTTGGGGTGAGGATTTGAATAAAATTGAGGGTTTAACTGAAAAAATTACCGCAAATTTGCAGAAATTAGCACATTGATAACAGAGATTAAACAGATTTGTATAGTTTTTTTTTAATTGTTAAAGAGGTTAAAAGTGTTAAAGAAGTTAAATTTTGTTAATTTTAAGGAATATGATGCAGCACCCTGTTGTTGCGTGCGGGAAATTGACGAATAACGAAAAATCGAATTTTCGCAAATATGTAAAATGATAAAATTTTTGTACTTTCATAAAAATTTATTACCTTTGCGGCGTGAAAAAAGTTTTGAAAAATATTACTTGTGCAGTGCTGGCAACGTGGTTTTTGTCGGTTGCGGTTGGGTACAATATTGTAAAATATTGCTGCTCAAACTGCGAAATGATGGAAATCGCCTTTTGCAAAAACGAAAAAAAAACGGCAAATGATGATTGCTGCGGAGGATTTTCACATCAAGAAAGCGACTGTACAAACAACACGCAAAAAACCGATGAACACTGCGCTTTGGTTTATTTCAAAGCCAATTTTCCCGCTTTTGAATATTCGGAAAATTTGAAATTTGAACCAAAAGTATTTGATTTGCCGATTGCATTTGTACTAAATGATTTTTTTATAGAAATTATTTCAAAAAAATATCAAACCAACCTTTTTAAAAGTCCGCCAAACCTTTGCGGGCGAGAAATTTTAGTCCAAAAATCTACGCTAATTATTTGATTTTCAGTTGATAATTTTACAGAATTTGCAAGATTTACATGTTTTTCAAAAAAAACTGTGTAAATCGGTCAAATCTGTGTCATTTGTGTTCTAAAAAAAAAAATCATAAATTATAATTAGAAAAAAAATGTTAAATAAAATCATAAATTTCAGCATAAGGCACAAACTTGTTGTCGGTATTTTGACGCTACTGCTTGTTGTGTGGGGCGTGTGGAGCGCAACAAAACTGCCTATTGACGCGGTGCCTGACATCACAAATAATCAGGTGCAGATTATCACTGCTTGCCCAACGCTCGCAGGGCAGGAAGTGGAGCAACTCGTAACTTTCCCTATCGAACAGAGCATCACAAATATTCCAAATATTGAGGAAATCCGCAGTATTTCGCGCTTTGGACTGTCCGTTATTACGGTAGTTTTCAAGGAAAAAGTCAATATTTACTTTGCGCGGCAACTCATAAATGAACGGCTAAAAGAGGCGGAGGAAAATATCCCGCAAAATATTGGCAAACCCGAACTTGCTCCCGTCAGCACAGGGCTTGGCGAGGTGTATCAGTACATTATTCACCCCAAAAAAGGCAGTGAAAACCGCTACAACGCCAAAGATTTACGCACAATGCAAGATTGGATTGTGGCGCGGCAACTGTATGGTACTCAGGGAGTTGCGGAAATAAACAGTTTCGGCGGCGAGTTGAAACAATATGAGGTGGCGATTAATCCGAACATTCTGCGGGCAATGGGCGTGAGTATTCCCGAAATTTTTTCTGCGCTCGAAAAAAACAACCAAAACACAGGAGGCGCGTATATTGACAAAAAGCCCAACGCCTATTTTATTCGCGGCATCGGACTTGCAACTTCGCTTGACGACATTAAAAATATCGCGGTGAAAACCACAGGCAACACTCCGATTTTTATCAAAGACCTAGCCGAAGTGCGCTACGGAAACGCTGTACGATACGGCGCATTGACTTATAACGGCGAAAAAGAAGCGGTCGGCGGCATAGTTATGATGTTAAAAGGCGAAAATTCACACGAAGTAGTGAAAAGAATTAAAGCAAAAATGCCTGTAATTCAGCGTTCTTTGCCTGACGATATTGTAATTGAGCCGTACCTCGACCGCACCGAACTTGTAAGCCGCGCCATCGGAACGGTGGAAAAAAATCTTGTCGAAGGCGCGTTAATCGTGATTTTCGTACTCGTGATTTTTCTCGGAAATCTGCGCGCAGGGCTGATTGTGGCATCGGCAATCCCGCTTTCGCTGCTTTTCGCGCTCGGAATGATGAACGTCTTTGGCGTGAGCGCAAACCTGATGAGTTTGGGCGCAATTGACTTCGGGCTAATCGTAGACGGCGCGGTAATTATTGTAGAGGCAACGCTGCATCATCTCGGATTGCGAAAATCTACGCACAAACTCACGCAAGCCGAAATGGACAGAGAAGTCTATTTTTCAGCGTCAAAAATCCGCAACAGCGCGGCTTTCGGCGAAATAATCATTCTCATTGTTTATGTGCCAATACTGACTTTGATGGGCGTTGAGGGCAAAATGTTCCGCCCGATGGCGCAAACAGTAGGTTTTGCAATTTTTGGCGCATTGCTGCTTTCTTTAACATATATTCCAATGATGAGCGCGCTGTTTTTGCCGAAAAAATATGTTAATAAAGTGAAAGTCAGTGATAAAATTATGCTTTTTTTACAAAAAAAATATCAACCGTTGTTGAAAAAAGCGATTAAAGTAAAATATGCCGTTGTGTCAATCACAATCGGACTTTTCATTGTGTCGATTGTGATTTTTGGAAAAATGGGCAGCGAGTTTATTCCGCAGTTGCAGGAGGGTGATTTTGCGTTTCACTGCATTTTGCCGCAGGGCAGTTCGTTGAGCCAAAGCATCGAAACTTCGATGCAGGCATCGCGGTTGATAAAGGAGTTTGACGAGGTAAAAATGGTTGTAGGCAAAACGGGTGCGGGCGAAGTGCCAACCGACCCGATGCCGCCAGAGGCAACCGATTTAATGATTATTCTAAAACCGCAAAAAGAGTGGAAAGAGAAAAAAAATTATGCCGAACTTGCCGATGAAATAATGGAAAAACTGGAAATAATTCCGGGCGTATTTTTTGAAAAAAATCAACCTATTCAAATGCGTTTCAACGAATTAATGACGGGTGTTAGGCAAGATATTGCGGTGAAAATTTTTGGTGAAAATCTTGATACGCTTGCTCTTTATGCCGAAAAAGTGGCGGAAATTGTGCAAAAAGTTGATGGAGCAACCGCGCCGCAGGTGGAAAAAGTTACAGGTTTGCCGCAGATAAATATTGAGTACGACAGGGTGCGGATTGCGAATTACGGCTTGAATATCAGCGACATAAACGATATTGTAAGCACCGCTTTTGCAGGAAAATCGGCAGGTGTGATTTTTGAAAACGAGCGGCAGTTTGACCTCGTTGTCCGCCTCGACAGCGCGCACCGCAGCAGTATTTCTGACGTAAATAATCTGCTAATTCCAACGCTTTCGGGCAATCAAATTCCGCTGTCGCAAGTAGCAAAAATCAACTATAAGTTAGGTCCCGCGCAAATCAGCCGCGAGGAAGGCAAACGGCGAATTGTAATTGGTTTTAACGTGCAAAACCGTGATATTCAGAGCGTTGTAAGCGACATTCAAAATAAACTTTCGGAAAAAATCAAACTGCCGTCTGGCTACTATTTTACCTACGGCGGACAGTTTGAAAACCTGCAAAAAGCCACAAGCCGACTGATAATCACCGTTCCGCTGGCTCTGCTGCTGATTTTCATAATTCTCTATTTCACGTTCCGCTCGCTGAAACAGGCGGCGTTGATTTTCACCGCAATTCCAATGAGCGCAATCGGCGGAGTGTTTGCGCTACTGCTACGCGGAATGCCGTTTAGCATTAGCGCGGGCATTGGTTTTATCGCGCTTTTCGGTGTGGCGGTGCTGAACGGAATAGTACTAATAGGCACATTCAACCAACTCGAAAAAGAGGGCGTAAAAAACATTTTCCGCCGCGTGTTTCAGGGTGCAAAAATCCGCCTTCGACCTGTGTTAATGACCGCCGCAGTGGCAAGTTTGGGCTTTCTGCCGATGGCTATCAGTACAAGTGCAGGCGCAGAAGTGCAAAAACCGCTCGCCACAGTGGTCATCGGCGGACTAATCACCGCCACATTTTTGACGCTGTTTGTGCTGCCGTTGCTGTATGTGATTTTTTGTGAAAAAAAGACACAAGACCGCTAACGTTGATAGATAAAAGACAGGTGCAAGGAATTGAAAGGTGCACCTGTCTTTTATCGCTGTTTTTAACCCCTCTGTCTTTCGGACATTTCCCTTTGTTAAAGGGTTGCGCAATAGTGCGGGGAGAAAATAAATGATATTTTTCATATACAAATATTATCTAAATAAATTATTATTTACTATTTTTGCATATAAAAAATATCTAAATTAAACAGATTATGATTTACGGATATATTCGTGTCAGTACAGACAGACAAACAGTTGAAAACCAACGCTTTGAAATCAACCAATTTTGTGAAAAACAAGTTTTGGTTGTTGATAAATGGATTGAAGAAACCATTTCTGGTACAAAAACAGTGCAGGAACGCAAACTCGGCAAACTCCTCAAAAAAATGCGTCAGGGCGATATTTTGATTTGCTCGGAACTGTCGCGACTGGGCAGAAACCTGCTAATGATTATGGGCATTCTCAACGAGTGCATGAACCGCGATATTCAGGTTTGGACTATCAAAGACAACTACTGCTTGGGTAGCGATATTAACTCAAAAGTTCTTGCTTTTGCTTTCGGTTTGTCAGCCGAAATTGAGCGCAACCTTATTTCGCAGCGCACCAAAGAGGCATTGGCGCGAAAAAAAGCCGAAGGCGTAATTCTCGGTCGCCCGAAAGGCAGCAAATCGAAAGTAAAAAAACTCACAGGAAAAGATTTAGAAATAAAAATGCTGCTTGACAAAAAAGTATCAAAATCGGCAATCGCCCGCATTTTGAACGTGCATAGATTGACTGTGGCGGCATTTGTGCGGGAAAGTATGTGATATTTTTTATTATTTAATAGAAAATTAAGAAAAAATGTGCAGATTTATTTTGTCATATTGGCGAAAATGTGTAATTTCGCAGTCAAAATATTGGCGAAAATGTGCAATTTCACCGTCTAAAAATTAGCGAAAGCGAGCAAAATATGAAGCGAGAGATAATTCATAAGTTAAAAAACTGGAAAAATTCCCCAAGCCGTAAGCCCTTAATCTTAACTGGCGCAAGGCAAGTTGGCAAAACTTGGGCAATTAAAGAGTTTGGCAAAACGCAGTTCAAAAACACAGCGTATATTATGTTTGAAAAAAACGAAAATATGCGCAAACTTTTTGACGGTTCGCTTTTGCCCAAAGATTTATTGCCGTTTCTGCAAGCCGAAAGCGGCGAAATGATTACCACCGACACGTTGCTTATTTTTGATGAAGTGCAAGCCGTACCAAACGCGCTTACTTCGCTAAAATTTTTTCAAGAACAAATGCCCGAACTTCATATAGTTGCTTCGGGGTCGGCTCTTGGCATTGCGATGCACGGTAATTCGCCGTTTCCTGTGGGCAAAGTCGATAGATTGCAGTTGTACCCGATGACTTTCACTGAATTTTTGCAGGCGTTTGGCGAGAACCATCTTGCCGAATTGCAGCAAAATCAAGAACCTGAAAAAATAAATATTTTTCACGAAAAATTAGACAAATATTTGAAACAATATTTTTTTGTCGGCGGAATGCCCGAAGTTGTCGCCGAATATGCTGAACATAGAGATTTTAGCAAAGTTCGGAAAATTCAAAATAAAATTTTGCAGGACTACTATTTTGATTTTACAAAATACGCAACGCCGCTTTTGGCAACAAAAATCAGAATGTTGTGGAACTCCATACCACAGCAAATTGCCCGCGAAAACAAAAAATTTATTTACGGCGCGGTAAAATCGGGCGCACGCGCACGCGATTTTGAAACCACCATTCAATGGTTGCTCGATTCTTTTATGATACATAAAATAAATCGAGTATCAGAGCCACAATCGCCATTGAAATTTTACGAAGATTTCGGCGCGTTCAAACTTTTTCTGAGCGATGTCGGACTTTTGGGCGCAATGAGTAACACGCTGCCGCGACAAATCGTAGAGGGCAATTCCATTTATGCCGAATTTAACGGTGCTATGGGCGAACAATTTGTCTGTCAGGAACTTATCGCCAACGAATTGCCGACTTTGTTTTATTGGTCGCGCGACGATGCCAAGCAGGAAATTGATTTTATTACCGAAAATGAGCAGGGAGTTGTACCGATAGAAGTGAAGTCGGGGACAAATCTTAAAACCCATTCGTTCAAAGAATTTATGAAAGACAACAATTCGCAACTCGGCATTAAAATTTCCGCTTTGCCGTATAAAGAAAATGAAAAAGTAATAAATTTGCCGCTTTATAATACATTGCAAATAAAAAATAATTTTAATAAAACAGTAATAATTTAACAATATAATGCACAAAAAATTTCTGTGTCTGTTATTTTTTTTAACAAATTTTATGCCGTTTTTTGCGCAGCCGAAACGCGAAATGCGCGCTGTTTGGGTGGCGACCGTCAATAATATTGATTGGAGTCCGAAAAATGTTTTTGAGCCGTATTTGCAGAAAAAAGCCCTGTTGAACATTCTTGACACGCTTGAACGCCTGAAAATCAATGCGTTAATATTTCAGGTGCGCCCTACTGCCGATGCTTTTTACAAATCGGAAATTGAGCCGTTTTCGCACTATCTCACAGGAAATCAGGGAATTGCACCAAATCCATTTTATGACCCACTGGAGTTTGTAATTGAGGAGGCGCACCGCCGAAATATCGAAATTCACGTTTGGTTAAATCCGTACCGCGTTCTAAATACCTACGACACTAATTTGCTCAATAGCAATCATTTATTTTATAAGAATCCGAAAATATTTGTAAAATACGGCGGAAAATATTATTTCAATCCCGCTCTCAAAGAAACGCGCAACCATCTTGTGAAAGTGGTTGCTGACATTGTTTCGCGCTATGATATTGAGGCGGTACATCTTGACGATTATTTTTATCCCTACCCTGTACGCGGCGAGGAATTCCCTGATAATGAGGATTTTAAGAACAACTCGCGAGGTTTTTTGGACAAAAGCGACTGGCGGCGCGACAACGTAAATTTGGCGATTGCTGCGATTGCTGATACTGTCAAAAAAATCAAGCCTTATGTGGAGTTCGGCATTAGCCCTTTTGGCGTGTGGCGCAACAAAAATCGAGACCCCCAAGGCTCTAATACAAAGGCACTTAGCAATTATGATGACCTCTATGCCGATATTTTAAAATGGCTAAAAGAGGGGCAAATCGACTATGTTGTGCCGCAACTTTATTGGGAAATTGGGCATAAATCGGCTGATTATCAGACGCTTGCAGAGTGGTGGAACAGAAACTCTTTCGGGCGCAACCTCTACATTGGGCTTTTTGCATCGGGGCTTGCGCAGCCATCTTCAACTTCGGCGTGGCGCAAAGGCAACGAACTTGCGAGGGAAATGCGTTTGAACCGAAAATACTCGAAAATTCAAGGCGTGGGCTTGTATAGCGCGGTTGCTTTAATGGAAAATCACGGCAGAATTTGCGACAGTTTGAAGAATGATTTTTTTAAAAATTACGCTCTTGTACCTGAAAATCCGTTTGCCCCGCAAAGCATTGTGTCGCCGCCAGAAAATTTAAGAATTGTTAAAAATTCAGGAAGGGTTTGGCTCTATTGGGATACGCCAGCGGACAATTCGGCGGTGTCTTTTGTAATTTATTGTGCAGAAAAAAAACAGCCAATAAACATTAATTTATCAAAAAATATTTTAAAAACAACCCGCGACAACTGCATTGACATCACGCAATTTTACTACCAAAACCGACAGAAAGAGATTAAAATAGTAATCACTTCGCTCAACCGCTACAAAAAAGAGAGCGTGGCAAGCGAAGTGCTGAAAATGATATAGATTTTTTGTTGCCACAGATTAACACTGACTTATTCTCGTGCTAAAATTGGTAGAATTAGATAGTGTGAGAATAGAGCATAAAGCCTTTTTAATTATATTCCAATTTTTCCGCAAAATTCCAATTTTATTTTGAACAGACGGAATTTTTTTATAAAATATTTGTTTCGTATCCCAAAATAATTTTGTAATTTTGCAACATATTTCAAACATAAAAATATTATGAGCAAAGATAAAACAAGAACGGTACTTTCTTTTGATTATGCAATGAAAAAACTCTTACGGCAAAAGAGCAACTTCAAGATACTTGAAGGTTTTTTGAGCGAACTTTTAGGTCGTGATATTTTTATAAAAAATATTCTTGAAAGCGAAAGCAACCAAGAGGCTTTTGACGACAAACAGACAAGAGTTGATATTTTGGCAGAAGACACAAACGGCGAACTTATGATTGTGGAAGTGCAATATCAGTTTGAAATTGACTATTTTTTGAGAATACTTTACGGCACGAGCAGAAATGTGGTGGATTATCTCAAACGTGGAGAAAAATATAAAAACATAAAAAAAGTTTATTCGGTTAATATACTCTATTTCGATAGATTTAATAACGAAAATGAGTATATTTATCATGGAAAGACCGAATTTTGCGGCTTGCATAACGGCAAAATTTTGCATTTGACCGAAGAACAAAAGAAACTTTTTGAAAAAGAAACCGCAGGCGATTTGTACCCCGAATATTATCTTTTAGATGTAACAAATTTTGATAATGTAGCCAAAAGCACGCTTGATGAGTGGATTTATTATTTCAAAAATAGCGAAATTAAAGAAAATTTTACCGCCAAAGGTATGAAAGAGGTAAAATTGCACCTTGATTATGAAAAAATGAGCGTAGAAGAACGCCGTAGATACGACAAAGTTATTGATATAAAACTTGGTTGGGAATCGTCTTTTGAAACGGCAAAGATAGAAGGCAGAGCAGAAGGAAAAGCAGAAGGCAGAGCAGAAGGAAAATTAGAGGGAAAAATAGAAATTGCTCGCAACCTTTTAAAACTCGGTATTGCGATAGAAAATATTGCAGAAGGTACAGGATTGTCTATTTCCGAAATACAAAATTTAAAATAATTTTCCTTTTCCAATAATACAAAAACATCGTGCCTAAAGTTTTTCTGACACGTTTTTTTTGTTTTCTGCATTCGATACGCTTTACGAAAAAATTAATCAAAACGCTTTTACAAATTCTTTATACGGCAATATTTCGGCGAATTATTACAAAAAAATACGCAAGTTTCTTTATTTCAATATCAAAATTTGCCGTTGGATTATGTAAATTATTTTGCCAATTATAACTCTTACATCAATTCCGCAGATAAATATGTTAGCGCGTCAAGATATTCATTATCAGGAAGTTACACGCTTTTCAGCAAATTAAATACATTTTTACTTGTCTTGTATTCGTTTTACGTTGATAAACATAATTTTACGGAAAACAACATAATTTCTGCAACAAAAAATACAACAGAAAAAATAATCTGCCCTGCAAATTCAACGCATTTAGGCGTTTTAAATTTTAAAACATATTGCGACCCTCTACGGCACGGAATATAAATAGACGGAAGTTTTTTTACAAAAATTATTATAATGCTCTGAATACCAATTATTTAAGAAATAATAAAATGTTGTCGGCAGACACTAAAATTTCACTAAAATCAGTTTTCTCGTTTCCTTTAAATTATGT
>JAISYF010000159.1 GCA_031270065.1 Prevotellaceae bacterium | reverse complement strand
ATATATCACTTTTTAACTACTTTCGCAACCTTTGGCGCAGCACCTGCTTTGAGCAGATATACACCTGAGGGCAACATCGACACATCTAAAGGAGAGCCTTTGTGAGAAAGCAGAATTTTGCCTATAAGGTCTGTGAGAACTACATTATCATTTTCTGAAATGCCGCTGATGTATAGCATATCGCTTGCAGGAACGGGAAAAACAGAAATAGCGTTGCCATTGATTTCGTTTATCCCTGTGCTTATTTGTGTGCAGGGAACACTTGCACAATCAAGAGTATTTACAGTATGCATCAATTCTGCTGACTGTGCGTGTTGTATTTCATAACACTTTGACTCTGTAATATTCAGCAAATCATCAGTTTTTTTGTGATTTAGCATTCCACTTGAAGGCCAACTATCATAAAGGGTAATGATAATATTTATTGGATTGGAAATTTGACGGGTCGCATAATGCCAATATTCACCATTATCTTCGGAACACTGCTCTTTGCTCATAGCAACAAAACCTGATGAATTTTCGGTGCAATCATCCCACCAATAAACATAGTATTGACCATTTTTAGCCCATCCATGGTCATTATGTTCATAACCTTTCACCTGAATTGTAATATCCGTATCGGCTTCCACTACTTTGATGTCGGTTATTGTCTTTGTATTGTTGCCGCAGTCGGATTCAGGAACAACTTTGTCTGCATTTACTGTTGCTTCAAGTTCATAAGCACCGCTTGCTAAAGGAGAGATTATAAACGGTTCAAGAGTGAGAACATTTGCGCCGTTAATGACTGTTTCACTTGTTGTTGTTACATTAGTGGTATAATAATGCCCACCTATTCTGAATTTTAGTTTTAATGCAGTGCCGCTCGGCAATGCAGCAGTAGCAGTTTCAAGATTTTTAATTTCAATGCTGTTAATTTTCAAATCTTCACCACAAACAGTATAAGATACGTTTGTAACGGTGAGGTCGGGAGCAGTGGTTGTAATTTCCTGTTTTAGAAAATTCCAAGTTTTTGTTCCCCAGCTGCAATTATTATTTCTCGTAAAAAATACCTGTGTTTTTCTAGGGGCATCGCTATGATTATTTGCTAATTCACCGTGCAAATCGCGTCCGTTAATACTATTTGTTGTACAGCCACCATCATTCCACGTATGACGTACCGATTTTATGCGAGAATCAAAATTAGCATTAACAGGTGTGGTAGATGGTATATTAAATGCGTAATATGACATGCGTCGGTTAATATCATTGTCATCATTTGTTCCTGTTGCCGCCTCAACATTTGTGTCCCAAGCAACCAAACTTAATGAATTATTCCAATCTTCATAATCATAAGAGTCTTTAAAAGGACCTGTGTGGAAAAATCTGCCAGAATAATAATTTTTTATAAAATAGAAAGTATTGCCTCCAACAACACGGCTGTATATCAACCATTTATAAGTATCGTCTGCAGGCAATGGAGAATTTAAAGCACTTGTATTGTCATCAACAGAACGAGCACAATCACCTATACCTGTAAAACTAATATTTTGATGAGAATCAGAAAAATCTGAACCTGAGCGGGAAATGTCGTCATAAAGGAATTGATTACCAAATCCATGCCAAGAATTGCGAATAATATATGGACCGCCTACAAAGGTAAATCCGCTCAAAGTAAAATCGAGTACCGCAGAGCAGGTTGCATCAGCGTCAGGGTCAATAGTACTGCCACTGCCCTGCTCAACAACCTCTACTGCATACGGCTCGCTTTTTGCAGAGCCGCAACCTGTTGAACCGACTTCACAATAATAATATGTAATGCCCTGTTCTGCAATGATTGGCGTGTATTCAGCACTGTTACCGCCTACGGATGTACCGCCACTGTTTGAGTTTTCGGTATTGCTGTACCACTGATAAGTATGAGTGCCAGAGCCACCTGTAAGGACTGCCGTTAGTGCGGTTGCGCCATCTCCAACAGTATAAGTATTTGTGCCTGATATAGTTATAGCAGAGGGAGTCCTATAAACTGAGTTGATTCTGTGCCAAGCAAAATAGTTGTCTCCCGGTTCTGAAGTATCTATACTCCTAACAATAGCTCTCAATTGATATACACCTGCTTCTAAAAATATGTTTGTAGTTGAGGTAATATCGTGTAACGATTGACTGTCTCCCCAATCTCCAGAAGTTAATGTTCCTGCCAAAGTTCCTGCCGCATGATATATCTGATATGTAAATCCATCAGAAGCAATGCCATTTCTTCTATGTCCATTGGTTGTTACACTATAACAACCTGCTGTTGTAACCTCAAATGTATAAGCAAGCCACGCATTTACTCTGCTCCAACCGGGTAAATTACCACCATCAACAACAAAACCTGAACCGCGAAAACCTGCACTGTTATTATTTTGAGAACTTTCTCTATGAAAGCCGCAACCTTCACCCCCGTTATCAAAGTTTCTCCAATCTATCTGCGTATCAACAGCCCACGGAGTTGATTTTGCAGTCCCGTCATAGTTTGTTGTTGGACTAGGATTACAATTTAATGTTACTGTAATTGGAAAACTAACTAAGGGCAGACTACTTTCTGGCGTACAGCCGCCATCGCCTCTAACATAAATAGTATGGGCACCTGCGGTAGCAACCCAATATTCAGGATGCGCTCCGCTGTCACAAGTCCCCATTACATCAGCCCAAAAAGAACCGCCATCGGGAAGGGCGTTATGTGCTGCATCGTGATAGGCATAGCAATCGCCAGAATCTATAATCCAAACAATACCCCATTTAGAATCTTCGTCGCCTTTGATACCATCTGTACCTCCACAAGTAGCATGTGTAGAACCTTGGTTATTGTAAACTCGTACACTAAATGTTACTTGGTCACCAGCGTTTATCGGGTCAGTGCCGTATTCTCCGCCGTTAATACTCCACCGCAATTCTGAAAGTGTCAATGCGGCATTAGCCACACCCGCGCACAAAAGTATCGCTACAAGCGTACATAAAGCACGCTCTTTAAAAATGTAAAAAATGTTTTTCATTTCTGTTAAAAAATTAAAAGGTTTAAAAAAATTATTTTAGTTTTAAATTTGTTTTTTTAAAATTTGTTTTTTCTTTCAAGGTTAATCGATTTTAGCATTTTTATATTGTGCGTTTTGCACAATATAAAATACAGAGTACTCTGTAAAAAAAATTTTTTAAAATTTCAAAGATTATTTA
>JAISYF010000144.1 GCA_031270065.1 Prevotellaceae bacterium | reverse complement strand
AAAGGTACGGTTTTATTTTGGATTACGAAAATTTTAGGATAGATTTTAAATATATTTAACTATATTTATAGTTATTTATGTTTTATAAAAACGTAAATGGTTGATAATCAAGCAGTTATGTTTTTTTCGTAAAAATAGTTGATTTTGGGGCAAAAAAACGTCATTTTTTTTGAAAAACTATTGTATTTTTTATAGAGATTGTAAAATTTTTATCCCTGTTCTATTTTCAGCCGTAAAGTTTTGGTAGGATTTTTCGCGCTTGCGCTGCTTCTTTTCTTTTTACGGAACAAAAAGAAAAGAAGTCGTTGTGTTCACTAAAAAAACACTGTCAAAATGTCAGTATTTTTTGTCTTAATTATTTGGTTTTCAAGTTTTTTGTACCGCTTTTTTACAAAAAAGCGGTTGCCCCTCGCAAAGAGGCACAGCCCGCACTTTCGAGGTTTATCACTCTCTGTTGCCGCAAATAGTGAAATATGGCGCAACAGCGTGTAACGTGTTGATTTACAGCACGTTACAAAATTGCTAATCTCTTGTGCGATTACCAACGTACAGAACTCAAAAAAAAATTTTCTCAAATCAAAAATAACACACAGCGTAACGCCTGTATATATGTAAAAATAGGAAAGAATATTTATAATATATTCTTCTCTATTCTTCTCTATTCTTCTCTTGGGTCTATTTCTTAACAATAAATACCTATTTCTTGTTAAGAAATTAAAAAGTGTAACACGCTGCAATACAGCAACTTAACTGCATTTATTAACATTCTATTAATATAATTTAACAATCAAAAATAATTATAAAACGTTGATTTACAGTATTTTAAATCTGTTTCAAATGTTAGTGATGTATTTACATTAAATAACTTATATTAACACGTATTTTTTTAAAAAAAACAACTAAATACTTAAAAATAAACGTTTTAATTGTTTTTTAAAATTATATTTGTTTACTTATTTTATGTTTATTTTTTTAAATAAAACGGCTGTATTTTAATGTAATTTAACTAAAAGGACTTAACTTGCTGATACTCAATAACGATAAAAAAAATTCAAAAAAAATTTTGTTTTTTGAATTTTTTATTTGAAAAATGTGTTGTAAAATTTTGCAGTAAAAAGAGAAATTAGGGTGGGTAAAATATTAATCAAATTGCATCTGAGGGTGGGTATTTTGGGATTTATAAATAGCCTACCTTCGCATTAAAATTTCACGTCTTTCTCTTGTCATTAGTCCATATTTTAAACTGTCGGAAGGGTTTGTGCTTTCATACAGCAGTCGGCTTATTTGCAACTTCTCTGACGTTTTGTCTTTGCTAATGTACTCAACTCCCTTTGCATTGATTACTTTCTTGGTTCTTGCGAGTTCGAGGCTGCATTTGAGAGCCTTGCATTGGTAGGCATCTATACGGATTGCAGGCAGTCGGCGATTGCTTTCAGAGAGCATTGCTTCCATAAAATAATACTCTTCCTGTTGTCCGATGTTGCCTTGATTGAGCGAGGCGAGTTCCACGCGCCAGCCTGTGCGTTTGCCCTTGTGTTCGCCAAATTGGTAAGTTTCGATTGCGTTTTTCAGTTCGATTGCGTTTGTTTGTCCAAATCCGAGTTGATTGTTGCCTGTACGGTCGTAGTGGAGAATTAGTTTTTTATTTTGATGCGTTTCAAAATATTTAACAAATTTATCTGCCAAATTAGGAATGTTATCTGGTTTTAAAGTGTGCAGAAATTTTAGCACGCGGATTTCGTTAAGATTTAAATTTTCTTGGAAAATTGACATTGACATCATATTTCCAAAGTCCATACCTGCCTCTAATGGTCGATTGATATTGAGATATTTGAGTATTCGGCAGTCCTCCTGTTCGCGTAATCCAAAGTAATCTTCCCATTGACTATCTGTGCCGTCATAGTAGAAGTGCCGTTCCGAGAGATTGGCATAAAATCTATTTCCGCTCTCAACACTTGGCAGAATAGAAAGGATTGATGTTTTGGCATCTATAAAGTCAGTTTCATAAGCGTCTCTGAACCATTCAGGTGTGAGAATATCTACATTGACGTAACTTGACGCGACATAATAGAAGTTGTGTGTTTCTGCTGCCATCCGCGCCAATCGGTGATAATTTTCCCATTTGTCTAATCTGCTTTTTGTGTTGCGGATTGCTTCTATGTGGTCGCCATGCTGCGCTTCTGCATAATATTGCTGACGGCATTGATTAACTATAAGCCCTGATTGTATCAGTGTCATAATCGCTTTCACATTCATTGTTTTGCTCATTTCCAAAATCCAATTGTGTTCGCCGATATGCTCAATGTTTGGCATATCTGTTGTGAAAGTTACGCCACAATAGAATGGGCTGTTGCTGTATTTTTGTTTGTAGCCGCGCTTTGCCCTGAGCAGATTATTAATTTTGTGTCTTGGAAAATATTTGACCTCGTCTCCGATGATATGCACATAAGAACGCCCTGCAAGCGAACTTGGGCGGTCGAGCGAGCCGAAAGTAATGTTTAATCCTGTATAAATAATCAGCGTGTGCTTATAAGTTACGATTTTGTTAAATGGTTTCCAAAAATCTTTTTTCAGATTTTCGGGCAAATTTTCTTTTTCTTTTTCGGTGAATTCTGGCGGGGCTTTTTCTACCACAAAATGAATATCCTCTCTCCACCCTTTGCGTTCCAAACCCTCAATTACCATTGGCAAAATATTTTGTTGCAGGTTTGCATAAGTGTCGCTCACCCATGCTATCGGCGCGCCGGGCATGTCAAAAGCCATCTCCATCAGCCGCTCTACTTGGAACTCGGTAGTTTTGGAACTGCCGCGCCCTGCGACCAAGAAAAAGTTTTTTGTCATTGTCATATTGCAGACCTGCGCCAGCCAGTTGCTATAAGACGTTGAACATTCTTCGGAATTTATATCAATCTTTTTTCGCGGCATTTTCTAAAAGTTCATTAACAGGAATAATATCTTCAATATTTGCCTCGTAGGTAATTCGCTGTTTTTGCGCCTCTGGGATTGCAAGTTTTTGTATATCTTCCAAAACTTGCTTGCGGCTGATTGATGGCAACCCAACTTTTTCTGGTTCGAGCATAAAAATTCGTATTGACTTTTGATATGCTTCTTTTGGCAGCACATTTGGCTCCTCTTTGTCGAGTTGCTGTAATTTGCTTGCTTGCACAAGCAGGTCGCCCGCCACTTTAAAATCGTTTGCATTTTTGGCATTTTTTTTAATTAAAGTTGCCATTTCTACAAGCATTTCAGCGCGTTTGTTGCGCATTGCTTTTTTATCAACATTTTTTTCTGAATAAAAAAGATTTGTTGCTTCATCCATCATTTCTCTTGCTCTGCCGAAAGTAAGGTTAAAAGGTTTTTTCTGCAACAATCTTATAGTTTCGCGCCTGCCGTAGTGCCGCTCTACACTGTCGATTAAGCGTAGCGTATCAAGATATAGTGCTTCATCGTTGCTGATGTCGATTTGTGCGCCGCTAACAATATAGTCCTGTAATTTGTGAAATATTGATTCGCGGTTTATTGAGCCAAAAATATCTTCTTTTGCTGTTGTAAAACTTTTGTCGCGGCGGATTTTTTCTAATCTTTCACTGGCGGATATATTTCCGCCCTGTGCGGAATCGATTAGGGCAAGATGTTCCTTTGTTTCGCTCATCAACCGACCGCGTTTGATGTAGTAATTTAACAGCGATTTTTCGTTGTTAAATTCTTCTTCTGCTATTGCGAGCGGAATATCTAAAAACATTGCGATTTCGCGCGGCGTATAGTGCAACGCGCCGAGTTTTTCTAATTCATCTTTTTTGATTTCCATTGACAACTCGTTGTTAATCAGCATTATCGAGGATACAGTTTTTTCGGAAGTCATATAATTTTTTATTATTTGTTAAAATATAATTTTCAAATCTGCTGTTTTCGCTGAGGTTGCCAGAACCTTCAATACAAAGAAATTTGTCAGCGGTTTTTATCAGCGTAATTTTAGAGTGGTTCCAAGCATAAAATATTGTGATATTGCGTGTTTGCGCTAATATTTGCAGTTGGTCGTTGATTTTTGCGTTTCGGACTTTTAATGTGTCTGAAACAAAAATTGTTACCGATTTTATCAGCCCTTTGTCGAGCCAGCGCACAATCATTTCTACTACTTTTTCATTGATAGCATAAGTAGTGAGCAATAGTTCTTCGATTGTGCCGAAATGTTTTATAGCCCAAAGAATAAATGTGAACGCGTTAAATGAGTTTTGTGTCCAAAGAAAATAAATATCGTTTTCTGCTATTTGCTCACCTACTAACTCTTTGATATTCTTAATTTTAAGTGTGTGCAGATTTTCGTATTTGTTAATCAAAACAGCATCTTTTGAAATTTTTCCGTTGCTGTCATTTTCGTTTTTTTTCTCAATTTCGCTAAAACTGAATAAACTCATAGCCCGTCAATTATTCTGTTGATTTCTTGCAAAACGTGCATAAGTTCGCGCAAACGTTTTTCACGTTGTGTTCTCAAATGCGATTTGTCGCCTTTTTTTAATTGGCTTTTTATTTGAAAGATATTGTTTTCGACCTGTTTTTGCCGTTTGAGGATTTCGCTCGGTTTCGATTTTCGCAGTTCTGCAAGTTTTTTCATTTCAGAAAAAATTGCGTGTTTACCAAGCACTCTCCCTGTGTCCATATAGTGCTTGAACTCTTGCGTAATTTCGTAATTTTCAAGATAATTTTCTACTACCTCTTTTGCTGTGATGTAGCATTGTTCGAGCGTTGTACAGTCGACAAGCCGCGCGTGTGCGGTTATGCTTTTGCGATAGGCAGTAATTTTATCTGCTGCAAGCACTTTGAGTTCGTTGGGCGTGTTTTTTTCGTTAAGAAATGGAAACATTTCGCGAAATTTAGGTGCGTCTGTCGATTGTGCTGTTGCTGGCAGCGGCTGCCAATGTCGATTTAAAATTAAATTATCTTTTTTGCCTGCGATTGCAAAAAGTTGTTTTACTGCAAGTTTTCCGTTTTGTTCTGGACAAAGTTTGACAAGTTTGCCGAGCGGAGTTTTTTCCTGCAAATTTAAAAAAAGCCGAATGCCGTCTTTTTCTTTGCACCCGGCTTTTTGCCAATTTTCTATTTCTTGTAAAAAATCAGTCATTAGCCAATTTTTCAGCAATCAGTTTGCCAGCGGCAATGTAGCCATCTGTGTTGATAATAAAGAAGTCGGAAACTTCTAACCCCTCTTTTACAACATCGAGATTTGCCTCTTTTCGCATTACTGCCGTTGCGAATATACCTGCTCTAAAATAGACAGGTTTTGACGAAAAACCGCTATAATGGTAGTTTAGATATAGCGATATAACTTTTGTGGGAATTTTTTGAGGATTGAATTTTTGAAAAATTTCAATCAATTTTTCTTTTTCAAAAACCACAGGTAAGCCTGTTTCAAAATTGACAACGTCTTTTATATTTTCTTTTTTGAGTTGCTCTGTTACTGCGAGTTCCGTCAAATCTTTGAGGCAAATCAATCGTTTGTTTTGCAAAAGTTGTGATTTGCATTTAAGGATTTCGAGGTTTTGCCACCCGATTTTATTCACAGGGAATGCGTCGATGGGCGACAGGATAAATTTTTCGCTAACTTCTTCATCGGCGATTGCGGCTGCGAGAATGTTTGCTAAATTCACGTTTTTGTCTTCGCTTGGCACAAAGTCAAGCGTTTTTATGCCGTCTTTTTTTGCGCTTACAATCACAATTTCGGCGTCTGCGAAATTCTTTCGCCAAGCGGCAATAGACAACTCTACTACTTCTGCGCTGTCGCTTCTTGACACGACAAGCACAAGCGTTTGTTTTTGCGCCTGTTGCTGTTTTTGTTGCTGAGTTTCAACCTCTTGCGGTTTCTCTGTTTCAGCAATTTTTTCAGTTGTTTTTTTTTCTTTACTCATTTTTTTTATTTAAAAAATTAAAGATTAAAAAAATAATGTATGGGCGACTGCAAAAGCCACCCATACATAATTACGTATTATGCGGACTGTTCTACTTCTGGCTCTGACGGCGTTGCTGCTGTTGCATTGTCGTAGAGTGCTGGAATTGTGCCAACATAGTGCATTGACTTGTTTGGTGAGCGCACCGATTGCGTGAATGTCAAGTGTCCGCGTGTTGCCTCGTTGCTGTCTGTACCTTCAAACGTGAGCGTCATCGGGTAGCAGGGTGTTCCGTGCAAGCGCGTTCCGCTACCGCCACAACCCAAAGTGATGATAACCACATTGCTATTGATAAATTTTTGGATAAATTCGTCAAAAGCCAAGTCATCACCTGGGTGGTCAAACTCAACTGTTGAGGTAAAACCCCTTGCATCTTCATCTCCATCGGAAGAATCTGGGCGGTTAATAGTGCTTGGCGTTGCATAAACGCCGTAGCCCTTTTTGCCTGCTGTAAGCACGATGTTGGAAGTTGAGAGAATTCCTCCCTCGTCTGTTGTTGGAAACCCTGTGATTACATTATCTGTTTTGGCAATGTCTTCGATGTTAATCACAATAACAGTAGGCTGTTTTGGCGAAGGTGCTGCGGTTGATAATTTAGGAATGCTGTATTCTGTCATAATATTTTTTTTTATTTAAAGATTTTTTATTTAAAAACTTAAAAATAAATGTATGGGCGACCGCAAAGCCGCCCTTACATTATTTATGCCCCTGCGGTTGCAGTGATTTTACCTGTTGCGGTTGTGCTTTCGCCGCCGCCGTAGCCTGTTACGGTAAGCGTGTAGTTATAGACAGCTGCTGCGGTTGGTGCGCCGCTGATGGTTACAGTGTTGTCTTCGATTTCAACTGTTACGCCTGCTGGTGTGGTTGAACTCCAACCCAAAGATGCAGATGCGCCTTTGAATTTGTAGATAATGTTTTCGATTGTTTCTCCAACTCCAACAGCCTGTATGTTGCTACCTTCGGTCGATTTCAAAGAAATGACGCCTTTCTCTGTCGATTTTGGCGATTGATAATTGTTTGATTCACCCCAAACAGAAGAAATAACTGCTTTTGGGTTGTAGCCCTCTGGCACTGCTGCAAACAGAGCGTTGCCAACTGCAAAACCGCCCGAAAGACAGAACTCGCCCAAAATAAGCACATCGTACTTATCTTTTTGCACATCGTTAATAATAAACGGTGCCTCTTTTTTCCACTTCAATTTGAGCATATTGTCGGCTGGCGTGGCAAACAATATTGGCGAATTGTACATACCTTTGAGAGGTGTGAGTATTTTTTCGGAATAGTCAATCGTGTCAGAGCCGAAGTTCGGGTCTGCGATTGCTGCACCAATTCCATAAACCTGCTTGTAGGCGTTTTTGTACAATTTGTAAACCTGCGACGAGCAATAAACTTTTTCGATTGAATAAAAATCTGACATAAAATCAACAAAATTGCTGACGTATTGCAGCATATCTGCTGCCGAAAGTGCTTTGAGTTCTGCCAAAGTTTTTGCGTTCTCCATATAATGAATACCGCTATCTGTGTTGGCTTTGTTTTCAACCAAAATTGTTTCGATACCATCCATTGAATCTTCTGGCTTTCCGCCCTGCGTTACAACGCCGTTTGACACTACCGTTTCAACAAATTTTCCTTTGAAGAATGCGCGATTTTCGATGTCGCGCAAAAGCGTTGGGAAAATCAAGTTGTCGATAACGAACTTCACAATCGGGTGCTGGTCTGGAGTCAAACCCTCCTCGTACAAGAACGAGAGGTAAGAATCAAGAACCGTAGCAGGTTTAATCGCAACATTGATTTTGTGGCGGAAATTTTTAATCCGAATAGGATTAAATTGTGCTGTTCCTTGCGGTGTCCATTCAGGAATGAACGACTGCATTACGGAAGTCATCAACGCTTCAGAAGCGCGGTACTCGTTTTCTGCGAGTTGAGTTTTGAACTCGTCTGCGCTCGAAAAACCTGATAGCAACTGATTGTAGAGGTCAATCTGAATGTAGTTGCCGTTTTGACCGAGATACGCGCCAAATTCGCGTTTCAAGTCCTCTGTGTCGATGTCTGCTCCTGACGCAAGAACGGGAAATCCGCGCCTGCTTGCATTCATAATAGCGGCGTAGTGCGATGCGCTGATATTTACTCTCATAATCGTGCTGCCTTTTGCATACTTTTGTTTTTTACCGAAAAAGCCTGTGTCTGTTGTTTCCGCTTTCGGTTTGTCTTCTGTTTCGGCGGAGAGCAATTCCAATGCTTTGTTTTTGCTTTCCAATTCTTTTTGTTTTTCTGACAAATCTTTTTCAAGTTTTGTCTTTTCTGCAAGTAGATTTTCTGCTTTCGCTTTTTCTACTTTCAGTTGCGCTTCAAATTCCGCTGCAAAATGGTTTTTCATTTCTGCATAAAGTTCTTGCGTTTGTTCTTCTGACGCTTTTTCGTCAGATTCTTCGATAGCAATCCATTTATTCATAAATGCTTCACCAAAGGCGGTCGAAATTTTTTCTTTTTCTTCTTTCGATAGAACAACTTTGTTTTTTTCGTCTTTTGTTACTTTTTCCATTCCCAAAAGAGTTAAAACCATTGCTGACATCGCGCCAAATGATAGTTTTTTCATTGTAAAATAAAATTTATAATTTATGATAATTCAATAACAAGTTGCACTGCTTTGTTGATGTCGCCGAAACCGTCTATTAATCCGACTTCAAGGGCTTTTTTTGCGTAAAAAGTTTTTCCGTTCAAAATTCCCGAAGTGTCGAGGTTGAGTTTTGCACCTCGCGCCTGTTTTACATCGTTTTGAAATTTGATTGCGAGCGGTGATAATGCTTCCGATTTTAACATTTCGTAATCTCCTTTCAATGCTTTTTCAAATGCGACGTTTTTGTCCGCACTTTCTTCTGCTTTTATTCTGTGAAAAACATAACCCTGTTTTTCATAAACTTGTTGCGCGTCAATAAAATTTGACATCACGCCGATTGAGCCAAAATCTGCGCTAATATCGTTGTCAGCAAGTATCAGGTCGGTTTCGATTGCGGCATAATATGCAGCACTCATACAGGTGTCGCAAGTCGACACAACAGGTTTTCCCGCCTCTTTGAACGCCTTAATGCCTCTGTGCATTGGTGCAACTGCGCTCACTTCGCCGCCGGGCGAATTGATTGTAAGCACCGCGCCCACAATATTGCTTTGCGCTGCGGCGGTTTTCATATATTGCTCAATTTCTTCTGTACCGTAACTGCACCAAGTACCCTCTTTGAACATTGTGCCTTTGATTGGAAAGATTGCAACAGAGTTTTTTGGCAGTAGTTTCCACTCTTCGCGTATTCCGTAGATTGCAGTTCCGTTGCCCCACAGCATATCATATTCGGCGCGTTCTGCCGAAATGTTGATTTCTTTTTTGTTCAAAAGATTAACAACAATTTCTGCCTGCGAAGTCATAAATTGCGGGTCAATAAACCAATTTCCGCGCATTAAAGAATTTGCCAAATGGAATTGCCAATTATTTTTTAATATTTTGCTCATTGTTTACAATTTTCTGATATTACAAAATTAGTTTTGTTTTTTTTATAAAAAAAAGACATTAATTATTGGGATAAATTTAACCATCATAATGCAACTATTTAGGATTGTAAATTTAGGTAAAAAATTTCTTTTGGTGAATAGAAACCTAATTTTTTTCTTGGTCTGCTGTTTATCTGATGCTGTATCTCTTTGATTTGCTGATAGTTAATAGTATCAAAATTAGTTTGTTTCGGGATATATTGTCGAATAAGTTTATTTGTATTTTCAACCGCTCCTTTCTCCCAGGAAGAGTATGGATTTGTAAAAAAGAAACTGGTTTTCAGGAGTTTAGCAATGTTTTCGTGGTCGGC
>JAISYF010000134.1 GCA_031270065.1 Prevotellaceae bacterium | reverse complement strand
GGGAACTCTTAAAAATTAGATTATTTTAGGCGGACAAGTTTTCAAAAGCGCAGTTTACTAATGTAAATGAGCATTTTGAAAATGAAGTCCAACGACAAATAAGCAGTTTTTAGGAGTTCTCTAAAGTATATTTGTCAAAAATTTCAAGATACATTAAAAATAGAAAAAAGATGAAATTTATGCGGTAATGGAAAATAACAGGGAAGAATAAATACATAATAATCAATAAAATAACAATAAAAATTTAGACAAATGCCAAATCTCGAAAATCTAAAAAAACAAAATCCAACTTTTTGAACAGCAAAAAGTCCGCGCAGTATGGGACGAAAACGCCGAAAAATGGTGGTTTTCGGTGGTAGATGTTGTGGGAATTTTAAGCGAAAGCGAAAACCCGCAGGCATATTGGCGTAAATTAAAACAACGTCTCAAAGAAGAAGGAAATGAAACCGTGACAAATTGTCACGCTTTGAAATTGCTTGCGGCTGATGGTAAAATGCGCCTTACCGATGTGGCTGATACAGAGCAGGTTTTCCGCCTCATTCAGTCCATTCCGAGCAAAAAAGCAGAGCCGTTTAAACTTTGGTTGGCGAAAACAGGAAGCGAGCGGATTGACCAAACTATTGACCCCGAACTCTCTATCGACCTTGCCATACAGAATTATCGCCGTTTGGGATACAGCGAAAACCGGATAAATCAACGCATTAACCCCCATTGCAGCCCGTCACGTCACAAGTTTCCTAAAATCAACGACATCCATTTTTTCAAATTCCGATTTGTGTACTACAAATTTTCGAATGTCTTTTGCTTCCACATAGCCGACGGCGAAATTGCGGTCGGTGAGGGAGTGGGTTATGGGGTGGGGTATGGGGTTTTATTTAATTTTTGAATTACATTTTCAATTTCTATAACCAATTCATTGATTGCAATGTTCTTTATCTTTTCTCGCATACTTATCTTTTTTGATAATTCTTTTTTTTAATCCTCTAAACATTGTAAATCATCCTTATGATAATTTTCAAGTTTTCCATTTGAATATCTTTTTTCAGGATAATATCTGTACTCTATAAAACTTTTAAATTCTACAATGGATTTTGTGCTTAATGTTTTTATATTGTTCTTTATACTTAACTGGTTCATTGTATCTTATTTTTTCAACATTATTGTATTCAAACGATATTTTCTTCCTTTGTTTGTGCCTTCGGCAGTCAAAATTTCCAGTCTGACTAATGTAGCAAAATGTTTTTTTACACTCTCCGCCGATTTGTTGGTTAGGAGTTGCGCCCTGTAATTGTCTATCGTTTCATTGTTTTCTAAATAACCGATTATATTTTCTAAAAATGCCAATTCTGTTTTTGAAAGTTTATCGGTAATTATATCGGTAATTTTCCGAACAGGCAATTCTTTCAACGTTTTTAAAATATGGCTCAGCAAATTTCTATTCATTCTTCCCTCCTTTTTCCGCCTGTCGCAGATAAAACATTCTTTTCTGTGTTTCAATTTCGGCTCTCAATTCTTCTTCGGTCGGCTGGTCGTAGAAATGCGTATTAATTTGTCTTTCAAACTGGCGGGTACTCCAATTTGATTTTACGCACTCATCCATGTAAAAATTGCGGGCTGTTTCATCCATTACTTTCAAAATCAAACGGTAATGTGCCCAACCCAATTCGGGACGCAGTGAGTCCCGAATTGGGAAAGCGAGATAAAACTGTCTGATTTTCCGCAACTCCCGTTCCTCAAAACCTTTTCCGATTGCTTTAAAAATCTCCTTTTTTTGAAGCAAGAGGGCAAATTACACAATTTATAATTTTGTTTACATTCTATTATTCAGTATTTTAGACAGCAAAAATTATCAAATAATCTATTTGCAAAAAAACGGCACAAAGGTATGAATTATTTTGTTATAAAGACAGATGAAAAACCCGGTTTTCCAAGCGCTAATTTTGTTTGAGTAGCCGCTCAGGAAAAAACGGCTGCGCAGGAAAAAAAATTAACTGCGCAGGAAAAAACAACGGGCGGCTACCGTTGGGATTTTCGTCGCTGCGCCCAAAAAGGTATTTGAGCGTACCGTTTTCTATTGTAACTATTTGCATAATTCACTGAAAAACAGTGATTTAGCGACATAAATTCAACATGTAAAAACACTGCTTTTATGGAGAGTAAAATTACAATAAAAAACAAAGCGCCGCCGGTTTATTGTTAATTGTAAAGTATCACAACCTTGTTGACCAAACCAAACTCCTTCGGACTGCGCTTCGGCTTCGGCTACGCCTGCGCTTCGTCCGAAGGAATGGCGGAATGAAAAGTTTTGAGTAATTTTGTAAATTATTAACCACTAAGCATTGACCACGTTAAACATTTTTTATACAGCGCAGTGTGAACCCGAATCCGCGGAAAACGCTGTATGCAGGATTAACGCTGCCATTGTTGCAGAGCAAGACGTTGGCATTAGTTCCTGAGAATGAAATACTCCAATAGTAGCCGGGTGATCCTTGGTGGTAAAGGCGACCATTATTTGAGTGGCGAAAACCGTTTGCCGGCAAATGCAGCGTGATTGTAGAGCCGTCGGGTTTAATATCAAAGCCGCGTCCATTGCTACCGTACCAGGTCCAGGTGTTTGCAAGAGCGGTATTGGGAGAGCCGCTGACTGTGCCGCCGCGGTAAATGCTTCCCCACTCGTCCTGCGAAGGGGTCTTCCAGTTTGTATTTGCGCCGGTGGTTATGCCGTCTGTCGGATAAAATGTTTCGTATGTTAAGCCGTCTTCTTTTATTTTTGCGCAGGGGTCGTTAGGTGCAAAGCGACCCGAACGCCAGAGTTGGTCTATCTCGTTTGCGGGCAAGTCGTAAGCCCAGTTAGCGTTTTGTGCTGATCCTGTGGTGATAAATTTTCCGTAATGGTTGCCATCGTTGCGTGACACCTGTCGCCACGGGTAACGTTGCGAGGTACCGATAAGATTTCCGTCTTCAAAAACTATTGGCGTGGAGGCGCTGTAGGCAGCCTGATTTGTGCCTGCGGCGTTAGAGCCTGCAACAAAGCCCGCGCTTGCTCCACGCTGCTCGTGCCCATCGCGGATGCGTCCCCACTGATAAAAGTCGCCGTAAATAGCCTCTTCGCCTGCCTGGTAGGTGTGCAAACCGTCCGCGTCATTTGTTGGCGCTGCAAGGGTATGGTTTTTTTGGGCTGCAATTGTCAGTTCTGTTGCGCCAAGGTTGAAGCACATAAACGAGAGCCACTCGCCTTGCAGGTTTTTTGCTCCGCAGCCTACTGCTACCTCTGCAATGTTGGAAATTACGCTGTCGTTAGTGGCGTTTTTACCTACGCAAAAATACCTGTAAAAGCCTGTGTTATTGGCGTTTCGAGTGGTTCCTTTGATAACGCTTGTGGGCGTAAAAGCGTTGGTAGCAAAGCCCGAACCGTCAGCAGCGGTGCATTTTTGCGCAACGCGAATATGAACGTTATTGCCGGTGATTTTGTACCACTGATAAGTCATTGCGCTGCTGCCGCCCGCGCCAAACACTAAAGGAACAGGCACATCATTACCTTCCGGATTTTCGTAAAATGTGAATGCCTTTGGCTGCATAAGCGCGGCGGCGTAAGTTTTGGGCGCTGCGCAGTCGCCAACCCAGTGCGTACCATTCCAATAGACAAAACCTGTGCAGGTTATCTGGTCGGAATAATTCTGCACGGTAGCGGCGTCTATGTCGGTAACATACACCATTGCGCCTGTGTGGTCGGCGGTGTATTTCGCTTGCTTGGCGTTCAACTCGCTGAGTTTCAATCGCGGGGCGGCAAATCCTTCAGCGGTGCTGGCATCGGTTTTGCCTGCAACTACATCAAGGGTCATTTTTGGCGTTTCTGTATTTACGCCCACTTGCGCGGTCAGCGCCGCGCCGCTCATCAGGGCTAAAAAGCCCAAAAGTAAAATACTTTTTTTCATTTTTGTAAAAAATTAAATTTAAAATGTTATTTTTTTTAGTGAATAATTTATTAATTCAAAATTGAGAATTGAGAATTGAGAATTGCTATCTGCTAATTGCTAATTGCTAATTACTAATTACTATTTGTTCACAGTTTTGCACACAAAAAAAGCGTGAATACTTTTTGAGTTATCCCGCTGACAGAGGTTTTTGTGGCTACCTGTTAAAGGCAGAATAGTTAAATTAAAGTCCACGCAAAAACACGCAAATATTTTAACTTAAACTTTCTTTAACTAAAATTGCCACATTTCTGTCAGAAAGATAAAGCCAAATGCTTTTCCTATAAAATTACATTATTTTACGCACGCCTGCGCATCGTGTTTTTTTATCAATTTATTATTTGTAAAAAAGAAACAAATTGATAAACATTTTTACTATATCTGCCTGTTTATAAGCAAATTAGCACGGCAAAGTTACAAAACTTTTCGGAATAAAAAATATTTTTGGAAAAAAAGTAAAAAAAAATTCCAAAAAATGGATTTTTGGCGCGAAGGCAATTAGCAAGTAGCAGGTAGCAAGTAAAATATTATGTTATTTAAAATAATAATCTGTGAATTGGAAATCAGCGTTAACTAAATCAGTGGCAAAATCAAAAAAACAGACAACCGATTTAATCTTTAATTTGCGTATAATTTGAAAATTTAATACTAACTTTGCATTCAAAAAATTGAAAATCTCTATGTTTGGATTTGAGAAATTGTCAATTCGCCAAACGATTAAGTTACTGTATTTGAATAGTTTATGAATAATATTAAAATTTGGGTTGCTTTTCTGTTATTAGGCGGCAATCTTGCAGTATTGGCGCAAATTCAGCATGTTCCTGTAGGTACACAATCGCTGCCTGTGGACGCAGAAGTGGGATTAACGCTTGTTCAGAGGTTTCAGCGCTACAACGCGAATCCGCGCGTGGCAGCCGACCGTTTCGATATTACTGTTAATTCGCCAAAATCGGTAAATATACTCGACGAGAAGAACAAATTTTATGTACACTCGCTCGAGGGGAACAGCACTTCGGTATATTCGCTGTCAGATTTCAGGCTTTTGAAGTCTGTGGCGCACGTTTTTGACCAAAAGAATCAGTATCTGTTCAAAGAAAGCGACTATTTTGACTATAAATTTCGCACCCGAACAAACAAACTGAATTTCTTTTCGGGCAAGCCTGTGGAAAGTTGCTTTTCGCACAGCGGGAAGTATCTTTGGGTAACATACTATCGCCGCTCGTATGACAGGAACGCCATTGACCCGTCTGCCTTGTGTATTATTGATACCGATGCTGACACCATTGTGCGCGTGATGCCCACCGCGCCGCTGCCCAAGATGATTGCCGCCTCGCCCGACAGCAAAACAGTGGCTGTTACCCACTGGGGCGACAATACTGTTGCGCTCATTGACGTGAGCAGCAACAAACCCGCTGATTTTCACTATATTAAGAACGTTGAAATTGACCGCCGACTGACAAACAACTTTGAGCAGGACAAAATCGTTGACCGCGACAACAACTGTGGCAACTGCCTGCGTGGTACGGTTTTTACGCCCGACAACAAACTGCTGTTGATTGGAAAAATGGGGAGCAATGCTGTGGCTGTGGTCGATGTGGCTACGCAAAAATATATTGCCTCTGTTACTGGCATGAAAAACAATTTGCGACATCTGATTTTGACCGACTCTTGTATCTATTTGAGTATCAACAAAACAGGTTATATACAAAAAGCAAATTTACAGGATTTTTTGAGCCATATTGCTGAAAATCCGAAGAAGCCATACAACAAATGGACAAGCGTTTATGTGGGCGAAGGTGCGCGTACGATAGTTGCCGACCCAAGCGGGCGTTACATCTTCGCTGCCGTGAATAACAAAAGTTACGTTGCTGTGGCGCGTACATCCGACATGAAAGTGATTGCTAACTGCGCAGCCGACAGTTATCCTGTTGGAATGGACATTAGCGCAGACGGAAAAACGCTCATCGTAACCGCGCAGGGAAAATCTAACGGAGGCGGAAACAGCGTGATGGTATATAACATTAACTATAAAAAAATGTAATTGAATATATCAAATTGAAAAAGAAACGTTTCTATTTGTTGAAATTTGCAAAAAAAGAGATATTCTTTTTTCAATTATATGAAAAAAAATGAAAAATGATAATGTACATATTGTTTACAGCCAAGCAGTTATAGAATTTACAACAGTTGTTGCCGAGACCTGCCGCTTCCTCGAAAATTTGGATACAGCGAAAAAAACGGGCTTTATTGCAACAGCGTTGCGACTTTTTTCGCTGCTTTATTTAAAGACTGTATTGTTAGAAATTCCCGAAAACGCAGACGACAGGGCAATGTATCAATACGTTGGTCGGACAGATTACGATTATGTAAAACAAATGATTGCGCAAATTTTGGGCGCGGACGACAGTTTTTTGGATACTTCCCACCCCGACATGTCATACAGCGACCTGCCAATCGCCGCAACTGTTTCGGAAAGCATTGCAGACGTTTATCAAGAAATCCGCGATTATGCTGAAAATTTTCAATCGGGAAATGAACTGGTTATGAACGAAGCGCTTACTGCTTGCCTCGACAGTTTTTGCGAACATTGGGGGCTGAAACTGCTGAACGCAGTGCGTGCATTACATTTGCTAAAATGCAAAAAGCAAGAGGAAGGGTACAATTTTTCATGAAGTTTCAAGCAAAAATAAAGAAAGAGGAATTGAACGGGATGCCTGTTGCCTCGTTTGAAGGCGAAATTGTGGTGATTGACAAGGATTCTGCTGTGGCTGCAGCAATCGCCGAACTGTCGGCGCAGCAGGTTGTGGGGATAGACACGGAAACAAAACCATCGTTCAATAAAGGCGTTCATCATCAGGTGGCGCTTTTGCAGGTTGCAACAAACAAGATTTGCTACCTCTTTCGCCTGAACAAAATCAGTTCGGAATCGGAAGCAGAAAAAATGATTTTCAAATTTTTAGGGAATAAAAATGTGATGAAAATCGGACTGTCGCTCAAAGATGACTTCTCGCGTTTGCACAGACTGAACATTGGTAACCCTGCTAATTTCATTGATTTGCAGATAATTGCAAAGCAGTATGGAATTTTGGAACTCGGACTGCAAAAAATGTTCGCCATCGTTTTCAACAAAAAAATATCTAAAGCACAACAACTTACAAATTGGGAAAATCATACTCTCTCAATTGCCCAGCAGCGATACGCCGCTACAGATGCTTGGGCTGCTCTGCAAATTTACCAGCGACTGACCCAAGAGGACAAATTGCCTAAACCTGTGGTCGACAGGATGGTGGCGAATGCACTTGCCGAGCAGCAGGAAATGTCGCGCCAAAACTTGTTAAAATTTCAGGCAGCAAAAGCCACGTGAAAAAGTTGTCAGAAATCAGTTATTAGAGTATAGAGTATAGATATTAGATATACGGGTTTCAATGGGGGCGCACACATAGGTGCGCCCTACCGCTTTGGTGGGATAACCTTTGCGTCCCTTGCGGTTAAATATTTTTTTACCGCAAAGAGCGCAATACTTGTACCGCCAAAGCGGGAGTTTTTTTGTAAAAAATCTCTGTGCCTCTCTGTGATTTCTCCGTGTCTCTCTGTGTAATAAAAAAAACATCACAATGTTCCTTCCTGCCCTTTTTTAGTGGTCAGTTGACAATGGTCAATGGTTAGTGGTTAGTGAATAACACAGGACAGGTCATTCTTTGTGCTCTTTGCGTATTCCTTTGCGCTCTTTGCGGTAAAAAATATTTAACCACAAAGGGCGCAAAGCAGCAAGTAGCAGGTAGCAATTAGTACGGAATAATGAATAATGCAAATCGCGGGTTCAAGGGGTTGGGTAAAAAAAGAAACCTCTTAATCAGGGATTTTTTTCCTTTGATTAAGAGGTTGTAAAAAACGGCGGCTATCTACTCTCCCACTGTTACGCAGTACCATCAACGTGAGTGAGCTTAACTTCTCTGTTCGGAATGGGAAGAGGTGTATCC
>JAISYF010000074.1 GCA_031270065.1 Prevotellaceae bacterium | reverse complement strand
GTCGTTTTGATGTAGTCAGTTTCGCGGTCCTTTGTAACGCGAATATAAATTGCCGCGTAACCGTCCGAGCGGACATTTCTAATAACAGGTTTAAATGTAATCATTGAGAGTAGATTTTTGTTTAACAATTTGCAAACAAAGGTACAAAAAACAACAAAATAAAGCGTGTAGAATACCCTGTTTTTAACCACCTTTAACTAAAAAAGCCGCAAAAACGGCTTTTTAATCAATCTTAACTGCTTGATTATTAGAGAGTTAAGTAAAATAAGGGGGCGTTTTTAAAAGAGAGTACTCTCTTTTAATTTTTTTTTATAATAGTTTTAAATATTTATGTAAAGCGTATATATTTCTGGTGCTGTATTCATTTTTTCATTCTCTATATTATTGTCAAGTAAAATTTCGACTGCAAAGGTACGAATTTATTTTTGTATTGTGCAATTTTTTTGATTTTTTTTTTTAATTTTTTTTAATGAATATCGTACATATGTTTTTTTGTCCGAAAGGCAGGATTTTAAAGACGCTTTTTCAAAGTTTTGCCTTTCGGGAGAATTAGGCAGCAAATACGATATTCATTTTTTTTTATGATTAGACAGACTTATTCATTAATGAATATTTATTTGTGTTAATTAGTGAAATTAATGGATTATTTTACCATATATTTCAATAATTCTTTTTGCAACTACCTGAATATCAAGGTTTAAAATTTTTTCTCTACCGTTTGTTCGCTCGGTTTTTTCTAAAATTATTTGCAATTTTTCGGCAATTTTTTCAGCGGAATTTTCGCAAATAAAGCAATTTTCTGTTCCGTTTATAACTTCACGCACATCACCCACATCAACCGACACAATCGGGCAGTTGCACAACATCGCCTCTTTGATAAATTGCGGCGAACCTTCGGAAAAACTTGTCAGCAGCACGCAATCAACAGCATTCATTAACTCGCTTACTTGCAGTCGGTTATAACCTTTTAATTCAAGTAATTGTACATCTTTTAATAAACTAACCGCCAACTTTGCCAATGCAGGATTTTTTACCTGATTATCAAAACTGCTTGAAAATAAAATCAATTTTTCGTTTTTTTTTAAACCTGTTTTTTCTCTGCATTCATCTTTATTTAACGGCTTAAATACCTGAGTATCAACGCCGCAAGGTATCAACGCAAAATTCTTTTTTGGTTTTGCAAGAACAATATTTTTTTGCGAAACAAAGATATTAAATTTAGACAAAAATATTGCAATTTTAGAAAATTTTAACACTTTCGGGTTATTAATATCGCTGCCATGATATGTTGTTACCACAGGAACTTTCTGCTGCAAATTTGCCAACAAACCGCTCAAACCGTAGTGTGCGTGAATAATATTCGGCTGAAATTTCCTTATTTTCTGCAACAAACCTTTTAGTGATTTCAGGTAACCTGAAATTCCCTTGTTTTCAATCGTAAAATATTCAATATCAATGTTTTGCGCTTTTAAACTTTCGGCTTGGTCGAGAATGAACGGCGCAATTTTACCCGAATTTTTACTGCAAACGATAAGTATTTTAGTCATAAGATTTGCTTTTAATCAATCATTTCTTCTTCTTTAAATTCCTCTATTTCTTCGGTTTCGGCTTTTTTAATCTCAAATTTTTTATTATTTATAGAAAAAATAATTGTATCATTTTTTGCCATTTCCTCTAATTCGTCAAGAAAAGTCTTTGTGATTTCTATTCCTTTATCCGATTTTTGCAGCGAAAGCAAATGATTTTCAGCGTCTTTTATTTCAAAATTCAATTTGATATTTCCCTGATTGCTGTTTATTAAAGTTGCGATGCTATTTAAAAAAACTTTGGTAATTTTGTGTAATTTTATCTCAATATTAATATTTTTCAGCAATTTATCGCCGATTTCATTTAGCCTGCCCACATTTACAACATCAATATTTATCCGTTTTATAAACAAAGTCGGATTGATTTTGTCTTTTTGCATGTTTGGTCGAATGTAGCCGCGAATGACTATAAACGAGTCTTTTTCGAGCAAATTTCCGAATCTTGTGTAATATTTATCGTTGGGCTGCCAGCCGTCAATCAGGCGGAACTCCATTGTGCCAGAATAGTCGGTAAGCGTAAAAACGCCGTAGTTATTGCCTTTTGCCGACTGCTTAATAAGCGTGTTTGTGATAATGCCGCCAACAGTAAAAATGACCTGATTCTCCTTTATAAAATTGTTGTTGTCATTATCTGCAATGCTGTCGAAAGCGTTTTTTATATTATTTACAGCATCGTTCAACTCAACGAGCGTGTGCGAACAGCCGTATAGAATTTGACTTTTGTATTTGTCGAGAGGGTGTCCCGAAACGTAGGTCCCAATCAATTCTTTTTCAAAATTTAATTTTACAAGGTCGTTCCATTTCGGTGATTTAATAATTTTCGGGTGAGGAATTGCGGCGTTTTCATCTTCGCTAAAAAGCGAAGTTTCGCCGTTTGACGCTTGCACATTTTTGCCGTACATAATCAACTCGTCAATGGTGGTTTCGGTTGCAAAATAATCCTCGCGTTCAATTTCTTTAAAACTGTCGAATGCGCCCGAATAAACAAGGCTTTCAATGGTTTTCTTGTTGCAAGCGCGGAGGTTTGCCCTTTCAAGAAAATCGAAAATATTTTTAAATGCTCCGTTTGAGTTCCGTTCCTCGATAATACTCTCAACGGCAGCCTCGCCCACATTTTTTATTCCACCCAAACCAAAACGGATTTCACCTTTCTTATTTACTGTAAAATTCTTTTCCGACTCGTTAATATCTGGCAGCAACACCTTGATTTCCATTGCTTTACACTCTTCCATAAATTTTTCGACATCGGTATTGTTGTCTTTGTTTAAAGTGAGGTTGGCAGCCATAAATTCGGCGGGGAAATTTGCTTTAAGGTAAGCCGTTTGATACGCAATCCACGAGTAACAGGTAGCGTGAGATTTGTTGAAAGCGTATTTTGCAAATTCAGACCAGTCATTCCAAATTTTTTCAAGTTTTTCCATAGGAGCAAATCCGTTTGCGGTTGCGCCTTCAAGAAACTTAACTTTCAATATTTCCATTTTATCAATCAATTTTTTACCCATAGCCTTGCGAAGTAGGTCGCTTTGACCGCGTGTAAATCCCGCTAAATCGCGGCTCAGCAACATCACTTGCTCTTGATAAACGGTAATTCCGTAGGTCTCTTTCAAACGATTTTCCATTTCAGGAAAATCGTAGGTAATTTTTTCTCTGCCGTGTTTTCTTGCGATAAAAGAGGGAATATACTGCATTGGACCAGGGCGGTAGAGCGCGTTCATTGCAATCAAATCCTCAAATTTTGTAGGTTTGAGTTCGCGCAAATATTTTTGCATTCCCGTACTTTCAAATTGGAAAGTGCCTGTGGTTTCGGCATTTGCATACAGTTCGTAAGTTTTTGCATCGTCTATCGGAATTTTATCAATATCTAAATTAATTCCTTTTGTTTTTTTAATAATAGACAATGCTTCTTTTATAATCGAAAGCGTTTTTAATCCGAGAAAGTCCATTTTTATCAAGCCGACTTCCTCAATCACAGAGCCTTCGTATTGGGTAACGAGCAATTCCTCGCCGCTCGCTCGGTCTTCGATTGTGCTGATTGGAACAAAATTTGTCAAATCTTCTGCCCCGATAATTACTCCGCAAGCGTGAATACCGATTTGGCGCACAGTTCCTTCGAGCATTTCGGCATATTTCAGCACAGAAGTAATATTTTTATCAAAAGAATTGACCTCTTTTCTCATTTCAGGCACCATTTTATAAATGTTGCTCAGGGTAACCTTTGGAGTTTTGCCTGTTTTTGGGTCTTCGTCAAATTTTGCAGGAATAAGTTTTGTCAATCGGTTCGACTCTGACAAAGGCAGTTTTTGTACCCGCGCCACGTCTTTTATTGACGATTTTGCAGCCATAGTGCCGTATGTAATAATGTGAGCAACACGCTCCTTGCCGTATTTTTCGGTAACCCATTGCAGCACTTTTCCCCGTCCTTCGTCGTCAAAATCAATATCAATATCGGGCATCGAAATACGGTCGGGGTTGAGGAAACGTTCAAACAGCAGGTCGTATTCCAGAGGGTCTACATCAGTGATTTTAAGGCAATAAGCAACAACTGAACCCGCCGCAGAGCCGCGTCCAGGTCCAACGGAAACGCTCATTCTCCGCGCCGCTGCAATAAAATCTTGTACAATAAGAAAATAGCCGGGAAAGCCCATTGTTTTCATTGTATTGAGTTCAAAATCAATGCGCTCGCGGATTTCGGAAGTGAGGGTTTCGCCGTAACGATGTTTTGCGCCTTCATAAGTGAGTTTTGTGAGGTAATCCGCCTCAAATTTTACGCGCAGCACTTTATTGTAACCGCCGAGTTTTTCAAAACGCTCATCGCCAAACTCCTTGCGCAACTCCTCATCAGTAAATTTTTTTCTATATTCCTCCTCCGAACCAAACTCTTTTGGAATATCAAAAATTGGCATCATTGCATCGGAATCTATGCTGTAAAATTCCACTTTTTCAGCGATTTCAAGCGTATTTTGCAATGTTTGCGGGCAATCTGCAAAAATTTGTTCCATTTCTTTCGGCGTTTTCAGCCATTCCTGTTTTGTGTAGCGCATTCGTTTGGGGTCGTCAAAATCGCGGCGCGTACTAAGGCAAATCAATCTGTCGTGCGCCTCGCCGTGTTCCTCCTCCACAAAATGCACGTCATTTGTGGCTATAACTTTCGTGTTGGTCTTTTCTGCAAGTTCCAAAATTGCCTTATTTACAACCTGTTGTCGTATAAAAACATCAGTATTCGCGCCTTCTTTGTTGGTTTTATGCCGTTGAATTTCAAGATAATAATCATCGCCGAACAGATTTTTAAACCACATTACGCTCTCTTCTGCATTTCGCATATTTTCTGCGGAAATTTGAAAACTATCGTATTCGCTTTCAACCAAAGTATCGTCATCTACGTCTTTTGCTTTGCTGCCCATTAGTTTAGTTGGAATTTCACCGCCCAAACACGCCGATGACACAATCAGTCCTTCGTGGTATTTTTCAAGCAAATCCTTATCTATTCGCGGTTTGGCGTAAAATCCGTCAATCCACGATGCAGACACAAGTTTGCACAAATTTTGATAACCCTGCTTATTTTTCGCCAAAAGTATCAGATGCCAACCGCCTTTATCTTCGGGCTTTCTCTCTTTATTTGTTTTGTTGTACATCATAGAACGCCGCGCCATATACGCCTCTACGCCGAAAATTGGCTTAAAAGGAATTTCGCGTTCTTTATTGATTTTTTTAACATAATTAAACAACTCTTTTGTGCCGAACATATTGCCGTGGTCGGTAAGAGCAATCGCAGGCATATCGTTTTTGACCGCCTTATCTACCAATCCGCTAATTGACGACATTCCGTCAAGAATAGAGTAGTAGGAGTGAACGTGAAGATGAACAAATGACATAATTTTTTTGATAATTTGATAATTTATTATTCTGATTTTTAGCGTATTTTTTATTAAAAAAATGGTTTGCAAATTACGATTTTTTTGCGAAATAGAAAATGTAGATTTTAAAAAGTTATTAACAAAAAAAAAATAACAATACGATTGTGTATTTAGAAATATGACTGTCCGTTAAACAAAAATTAAAGAAAGAAAAGTGTTAAAATTAGTGAAAATCATAAATTTTTCGTAATAATTTAGAAAATATACAGATATTCATTAAATTTTTATTGCATGCCTATTCCGTAAGTTACGATATTTTGCAGGATTACCGATATTTTCCCTGTTTCACATCTTCCAAAATCGACAGGTAACTTTGATAGCGCGATTGGGCGATTTTTTTGTCGCTAATCGCTTGAATAACAGCGCAATTAGGCTCGTTGCGGTGGGTGCAGCTGGGGTAACGGCAATGCTTTGAGGCAGCAAAAATTTCCCTGAAAAAATGCCCGACCTCGTTTTCCTGCATATCAACTGTGCCGAAACCTTTAATTCCGGGAGTGTCAATTATAAAAGTCTGATTATCAACGCAAAAAATTTCGGAAAAGGTTGTTGTGTGCATACCTTTTTGGTGGTATTCCGAAATCTGCGCCGTTCTCGCGACTTCGTTTTGCGAAAGCGCGTTGATAATTGTTGACTTTCCCACGCCAGAATTGCCTGACAAAAGCGCGGTTTTGCCGTTAATCAGTTTTTTCACATTTTCAATACCGACATCGTTTGCATGGGCAAGGCGCGCATTAGCCATACTACCTGTTGCAGAACATTTCAAACATTCATAACCGATTGATTTATAGAGATTTATAATTGTGTCAAGATACTCAAAATCGGCGTTTTCGAGTAAATCAATTTTATTAAAAACCAAAGCCACAGGCACGCCGAATGCCTCTGCCGATGCAATAAAACGGTCGATAAACACTGTGGAAACGGCAGGTTTTTTGAGCGTAACCACCAACAACGCAATGTCAATATTCGCTGCGATAATGTGAATTTGGCGAGAAAGGTTGGTGGAACGGCGCACAAGGCAGTTTTTTCTGTCGCGGATTTCGGTGATAAAGTTTGAACTGTCAACCTCAACCCAATCGCCAACTACAACGGGATTTGTGCTTTTTATGCCTTTCAGCCGAAAATTTCCCCTGATTTTACACATCTCAACCGCACCGTCAGGAAACCGCACCCAACTGTTATTGCCCGTATTTTTTATGATTAAACCTTGACGCATTTTTTATAATTATAAATTGTTGATAATCAGACTTTATACACATTTTTCGGAGGAGTTATTGCTTAATTTTACACATTAAGATTTTAGAGGAGTGTTTAAAATTTCATCAAAAATAAAACTATTATACAAAAACAAATTTTTGTTATTTTTTTCTAACTATCAAAATACTTGCTTCGTACAACAAATAAATCGGCGTGAAAACCAGCAGCAGCGTAAAAATATCGGCGGTCGGGGTGATTACCGCTGCTAAAATCATAATCGCAATGGCAACGTGTCGGCGAAATTTTTTCATTAATTCGGCGGAAATTAAGCCGAGTTTGCCCAAAATCCACGCGATAATCGGGAGTTCCGTCATCAGACCGAGCATCAGTGAAAGCATCGTAAAAGTGTTGATATAAGAGGAAATACTGAACATATTTACGACAGTTTCCTCAACTTGATATGTGGCTAAAAACCTGAAAGAGAGCGGAAAAATGATGAAATAATTGAGCAGCACGCCGAATAAAAAAAGCAGCCCCGAAGAGATTATTACCTGCGCCGAATATTTTTTTTCCTTCTTGTAGAGTGCTGGTGAAATAAACCGAAAAAGTTGATAAACGATGTACGGAAACGCCGCAATAAGCCCGAAATAGAACGACATCGAGAGGTGTATCATAAATTGCGCCGAAAGTTGCGTGCTGATTAGGTGCGTTTCAAGCGGCGCAAGGCAGAGGTCGAGCGACAATTTTTTGCCCGCAACGCAGAGCAACCTAAAAGTCAGAAAATCGGACTTGGAAGGTGCAAAAATCACGTCAAACAACCAATCTTTGCACACAAAAGCCACCACCGCAAAAACGGCAACAACTGCCAAACTTCTAAAAATCATTTTCCGAAGTTCGTCTAAATGCTCCCAAAAAGTTGCCTCGTGCGCAGGACTTTCCATTTTTTTTTTACTCTGTTTTTTCGGCTGTTTTTTCGGTTTCAGGCTCAAGAATTTTGTCCTTTACGCCGTTCATTCCCTCTTTGAAATTTTTTACGCCTGTGCCAAGTCCTCGCATCAGTTCAGGGATTTTTTTACCGCCAAAAAGCAGCAAAATTAATAGTGCAATAAGGGCGATTTCTGCACCGCCAAGATTCCATAAAAGTAGTGGGTTCATTATTTTTTTAAGATTTTTTATTTACTAAATTAACATATTTTTTTTTTGTGAAAATTTGTAAAATTTGTGAATTTATTTCTATTAAAAAAGAAATGCAAAGGTAACATAAAATTTTCAATTATACACTATAAAAAATACAAAAATTCAATTTGAAAATGCAAAAATTCAATTTGAAAATTTGAAGATTTGAAAATACAAAAATGCAAAAATACAATTTGAAAATTTGAAGATTTGAAAATGCAAAAATACAATTTGAAAATGCAAATATTCAAATTGCATTTTTAAATCCTCAAATTTTCAAATTAATAATATTGTTTTATTGCAAAAAAAAATATAACTTTCCCCTATAAATTTTTCGGAAAATTTTATAAGTTTGTGCATAATTGAAAATTTTATGCTACCTTTGCATTTTTATTTCAAAACTTAATTTATTATCAATTTATATTTAAAATAATTATTTAATATTATGAAAATCAAGTATTTATCAATAGTTTTTACACTGTTCCTATCATCTTTGGCCTATGCGCAAAATAAGCAAAATGCGCAGGTAAATCAGTATGTTGTCGGTTTTTACAACCTTGAAAATTTGTTTGACACCATTCACGACGAAGGAAAAAACGATTATGAGTACCTTCCAAACGGCGCAAATCATTGGAACACAATGAGATACACCAACAAGCAGAAAAAGATGGCGTATGCGATTTCAAAAATGCCTGCAAATCTTGCAGTTTTGGGCGTTTCTGAAATTGAAAACAGGCATGTTTTGGAGGATTTAGTTGCACAGCCTGCAATTAAAGACCGTCATTTGCAAATTGTGCATTATGAGGGACCAGACTCGCGCGGCGTTGATGTGGGATTGCTTTATAACCCGGCTGTGTTCAAAGTGCTTAATACCTCTTCTCACAGACTAAAAACAGAAATTCCAGACTTTATTACCCGCGACCAACTTGTGGTTACAGGCTTGCTTGACGGCGAGGAAATCAACGTTATAGTGTTGCACTGGCCTTCAAAATATGGCGGCGAAGCGCGTTCAGTTCCGCGCAGGCGAGATGCTGCCTTGACAACTAAATTCCTCGTGGATTCGCTTTTTCAACTTAATCCAAAGGCAAAAACTATTGTGATGGGCGACCTCAATGACGACCCGATTGAGCCGAGCCTTATGGTGCATCTCAACGCAAAACCGACCAAACGTGCTACTCAACCTCTGCAACTTTACAACCCTTACTATGAACTTTACAAGCAGGGAATTGGCTCGCTCGGCTACAACGACCAATGGAATTTATTTGACCAAATCATTATTTCATACGAACTTTTGCCAAAAAATCTTGACGATTATAAGACTTTGAAATTTATTCGCGCTGAGGTTTTTAACAAGGATTTTCTAAAACAGGAAACGGGCAAACATCGCGGTTATCCGTTGCGTACGCACTTAGGCGGCGTTTGGCAAAATGGTTACAGCGACCACTTTCCGTCATTGATTTGGCTCGGAAAATATGCAAAAAATTAGTAAATAGTAAAAAGTTGAAAGTATAAAGTTTTTTTACTTTTTACTTTCAACTTTTTACTTTCATCTTTTTACTTTCAACTAAAATAACAAATGATAAAAAATATTATTCTTTTTCTAAAAACTAATTTTTTTTGGTACAATATTGCGGCGGCGGTTGTTGTTGTTGTTGTGCTTGGTTTCGCTGTTTTGTCGTTTTTGAAAATCTATACACATCACAACGAAACTGTGGAAATGCCCAATTTAACAGGACTTTTTGCTAACGAGGCAGAGATTGTTCTTAACGAAAATGGACTGAACAGCACAGATATTGTAACAGACTCCGTTTTTGATTATAAAGACAACACAAAAATCGGCACAATTATAGAGCAAATTCCTAAAGCGGGAACGGTTGTCAAAAAAGAGCGTAAATTTTATTATCTCTTTGTTGCAGCCGAAAGACCTGTTTTTGTTCCTGACCTTATTAATGAAAACGGCAGGTCTGCGCTTATAAAACTCAAAAACCTTAAATTTAAGGTGCTGGTGGATTCTGTACTTTCTGAGGAGGATAATGTTGTGCTTGATATAAAATATCAGGGCGTGTCTGCTGTTGGACAAGAAATTAGCAGGGGCGCGGACTTGTTGCTTGTGGTTGGAGTCGGAGAAATGTACGGCGAGGGCGAAATGATTGTTATGCCGAAATTGACAGACTTGAATGCTGTTGAGGCGGAACAAAGAATAAACGACTCTGAATTAACTGTTAATTCTTTGATTTACGATACAGGTGAGCCATCGGAAAATGATAAGAAAAATTTTAAAGTTTATCGTCAAGAACCCGCTGAGGGTGAACGTGTTGTGCCGAAAAAGCGAGTAAATTTGTGGCTTAGCAAAAAAACGGCTGACGATGATGATTTTGGACTTCATTAATTCCTAAAAAATATGTTACACAATAAATTAGTTGGAATGGGCGTTGCCTTGATTACGCCATTCAAAAAAGACGGCTCGGTGGATTTTGATGCGCTTGGCAAACTTGTTGATTATCAGATAGATAACAACACCGATTATCTTGTTGTTTGCGGTACAACCTCCGAAGTGCCAACTCTCACGCAGAGCGAGAGAGAGCAGATTACGCAGTTTGTAATTAAGCGCAACGCGGGCAGATTGCCGCTTGTGGTTGGTATTGGCGGCTACAATACAGGCAGAATTGTGGAGCGCGTGTCGAAAGCCGATTTTAACGGAATTGATGCGGTTCTCTCCGTTGTGCCGTACTACAATAAACCTTCGCAAGAGGGTATGTATCAGCATTTTAAGGCTATTGCTGCGGCTACCGATATGCCTGTAATTTTGTATAATGTTCCAGGACGTACAGGCGCGAATATGTCGGCAAATACGACTTTAAGGCTGGCGCACGAACTTAATAATATTGTTGCGGTAAAAGAGGCATCGGGAAATTTTCATCAAATTGACGAAATTATTAAAAATAAACCGCAAAATTTTATGGTTATTTCGGGCGACGACGGCGTAACTTTCCCGCTGATAACGCTCGGTGCGGTGGGCGTTATTTCGGTTATCGGCAACGCATTTCCGAAAGAATTTAGCCGAATGGTGCGGCTTGCCCTGCGCGGCGATTTAGTCGGCGCAAGGGAAATTCACTATCGTTTTACCGAACTAATGGAACTGCTTTGTGTCGATGGAAACCCCGCAGGCGTAAAAAGCGCGCTGTCGGAAATGGGCTTGATAGAGAACATTCTCCGCCTCCCGCTCGTGCCGACTACCATTGCTACAAAAGAAAAAATCAGTGAAATTATTAAAAAAATAAAATTAATTTCTCAATAAAAAAATATGAATGGCAGAACAGTATTATTAAGAAAATTATGAAAAAAGATAAGCCAAAAGAATATATTTACATTGGGCAATACTTGCCTGAAAGTAAAACAAATACCTGCAAAATCGGCAAAACTAACAATTTGGAACGGCGGTTGAAAGAATATAATCAGACAACAGGTTTATCAAAAACTACATTTTTTCAGTATCTATTCACTTGTGAAGTAAAAGATATGACACAGGTGGAAAGCGATATAAAGAAAACTTTCAATGGTTTTAGAGAAAAAAGAAGCAGGGAAATTTATTTTTACAGTTCTGAATTTTTTAAACAATATGTTGAATTTATTAAATTTCATAAACTGTTTTTAGAAGAAATACCTGTTAAAACAGATGAGTCAAAACAAGTAATAAAAATCATAAAAAAAACAACACCTTCTCTTAAAGAACGCGGTTTAACAAGAAAAGATTTATTACAAAAAGCACAAAAAATAAAAAATGATGAATTTTATACACGATACGAAGATGTAGAAAAAGAAATCGCAATGTATGATAAAAATATATGGAAAGATAAAGTTATTTTTTGTAATTGCGACGATGCTGTTGATGAGAATGACGACAGGAATACTTCTGCATTTGCATTATATTTTATGCGGAATTTTAAAGAACTTGATTTAAAAAAATTAATATGCCTCCATTACGGCGGCGGAATAGATTTATTTAATCAGGGTGCAAAAGGATATGCGTTTATTTATATAGTCACAAAAGACGGTTTTAAGGGAGAAAAAATATATCCTAAAAATTTCACAGGCAGTTTTGACGACCCGCTTTCGTTAAAAATTCTAAATGAAGAGGCAGATATAGTATGTACCAATCCGCCGTTTTCAAGGGCAGCAGATTATTGGAAAATTCTCATTGAAAGCGGTAAAAAATTTTTAATCATTTCTAATTTTACAAACGTTATAACCAACTCATTTATTCCATATTTCTATGAAAATAAAGTATGGGCAGGATATAACAGAGTCGATTGGTATCTAAATCCTAAAAAGCAACTTGTAGACGCTTCGGGGCATTGGTATACTAATTTGCATGTAACCAACAGAGTAAAATACAAAAATTTAAAAATAATGCCGTTAAAAGAAATACCCGAAAAGCATAAAAAATATGACGATTCAAAAACATTATTAGTAGATAATAATTATATTCCAAAAGGATATAAAAAACCTTTTGCCGTATCTGCCTTTCCAATATTAAGCGGCGTGTTGGAAAAGGGCTATAAACTTATTGAAAATAAGGAATATTACCCTTATATCAATGGAAAAAAACGTTTTGCAAGAGTGTTGGTGCAAGATATAAATTAACGGGAACTTATAGATAAGAATACTTATGAAATTTTACATGAGTTTTTTTACAAAAAAAACACACCAAGCGAAATGATTAAAATACAATAACTTACAAAATTTTAAATAGATGAAAAAAAAATTAATAACTTTTTCTTTTATTTTTTGCTTTTTTTTGCAAAATTTTGCGCAAACACAAGCAGACTACCCGAAACTCGTTGTCGGCATTGTTATCGACCAAATGCGGTGGGATTACCTTTATCGGTTTTACGAAAGGTATGGAAATGACGGATTTAAACGCCTTCTGTCGCAGGGTTTTTCGTGCGAAAACACAATGCTCAACTATATTCCGACCTACACTGCTATCGGACACAGCAGCATTTATACGGGTTCTGTGCCGAGCATTCACGGCATTGCGGGCAACGATTTTATCCGTCAGCAAACAGGCGAATGGGTCTATTGTTCGCAGGACACAAGCGTGAAAGCGGTTGGCATACCCGACTGCAAAGCGGGCAAAATGTCGCCGAAAAACTTGCAAACAACCACTATCACAGATGAGTTGAAGTTGGCGACAAATTTCCGCTCGAAAGTTATCGGCGTGGCAATTAAGGACAGAGGCAGCATTTTGCCTGCGGGACACGCCGCAGACGCTGCTTATTGGTACAACGGTGATAGCGGAAAGTGGATTACTTCAACTTTTTACAGGAGAGATTTGCCCGATTGGCTGCAAAAATTTAACGCAGAAAAAAATCCGTCAACAAGATATTTGGAGCAGGACTGGAATACGCTTTTTCCGCTCGAAAGTTATGTGCAGAGTTCGCAAAATTTGGAATACGAGAAAAATTTTAACGATGAAAAGGGCGTTTTTCCGCTTAAACTGAAAAATTTATCGGAAAAAAAGAAAAATTCGTTGATTACAGAAACACCGTTTGGCAACACAATGACGCTTGACGTGGCAAAGTTAGCCGTTGAAAATGAACAACTTGGCACAGACGAAATTGCCGATTTTCTCGCCATTTCGCTTTCCTCAACCGACTATATCGGACATCGGTTTGGTATCAATTCGGCGAAAATTGAGGATTGTTATTTGCGTTTGGACAGGGATTTAGCCGATTTTCTCAAATTTTTAGACGAAAAAGTCGGTGAAAATAATTATACGCTTTTCCTTTCCGCCGACCACGCCTGCGCCCATAACGCGAAATTTTTACAGGACAAGCGTATTCCAGCAGGCATTTTTAATGATAACGAAATTTGCAAAAAACTCAATATTTATCTTCAAAATATTTATAAAAAAGAAAATATTGTTAAAACGCTAAATAATTATCAGGTTAATTTTGATTATGAAGTTATAAAAAATATTCCGCACGAGGAATTGATAAAAAATTGCGTTGAGTTTTTAGAAAAAGACAGTGCAATTCAATACGTTGTTGAAATGAAAAACGCTGCACAATCCTCTTTGCCGCAAGCAGTTAAAGAGCGTATTATCAACGGCTACAACCGCGAATTTTCAGGCGAAATTCAAATTATCGTTAAACCCGCTTTCTACCACGATTCCAAAACAGAGGGCTGCACGCACGGCACTTGGAATCCGCACGATTCGCATATTCCGCTGCTTTTTTTCGGCAAAAATATTCCGTACGGTGCAACTAACCGCGAAGTTTATATGACCGACATTGCGCCAACTTTGGCTGCGTTATTGAAAATTCAAATGCCAAACGGGTGCATTGGAAAACCGATAGAAGAAGTTTTAAAAAAATAAAAAATATGCTAACATTCAATCATAAATCGCTTGTGCAACTGCGTTTTAACGATGCAGATTCGCTTGGGCATATCAACAATTCGGTCTATTTTTCGTTTTACGATTTAGGCAAATCAGAATATTTTAAGGCTGTAAATGGCGAGGCAATTTTGCCGCAAGATATTGATATTGTGATAGTTCACGTCGAAGTTGATTTTCTCGCGCCTGTTTTTCTTTCAGACGAAATCGAAGTGCAAACCGTTGTTTCCGAAATTGGCAACAAGAGCCTCACTCTCGTTCAGAGAATTGTTGATGTCAAAAGCGGTACAATAAAATGCGTCTGCAAAACAGTAATGGTGGGTTTTGACCAAAAAACACAGACCTCAAAACCTGTTTCTGACCATTGGCGCAAAGCAATTTCTGCATTTGAAAAACGAGAATTTTAATACGTTAAATTTATTCATAACAAAAAAATAGAATTTATATATGACTTTATTTCCATCTCTCGAAAAAAAGTATTCAAAAGAAACCCAAACCGCTTTGCAGGCGCAACGTTTGGCGCACGAAATTTCGCAGGCACCGATTGTTTTTCAGGTGTCGCGCCTGATGGTGAAATTCGGCATTTTGCAAATGCTCATTGATTCAAAAAACGGTTTGACGCTCAACGAAATAGTTGAGCGTTTAAAGACGCGGCAAACCGCGTCTTTAAAAAAATACGCCGTTCAATGTCTATTGGAATCGTCATTGACAATAGGCACGATTCTATTTGAAAATGAGCGGTTTACCTGTTCAAAAGCGGGTTGGTTTTTGCTAAACGACCCCGCAGTAAAGGTTAATCTCAACTTCAACCACGATGTAAATTATCTCGGACTTTTTCGTCTCGAAGAGTCGCTTTTGAATGGCAAACCCGAAGGACTGAAAATTTTTGGCGATTGGACAACGATTTACGAAGGATTGTCGCAACTGCCTGAAAATGTGCAACATTCGTGGTTTGCTTTCGACCACTATTACAGCGACGAGTCGTGGAATGAGGCTTTGCAGATTATTTTTGAAAATCAGCCCAAAACTTTGCTTGATGTTGGCGGAAATACGGGGCGTTTTGCTACTCGAGTTGTGCAATTCAATGACGCTGTGCAAGTTACGATTATGGATTTGCCGCAGCAACTCGAACTTATGCGCAAAGCGACAGCAAACGAAAAAGGCGCGGAACGCATTAACGGACACGGCGTGAATCTTTTGGACGAAAATGTGCCGTTTCCCGCTGGTTTTGAGGCGATTATGATGAGCCAGTTCCTCGACTGTTTTTCGGAAAAAGAGGTTACAAGCATACTTTCGCGTGCCGCAAAATCAATGAGCGAAAATAGTCGTTTGTACATTATGGAAACCTTTTGGGACAGACAACGCTTTGAAACCGCCGCCTATGCTCTCACGCAAATCTCGCTGTATTTCACCGCGTTAGCCAACGGAAATTCAAAAATGTATCATTCCGAAGATATGATGCGATGCATAGAAAACGCAGGGCTTGCAGTAGAAAAAATCCACGATGGAATTGGACAGGGACATTCGATAGCAGTTTGCAGAAAAATATAATACAGAGATTAACACAGAAAAATAATTTGTTAAAATCTGTGTAATTTGCGAACAAAAAAATAAAAAATGAAATTTGAAACAATAAATATATCGGAACTTTTGCCTCAACGCCCGCCGTTTGTAATGGTGGAAAAACTGCTTTTTTGCGATTTGGAAAAAACAAAAACATCTTTCAAAATCGAAAGCGGCAATATTTTTGTTGAAAACGGCGTTTTTACGCAAAGTGGAATTATCGAAAACGTGGCTCAAACTTGCGCTGTGCGTATGGGTTACCTCAACGAAGACGTTAAAATCGGTATGATTGGCTCAATCAACGACTTTGAATTTTTTGGCATTTTGCCTAAAACGGGTGAAATTATTGAAACCGAAATCGCTGTTGAGGCGGAAGTTGGCAACATTATCTTGCTGAAAGCAAGCGTTTTATACAATGAAAATAAAATTGCAACAGGCAAAATGAAAGTAGTTTTAACAGACAAAGAAATTTAATAATAAGCCACGAATTAACACGCAAGAATATTTAGTGAAAATTTGTGCATTTTGAGACTTAAAAAAATAAAATTTGAGGTGATGTTAAAAGCAGAAAAAAAGTTTGAAATCCGTTTCAGCGAGGTTGATTCGATGGGAATTGTGTGGCACGGCAACTACTCGCTGTACTTTGAGGACGCCCGCGAGGCGTTTGGGAAAAAGTACAATTTGGAATATCTTTATATGTTCGAGCAGGGCTTTTACGCGCCGCTTGTGGAACTGCATTTTGAGTACAAACGCCCGTTGCGTTACCGTGATTTGTGCCGTATCGAAATTTCGTATCGCAATGTAGATACGGCAAAACTGATTTTCGATTACAGAATATATGACGCTGATAATGAACTTGTTGCAACAGGTTATTCCGTTCAGGTTTTCCTTGATATGCAGTACAATCTGATGTGGGAACTGCCCGAATTTATGAAACGGTGGAAAGAAAAATATCTGTCAATGGGATTTGAAAATTCAATTTGAAAATTTGAAAATTTGAAAATTTGAAATTAAAAATCCCCAAATATTCAATTTGAAAATTTGAAATTAAAATCCCCAAATATTCAAATTCTCAAATTGAATTTTCAAATTTTCAAATTTTCAAATTGAATTATACTCCGATTATTAAAAATTTTTAATTCATAATTTTCCCCTTCGGTCAGAATATATTGCATAATTCATAATTAAGTATTACCTTTGCACCGCAAAAAAAATCTGAAAAATTATATAACTTATTATAAACCAATAACTTAACAAAATGAGTTTAGAAAAAACAAGAGCAGCAATTACTGCGATTGAGGCATATATTCCGCCGTATGTGCTTACAAATGATGAAATTAGCGAAATGGTTGATACCACAGACGAGTGGATTATGACTCGTGTTGGCATTCGAGAAAGGCATATTTTGAAAGAAAAAGGAGTCGGAATGAGTTATATGGCGGAACGAGCCGTAAAAAGTTTGCTCGAAAAATCCAATACCGTACCAGATGAAATAGGCGCAGTGATTTGCTCAACAGTTACGCCAGATATGATTTTCCCTGCGAGCGCGTCAATTATTGCAGACAAATGCGGAATAGAAAACGCTATGACTTTTGATATGAATGTGGGTTGCGCAGGTTTTATTCACGCTTTCAAAACGGCTGCGCTGTATGTTGAGAGCGGTTTTTGCAAAAAAGCGATTGTGGTTTCGAGCGAAATGATGTCGTCAATTACCGACTACACCGACCGCAACACCTGTCCCCTTTTCGGCGACGGCGCAGCGGCTGTGCTTGTAGAGGCGCGCGCTGACGGTACAGGATTGCAAGACTCTATTCTTCGCTCAAACGGCATCGGAGCAAGCCACCTTTATATGACGGCGGGCGGCTCGCGTTTCCCAGCCTCGCGCGAAACGGTAGATAAACACCAACATTATATCTATCAAGACGGTAAAACCGTGTTTAAATGGGCTGTGGAAAAAATGGCTGACGTATCGGCGGAAATTATGGAGCGCAACCGCCTTTCGCCAAACGATGTAGCGTATTTGCTGCCGCATCAGGCAAATTTGAGAATTATTGACGCCGTCGCCAATCGTATGGGCATCGACAAAGACAAAAAAGTGCTGATAAACATTGATATGTACGGCAATACCTCGTCTGCCACAATACCAATTCTTATGTGGGACAATCAACATAAATTCAAAAAAGGCGACAATCTTATTTTGTCCTCTTTCGGCGCAGGTTTCGCTTGGGGAAGTTTGTGGGTAAAATGGGCGATATGAATTATGAATTAAAAATTAGAGGTTATTTCGACTTGAAGATTTGAGGATTTGAAAATTTGAAAATTTGAAAATGCAATTTGAGGATTTGAGATTTTAATTTCAAATCCTCAATTTTTCAAATTGCATTTTTGAATTGCATTTTTGCATTTTCAAATCTTCTTCGCCACAGGGACACCCAAGTGTCAAAGTCAGGCGCATAGAACATTGACAGTACGGCTGGTTGAGCGTAGTCGAAACCAAAACCGTAGTCAAAACCGTAGTCGAAACCGTAGTCAAAACCGAAACCAACTAAAACAAACATCTATAAAATCTGTGGCAAAAAAAATGGTTGAAATTCAACCTTTGCGCCTTTGCGTATGGACTTTTGAGGCAGTTTTCAATGCAAAGACGCAAGGTATCAAAGGCGCAAAGTTTCTAAAAATATCTTTGCGTTTTTTTATCTTTACAACTTTGCGTTAAAAAAAGTTATTACTTTCTTTAATTTATCAAAATAAATTACTATCTTTGCAGTTTTAAAAAAATCTACTATGACAGATTTTATTAATTATGTGGAAATTGGCAATTTCAAATCTATAAAGCCTTTGAGATTGGACGATTGCAGGCGCATCAACCTTTTTATCGGTTACCAAAACGCAGGTAAATCGAATATAATTGAGGCGTTGAGTCTGTTTTCGGTGCAGTATTTAGAAGACGGGGACTTTTTGAGTAAATTAATAAGAGTTGAATATATAAATGAGTTGTTTTATAATGCAAAAAATGATAATTCAACTTTTGTTAAAACTAATTTAGAGCATATAACATTAGAAAAAGACGACCAAAATCTAATAATTTATCATAATAAAAATAAAATTGAAGTATTTTATCATTTTTTTTTAATTTATATATGATAGAACAGAAAAAATTAATTCTAATAATATGGATTAACGAATAAAAAACTCTTAAAAATATTATCAATGAAAAAACCATTTTTTTTAGCATCTATAATGCTTTTAGCGGCTTGCGGACAGCAAGTCAGGTTGAATTTGCCTGCGGACAGCGGAAAAATTGTCGGGCTAAATTCGCTGACAATGGTAAATGTTGGAGAAAATATTATCAATTTGCAGGATTTTGTGCTGAATTGCGAGGAAATTGACAGCGTAACTATTAACGTTACAGACGCGGCACGTCTTGCCTCAAACAAACAGACAGCGAAAATCGTTGTTGATAAAGATTTCCCAAATTTTGCCGACCTGAAAATCTGGATTGACGGCGTGCCATACTCTATTCCGTTACGGAAGTCGGATAAAATTGACTGCAAATTTACGTTCAATCCTAACGGAAAAACGTACAAAAAAGTGCAAATAGCAGGACAAATGAATAATTGGGTTGCCTCAATGTCGCCTGATTTACAATTAAATAGCGATGGAATGTACGAGGTTACGCTAAATTTGTCGCCAGGTACTTACCTTTATCAAATCGCGCTTGACGGAGAGCAAAACCACGATGAAAACAATCCAAACAAGGTTGATAACGGAATGGGAAAATTTAATTCCATTATGCAAATCGCTGGAAATGAGGACAAATTTCCACGTTTAACCACAAGAGATATTGAACTAAAAGCCTTTTCTTTGACATTTGAAAATGAAGTTTCAGAAATTTTTGCATATTGGGAAAATTATCTTTTGCCCAAAAAATGCGTTTTTTTTAACAAAGATTATAATAATATTGCAATAGAAATTCCAACAGAGACGAAAGAAAAAGAATTTTCGCATATAAGAGTTTGGGTATCAAACAGTTATGGAATTAGCAACGATATTCTTATTCCGCTAAAAAACGGCGTTCCTGTTTATAAGTATCAAAATGTTGCAAAAAATGATAATTTTTCTAAAATTATCTATTTTGTGCTTGCCGACAGGTTTAAAAACGGCAAAACGGACAACGATTTTCCGCTCAACCGTTCAGACGTTAATCCGATGGTCGATTATCAAGGCGGTGATTTAGAAGGTATTACGCAGGAAATTAACGCCGATTATTTTACAAAACTCGGAGCAAATACGCTGTGGATTTCGCCCTTAAACCAAAATCCGCTTGAACCTTACGCATATACAGAAATTGGCAAATCAAAATTTTCGGGTTATCACGGTTATTGGCCTGTTTCATCGTCAAAAGTGGATTTTCGTTTGGGAACGAATGAGGAACTGAAAAATCTTGTGCAAACCGCTCATAATCACAATCTTAACGTGATTTTAGATTATGTTGCAAACCACGTTCATCAGGAACACCCATTTTACAAAAATCACACCGAATGGGCGACTTCGATGTACCTGCCTGACGGCAGGCGCAACCTTGAACTTTGGGACGAGCAGCGTTTGACAACTTGGTTTGACACTTTTTTGCCGACTATCGACTACGGCAACTCCGAAGTGGTTGAAATAATGACCGATTCGGCAATGTTTTGGATTAAAGAGTTCGGCATTGACGGCTTTCGGCACGATGCCTGCAAACATGTTGATTTGGAATTTTGGCGCACTTTGACGCTGAAAATGAAGGAAAATGATAAGTCGGGCAACTTTTTTCAGATTGGCGAAAGTTACGGCAGCCCTGAATTGATGGCGAGTTATGTTAATTCGGGTATGCTCAACGGGCAATTCGATTTCAACGTTTTTGACGAGGCATCGGCGGCGTTCAACGGCGTAAGCGGCGGCACTCTCAACCGCGTAAGCAACATTCTGAACACAAGTTTTAAGATGTACGGCGTTCATAATCAGATGGGTTACATCAGCGGCAACCACGATAAAACGCGGTTTATGGCTCTCGCGACTGGCGATTTGAAGGTTGGCGAAGACGCAAAAGCGGCGGCTTGGACAAAGCATATCGAAATTACAGACTCCACGACTGCGTATGACAAACTCGCGCTTTTCCACATTTTTAATATGACAATACCGGGCGTGCCTGTGATTTATTATGGCGATGAAATTGGAATGACAGGCGCGAATGACCCAGATAACCGCCGAATGATGAAGTTTGACAATCTAAGTAACCGCGAACAAAATCTTTTTAATAAAGTTGCAAAAACCGCGCATTTACGCAAGAAAAATTTGGCGTTGATTTATGGGGATTTTATCAATTTGCAAGTTACCGAAAACACTTGGGTTTATGCCCGCAAATACTTTGATTTCGTGGCGGTTGTGGTTATAAATAATTCGGACAGAGAGAAAAATTTTGAAGTAGAATTGCCAAAAAAATTTACCAAACACATACTCAAAGGACTTTTCGGAAACGATTATAAAATTTCGGAAAATAAATTGAAAATAACTTTAAAGCCGTATTCGGCAGAAGTTTTGTATTAAAAATAAAAATAAAATTTTAATAAATAAATAAATAAATAAATAAGATGGATATAAAATATTTACCTGCCGAATGGGCAGAACAGGAATTTGTTGCGGTAATTTTTCCGCATTCAAAAACAGATTGGCGGAGTATGCTGATAGAGGCAACTAAATGTTTTGCGGAAATAGTAAAACAAATTGCTGTCCGCCAGCGCGTAGTCGTTATTTTAGACGATTTGCTTTGGTGGCAATGCTGTGCGGAAAGTTATAATTTAGAAAAAAACGATAATATAACTTGCGTAGTATTAGACAAAAATACAAAGCCAAATACCAACGATACTTGGGCGCGGGACACATTGGGCATTACCGTTTTTGAAAACGGCAAACCAATTTTGCTTGACTTCTCTTTCAACGGCTGGGGCTTAAAATTTCCTGCAAATCTTGATAATTTGATTACTTCAAAAGTATTCGACAAATACAAAGAAACGTTGTTTGAGAACTACAATTACAGAAGTTGTCTGAATTTTATTTTAGAGGGCGGTTCTATTGAAAGCGATGGCAACGGCACAATTCTTACTACAAAAAAATGCCTTTTATCAGAAAACCGAAATTATTTTTCAGAAGCGAAAATTGAGCAAACTTTCTCGGAATATTTTGGTACAAAGAGAGTTTTGTGGTTAAAAAACGGCTCGATTGCAGGAGATGATACCGACAGCCATATTGATACTTTGGCGCGTTTTTGCAATGAAAATACGATTGCGTATGTGAAGTGCGAAAATAAAAATGACGAGCATTTTGCAGAACTGCAAGCGATGGAAAGCGAACTCAAATCGTTCCTAACCGCTGATGGATTACCCTATTCGCTTGTTCCGCTGCCAATGGCTGACAAAGTAATTTTTGACGGAGTGCGTTTGCCTGCTACATACGCTAACTTCCTGATAATCAACGAAGCAGTGCTTTTACCGACTTACAATTCGCCAAAAGACAAAATTGCTGCGGAAACGTTGCAAAAAGTTTTCCCCGACCGTAAAATCGTGCAAATCGACTGCCTGCCGTTAATCAAACAACGCGGCTCGCTGCACTGCGTAACGATGCAGTTTCCGAAATTAGATGAAAGACACGAGTAATTAGACGCAAGTTTTTTTATTCCTCGTCTATTTCTTCGCTTTCTATTTCTACCGCCTCGCCAAGCAGCGCGGCGGTTTCGTTTTCGGGCAGTTCGGCGATAGTGCGCAGTTTTCTCATCATTACGTTGGTGCGCGCACCAACTGCTTCGTCTATGTTTTTGATTCCGCCTTCAAGATTTTTTTTGACTTTTATTAATATCTCATTAAAATTTTTAAACTCGGTTTTTACTGCGCCAAGAATTTTCCAAACTTCGCTTGAACGTTTTTCTATCGCGAGCGTTCTGAAGCCCATTTGCAGACTGTTTAGCAGCGCAACGAGATTTGTTGGACCAACAATTATTACCCGAAAATCCTGTTGCAGCGTTTCTACAAAGCCTGCACGGCGCAAAATTTCGGCATAAAGACCTTCTGTCGGCACAAAAAGTATTGCAAAATCGGTTGTGCGCGGCGGTTTGATATATTTTTCGCAAATTTCCCGCGCGCATTTTTTTACCGCAGTTTCAAACTGCCTTCCAACTGTTTCCGCCAACTCAAGATTATTGTCGTAGGCATCGAGCAAACGTTGATAATCCTCAATAGGAAATTTAGAGTCAATCGGCAGCAAAACAGGCTCGCCGTCGCCGTTTTTGCCCGGTAGTTTTATTACGTACTCCACTACTTTTCTGTCCTCATCAGGGTGGTCATTTTTGATAAACTGCTCTGGGGAAAGGAACTGTTCGAGAATTGCGCCGAGTTGCACCTCGCCGAAAGTACCGCGTGTTTTAACGTTTGTAAGCATTTTTTTTAGGTCGCCTACGCCTGTCGCGAGGTTTTGCATTTCGCCAAGTCCTTTATGCACCGCCTCCAAACGCTCATTTATCAGTTTAAACGATTCATTAAACCGTTTTTCAACACTTTCCTGCAATTTTTCATCTACAGTTTTGCGCATTTCCTCCAACCTTTTATTATTGTCCTCTTGAATGTTAGTCAATTTTCCCTCGACAGTTTCACGTACTTCTTTGAGATTTTTTGACAGCGCGTCTCCCAAATTTTTAACGGAATTGCTTAATTCCTCGCGGTTTTCTTTGAACGATTTTTGAATTTCCTCGCGGTTTCTGCCAAATTCGCCACGAATAAGCGTGTCAATTTTAGATAAATCGGAATCTAAAATATTGATTTTAGTTAAAATATCATTGTTTTCGACCACAGTTTTTTTTGTCAAAACAACGATAATATTGATAATTGCAAGAATTATCAACGCGATTAGCAGGATTATTGCAGTTGTAGTCATATTCTAATTTCTATTTTTTTTTTTTAACATTTTAACTTCTAATCTCTAACTTTCTCCTTTTCACTTCCGTTCTTATCAAATCCAACTCGCGTGAAGTTTGCCCTGCAATCGAAGTATTTTCCTCTGCTCTGCGGATTAGGTACGGCAACACGTCTTTTACAGGCGCGTAAGGCACATATTTTGCCACGTTGTAGCCTGCTTTTGAAAGGTTATAAGAAAGATTGTCGCTCATTCCGTAGAGTTGCGCAAAAAAAATCCGTTTATCGCTCTGCTCAATATTGTGCTGTTGCAGCAAATCGGCAAGCAGGAAATTCGATTTTTCGTTGTGCGTGCCGTTGAAAACCTCAAACCTGTCAATATGTTCGATTGTAAACCGCAAGCCATTGTCATAATTCTCGTCTGTTGCCTCTTTTGTTGGGCAAATCGGGTCTAAATAACCGAGTTTTTTTGCCCTTGCCCGCTCTTTTTCCATATACGCGCCGCGCACAAATTTCATTCCGACAATATAATCGTTTTTTACGGCATCGTCAAGCAAAAATTCAAGATATTTCATTCTGTCGTGCCTGTACATTTGCAAAGTGGTGAACACAATCGCGTGTTTTTTGTTGTATCTGCGCATCATTTTTTCTGTCATGCGGTCAATTTCGTTTTGATAACAATAACTTTCGGCATCAACTAAAATCCTGATATTCAGTTCGTGAGCATATTTGCAAAGGTTCTCAAAACGTTCTTGAAAACGTTGATAAACCGCTTTTTCGTTTTCGGTCAGTTCCTCTCCCGATGACGCTTTTTCGAGCAAATCGGCGGGAGCAAGCGCAGTTGGTTTAAACACCGCATAAGCCACATTTTCGCGCTCTTGCGTGAATTTTATTGAACGGATTGCCTCGTCAAAGTTCGCTTGAATGGCTTTTTCTGTTCCTCCTCCTTCAACAGAATTGTCAAAAATGGAATACACGCCCGATTTTGCAAGTTTTTCGGCAACAAGCGCACATTCCTCTAAATTTTCACCGCCGACAAATTGGCGGTAAATAGTCGGTTTCAACGCCCAAGCAATTGGAAAATGAATTGCAGAGGCAAATTCCGCTGCAAATTTTCCAATTTTCACAAGCCAACTGCGCTGCATACATTCAAATAAAATTTTTGCGCGCTGCAAATCTACATTTGTCTTGCTCTCAAAGGCAATTTGCGTATTTTTAAAATCAATCATATTTTTTATGGTTAATTATTAATTGTTAAGTAAGAGCAATGACAAAATGTATCGTATTCCCTTAAACCAACAAAGTTTCTTATGTAAAAAGAGAATAAAATTTCAGGTAAATATACGGGTGTTCATATCACGTTTAAAGATTAAACATAACTTATGAAAAATTGCGGAAATGTTTTACCGTTCAACGTTTTCCACGACAAATCTAATGAAAGGTCGTTGTTGAGATTGACAAATTTCTCGGTTTCGCCGTCTTTCCGCATTTGCGTCAGTTCGTTTGCAATGAATTTCAACGCCCGTTGCAAGTCCTTGTAATCAGGACTTGGCGTCATTTCTTTGTAATTTTTAAGATTGGCATCAGGAACGGAAATACCTATAAACACGTCTTCTTCGCTGAAATCAACTACAAACATCAGTTTGTCTTCTTTTTTCAACGTTACATCATCTACAACAAACTCCAATGTAAATAAATCTGAAGTAGCAGTTGTGTTTTTCCTTGTGGTGTATCGCAACCAGCCCAATTCCTTATGCGCCATATTCAGCACATACGAATAATGTTCAGGTTTTCCATATTTTAATTGCAAATTGAACGCCTCTTGAAACTGTTCAAGCATAAAATAAGAATCTTCGCTTAATGCGATTTCACCTTCAACGGCAGCATTTTCGCTGCTGTTGCTTTTTGCGCCGTTTCCGCAACTCGAAAACGTCAAACTAACTGCGAGGCAGGCAACTATCGTAGCCACATTCCTCAAAAAAAATTTTTTCTTTGTCATTTTTCAGGTTTTAAATTATACTGCACTCTGTAATTAAATGAAAAAAAATATTTACGTAATTATTTGATACACCGTTAATTACATTAAAATTAAAATTCATTTATTACCAGAGTATATATTTATTAATAAAATTGATTTAGTTTTTTTTAAAATTATATTGACGAAATTGTTGTCTATCGGTTCGTTTCCTCCGCCTTAATTTCCTAACAGAAAAATTAGACAGGAAACACCAATATTAACTTTTTCATCGTTGTGTAAATACAATTTCTTTAAATTTTGTAAAGTCATACGAACCGCAGTAGAGCATTAAATTTGAACCCTCTTGGCACAATATTTCGCCAGCCACAACGTGTTGTGGAGCGCGGTTGGAATATATCCCCTGAATTTTGATAAACGGATTGATGTTTCCGCCAAAAATCCCTTTGTCCTCGTCATTGAGTATTGTGTACCGCAACTGAAAGTTGGTCGAGGGCGAAAAATCGCGTTTTGCCTCTATCACCAAACTGATGCCCAATGCGCCCGTTGTTTCGTGCGCCTGTTCAATTTTAGCCGAAACAATTTTATAATCCGCGTCTTCATAATCGAAACGGAATGGCACTTCACGCCCTTCGATGCGCTTAAATTCAGCGGAGGCGTCATCGGTACGCTGTTTTTCCAAACGCTCCGTTTCAGACGCCCACTTTTTTTGCGAAATTTTTCCGTTTCTGCCATTTTCGGAAAGTTCGCTTTCCAGTCGGTAATATTCCATAAAAATTGATGGAAATTTTCCCAACATTTTGTTATCTACATATTTGCCGCTTCCGCCGCCGCAACTCGAAAACGTCAAACTAACTGCGAAGCAGGCAACTATCGTCGCCACATTCTTCAAATTAAAACTTGTTTTTGTCATTTTTATTTTAAGATTAAATTAATATTGCATTTAAGTTTTTTAGCGTTTTTTTTAAATAATTTTTATTGAAAATTTTAAAACTGCAAAGTTAGTCATTTATTTTGATAAATAAAAAAAAATAATAACTTTTTTTTAACGATTAATTTCAACTAACAAATGCAACATTAAGTAACAAAAAAAATCTTTCAAAACTATTTTTTGGGCATGCCAAAAAATAGTTTTGAAAGATTGGGCAAAAATTATTACT
>JAISYF010000022.1 GCA_031270065.1 Prevotellaceae bacterium | reverse complement strand
AATTGCAGATTTTTATCAAATTGTCAAACGCAGTAAAAAAGTGCTGACATTTTGAAAAAAATAAAACTGAAAATAAATATAAGATTAATATTACAGAAATAAAACACAAAACAACCTCATTTTTGCTGGTGTCTTGATGGACGAGGCAAAAAAAAATGGGTTTAATGTAAAAATTTGTCAATCAAAACAATATGAATGATTACAATTTAACAAAACACAGCGGACAAGTATTTACGCCCGATTTTATTGTCAAAAATATGCTGAATTTTTGCGGTTACAACACCAAAGAAATTTTGCAAAAACATATCATTGACAATAGTTGCGGCGACGGTGCTTTTTTGTGCCAGATTGTTGCAGTTTATTGTAATTATTTTCTTGAAAATCAAAAAGATAAACAATTATTAAAAGCCGAATTAGAAACCTACATTCACGGAATAGAATTAGATAAAATCGCTTTTGAAAATTGTATTTTTAACCTGAATGAATTAACAAAACAATATGAAATAGATGAAGTTAAATGGGATATAAAACACGCAGATGCATTAACGGTTCGCGATTATGATAAGAAAATGGATTTTGTTGTTGGCAATCCGCCTTATGTGCGAGTGCATAATTTAGAAGAAAATTTTTCTGCTGTAAAAACGTTTCATTTTGCAAACGGCGGAATGACCGATTTGTATTTAGTTTTCTTTGAACTTGGTTTTAGAATGTTAAAAAAAGAGGGCAAACTTTGTTACATTACGCCGAGTTCTTGGCTAAATAGTTTGGCAGCGACAAATATGCGAAATTATTTATTTCTGCACAAAAAATTAGTTGGATTGATTGATTTAGAACATTTTCAAGCGTTTGAAGGAATTACAACCTACACTTTAATCTCACTGTTTGATAATTCTGTCAGTAGCAATTCTTTTGATTATTATATTTATGACAGTGTTTCGTTGAAAAAGAATTTTGTTGATAAACTTTCTTACAAAGATGTTATGGTTGACAAAGAATTTTATCTTTCCACTCAATCGGAATTGCAACATTTAGCAAAAATAAAATATGATGGCTATCCGAGATTGTGCATTGTGAAAAATGGTTTTGCGACTTTGGCGGACAAGGTTTTTATAGGCGACATTCCTTTTGACGAATTTACGATTCCTATCATTAAAGCCTCAACAGGCAAGTGGTATAAAGGATTTTTTCCTTACGATAAAAACGGCAAACCACTTTCAAAAAATGAAATTTTTGAGAACGAAAAAATAGCCAATTATCTAATTTCTAAAAAAGAAGAATTATTGAAAGGAGGTAGCGAAGATAAAAAAACAGATTGGTACTTGTATGGGCGTACCCAAGCATTGAAAGATGTTTATGCGAACAAAATAGCAATCAATACTATACTAAAAGATATTAGCAGCATAAAATTGAATAAAGTTGAGGCAGGAAAAGGACTTTACAGCGGTTTGTATATTCTTACCAAAGTTCCTTTTTCCGAAATTGAAAATATTGTAAAATCGAACGATTTTATAAATTATATCAAAACTTTAAAAAAATACAAGAGTGGAGGTTATTACACTTTCAACTCAAAAGATTTAGAAGATTTTTTAAATTATAAATTATTAAAATATGGTCAAACAGACGATTTTATTCCCATTAAACAACAGCGAGTTTATCAAGGTTGTCTCGAACTCTTTTAACGAGTTTATAAATTGTGGCACTTCGCGCAGCACCGCCAAATTGAAACCGTTGCACGGGGCTATTGCCAAAGATTTACTGGATAAATTGGGAAATGGTTACGGTATTTTGTCGCAAGGATTTTTTAATGAAAAAGGAAAAGACCCAGAAGGAAATATCAAAGGCAGATACATTGACAAAAAAGTAGATATAACAATCACAAAAGACGGCAAATCTATTGCGGGCGTTGGCGTAAAATTTGTTATGCAGAATTATTCTCAAAATTCAAATAATTATTTTGAAAATATGCTTGGCGAAACAGCGAATATTAGATGTAACAAATGTCCTTATTTTCAAATATTTATCATTCTCGATAAATTACCGTATTACAATAAGGCAAAACAAATTCAAAAATGGGAAACTTTTACAGCCCACAATGCCGCAAAGTATCTGACTTTATCGCAAGATAATATTGATACATTTTTCCATACGCCAAATAAAACTTTGATTTACATTGTTCATATTCCTGAAAATGAGAATTTAACAACGTTGGACAATTATATGTATTATTACAAAAAATTAAATTTTCAAGTTACACAATCTCAAAATTCGCTTGGCAGTTATGGTAATGCAATAATTATAAATGATTATGAATTGTTTAGAGAAAAAGTTTATCATACAATAAATGCACTATGATTAAAATTATTTTAAATTTTTAACAAAAAAAATATTTTTAAACACTAAATAAAAAATGAATAAATGGACTGAATTAAGTATCGAATATGCAAATCAAGGGTCTTATCTTGATGACCTTTTTGCCGTTTATCCAACAAGTCAAAACAAAAAATATTTTGAAAATATAAATCTTAAAGACAATGAGATATATCGGAAATAAAATAAGTATTTTGAAAGAAATAGCGAAATTGTTGCACACCAAAGGACTTGTGAAACAAAATTTAGTGTTCTGTGATGCTTTTAGTGGAACGGCTTCGGTATGCGACCATTTTAAGCATACATTTAAAATTATTGCAAATGATGTTCAATATTATAGTTATGTTATTACGCAAGCAAAATTAAATGTTCCTGACTTAAAATTTTCTAAATTAAGTTTCAATCCTTTTGTATATTTCAATCAAAATGGTTTAGAATACAAAGGATTTATTTACAATAATTATTCTCTTGGCGGTAGTGAAAGAATGTATTTTTCAGAACAAAATGCGCTGAAAATTGATTTTATTAGGCATACAATTGAAGACTGGAACAATGAAAATAAAATAACAAAGGAAGAGTATTTTTACTTAATTGCTTCATTATTAGAATCTGTTTCAAAAGTGGCAAACGTTGCAGGTGTTTATGGTTCATATCTTAAATTTTATGACCCGCGAGCCGAAAAAAATATGAAATTTATCAAAGTCGAGGAAACTCCCATTTTAAAAGATTTATTTGAACAAGAAGAAAAAAAATCACAAAATGCTGATGTTTATAACAAAAAAATTGAAGATTTAATTTTTGAAATTGAAGGTGATATTTTGTATTTAGACCCGCCATATACAAATAATCAATATTCTGTACAATATCATTTGTTGGAAACGATTGCAAAATATGATAATCCTGAAATTAAAGGAAAAGGTGGTTTGAGAAATACAACTATTACCTCGTCTGATTTTTCTAAAAAAGGAAATGTAGAAGTTGTCTTTGAAAAAATTATTGCCAATGCAAAGTTCAAATATATTGTTTTTAGTTATAGTTCAGATGGTTTGATGTCGCAAAAATATATTGAAAAGGTACTGAAAAGGTATGGAAAAGTAGACACTTTGGAATGTATGGAAATTCCTTATAAACAATATAAAAATCACCAAACAACTGATAATGAAAAACATTGTGAATTTTTGTATTTTATCGAAAAAAAAGAATCTGAAAAAGTTTTTTACGCCTCGCCTTTGAATTATCAGGGGGGGAAGTGCAATATGATTGAATTTATTAAAGATAATTTACCAAAAACAATGCCTGATAAATTTTTTGATATTTTTGGTGGTGGTTATAATGTAGGAGTAAATATTGAGGCAAAAGAAGTTTTCTATAATGATATTAATCACATTGTTGTAGATTTAATAAAGTTGTTTGCAATAACGGATACTGCAGATTTTATAAAATATATTTTGCGAAATCAGAAAAAATATAAACTTGAAAAAGCGAATAAAGAAACATATACAGCGTTGCGCGATATTTTTAATGCGATACCTTTGAACGAACGTGATTATAAAATGCTGTATTTATTGATTTTATACGGATTTAATCAGCAAATTAGGTTTAATTCTTCTTATGATTATAATAATCCCGTTGGCGAAGCAGGTTTTAATGATTGTATTTTAGAAAAAATAGTGAGTTTTAGCAGACAAATTAAGGCACAAAATGTTATTTTTTCTTCAAAATATTTTACCGAATTGGAATATTTAATTGATAATGATAGTTTTGTCTATTGCGACCCGCCATATTTAATTACACTTGGCAGTTATAATGACGGAAAACGTGGTTTTAACGGTTGGAACGAAACAGATGAGAAAAATCTTTACGTTTTTCTAAAAAGATTAGACACAAAGGGCATTAGATTTATGTTATCCAATGTTTTGGAACACAAAGAAGAAAAAAATTATTTGTTAGAAAAATGGATTTTAGATAATAATTTTAATACAAAATTTTATAATTATAAAAATGGGAAAAGGCAGGAAATCATTGTTACAAACTATTGATATTGAGATAGTTTTACCGAACAATCCGCCAAAACAAAGAAAACTTGGCGACCGTTCTTTATTGACCGATTTAACAGACGAAGTGTTAGAGGAGATTTGTGTGCTAATTTTCAGAGAAAATAGATTTACAAAGAAGTACCAAAATAGACAGGGCAGATATATTGAAATTAGGAAGATTAGCACAGATGAAACGCACTTTGTTTGCATTTCTAATCCGTGTAATGATGCCCGAAATGCGTTTTTAATGCAATTTATTCCACCTGCATTTGCTGCATATTATTCTTGCCAAAGCAAAAAGAAAAAATTAGATATTTACATTCTCAAAGACAAAAAAAATTACAAAGCGAACTATAACAAACTTTTTTATAGAATTTTTTTGACAATCGGTGTCAATATATTGAATTTAAACGATTTACAAATTGAAGGTATTGCCGCATTTTCAACCTATGAAGATATTAAAAGATACAGAAAAGTTACGAGCGAGCGTAATTCTCATAACAATTCCACATATTTTTCAGATGATGAAAATCAAATTTCAATTTTTGGAAAAACCTTTGGCGCAAATGCAATGGAATCGTTTTTATTTGCCTTGACAATTTCAAAAATTGTAAGTAAACCAATCGTATTTTACCCAGTAATTGACAATGAATCAGATAATTTATCGTTGGAACAACAACATATTTTAACTGAAAACAATGTTGCTTACAGCGAAGAAAGCATTGAGTTAGCAGATAAAAAAACAGGAAAAGCCAAAGCAACAAGTAGAAATCAAAATATTTTTAAATACAATTTGCTCAATAAATTCGGCGACAAACATTGCTATTTATGCGGTTGTGATATTGAAAATCTAATAATTGCCTCTCATATAGAAAGAGTTACAGATATTGATAATAATTCTGCATACACGCAAGAAGAAAAAATAAAACGCTCAACAGACGGCGATAATGGGCTTTGGCTTTGTGCAAATCACGATAAGATGTTTGAAAGTGGAGCAATTTATTTTGAGACTGACGAAATATCAACAAATTATAGAGAGCAGAATAAGAACTTTTTGGACAAATCCATTTATGAGTTTAGAAGTTTTTTTTCACTTTCTATTCAACAACCTTTAAAAATACAATCAGAACATTATAACAATCAAACGAAACTCTATCTGCAAAAACATTTTCAGAGAGTAGAACAAAAAATAAAAATCAATTAATAAAAAAAATCGAAAATATTTTTAAACACTAAATAATATAAAAAATGGATAAAGTATTTAAGGCAGTTGTGCCAGAAGGGCAACTTGCAGAAAAATGGAGCAATTACAAAGCCCATCAAAAATTGGTTAATCCCGCCAACAAACGCCGTTTGGACATTATCGTTGTTGGAACAGGGCTTGCGGGTGCGTCTGCGGCAGCATCGCTGGGCGAACTCGGTTTTAACGTGCTGAATTTCTGTATTCAGGACTCGCCGCGCCGCGCTCACTCTATCGCTGCTCAGGGAGGAATTAACGCTGCTAAAAACTATCAGAATGACGGCGACAGCATTTATCGTTTGTTTTACGACACTATCAAAGGCGGCGACTACCGCGCTCGCGAGGCTAATGTCTATCGTTTGGCGGAGGTGTCGAACAATATTATTGACCAGTGCGTAGCGCAGGGCGTACCTTTTGCCCGCGAATACGGAGGCTTGCTCGACAACCGCTCTTTTGGCGGAGCGCAGGTTTCACGCACATTCTATGCCAAAGGACAAACAGGACAGCAACTTTTACTCGGCGCATATTCGGCTCTTTCGCGTCAGGTAAAAAAAGGTTCTGTAAAACTTTATACCCGCTACGAAATGGTTGATGTTGTGTTGATTAAAGACGAAAATGGAGAGGAACGCGCTCGCGGAATTATCGCAAGAAATCTGCGTACAGGCAAACTTGCAAAATTTTTCGGACACGCCGTTGTAATTGCAACAGGCGGCTATGGAAATACCTTTTTTCTTTCCACAAATGCGATGGGAAGCAACGGCTCGGCGGCAGTGCAGGCATACAAAAAGGGCGCGTATTTTGCAAATCCGTGTTATGCGCAAATTCACCCGACCTGCATTCCAGTACACGGCGAATTTCAGTCAAAATTAACTCTTATGTCGGAAAGTTTGAGAAATGATGGCAGAATCTGGGTGCCAAAAAAGAGAGAAGATGCGGAGGCTATTCGCACAGGCAAGAAAAAACCAACCGAAATTCCCGATGAAGACAGAGATTTTTATCTCGAAAGACGTTATCCTGCTTTCGGAAACCTCGTTCCGCGCGATGTGGCATCACGCGCTGCAAAAGAGCGTTGCGATGCTGGTTTTGGCGTGAATAATACAGGTTTGGCTGTTTATCTTGATTTTAAATACGCTATTGAAAGATTAGGTAAAGATGTTGTAAAAGCGCGTTACGGCAATCTTTTTCAAATGTATGAAAAAATTGTAGATGAAAATCCTTACGAAACTCCGATGATGATTTTCCCCGCAATCCACTACACAATGGGCGGTATTTGGGTTGATTACGAACTGATGACCTCTATCAAAGGGCTTTTTGCAGTTGGCGAGGCGAATTTCAGCGACCACGGCGCAAACCGTCTTGGTGCGTCTGCATTGATGCAAGGTTTGGCTGACGGATATTTTGTGTTGCCGTACACAATTCAAAATTATCTCGCAGACCAAATTCAAGTGCCGAGAATGAGTACCGATTTGCCCGAATTTACAGAGGCGGTAAAAGACATTGATGCCAAAATTCAAAAACTTATGTCAATTCAAGGCAACCGTTCTGTAGATTCTATTCACAAAGAACTCGGCTTGGCGATGTGGGATTTTGTTGGAATGGCGCGTACCGAAAAATCGCTGAAAACTGCTTTGGAACGCATCAAAGAGATTAAAAAAGAATTTTGGACAAATGTTTTCATTCCCGGCTCGGCAGACGATTTGAATGTAGAACTCGAAAAGGCGTTGCGTTTGGCTGACTTCCTCGAAATCGGCTACCTGATGGCACTTGACGGACTGAACCGCGAAGAATCTTGCGGCGGACATTTCCGCGAAGAGTACCAAACGCCAGACGGCGAGGCATTGCGCCAAGACGACAAATTTTCTTACGCAGCCTGCTGGAAATACTCAGGAGACGACACCGACCCCGAACTCTATAAAGAAGACCTGACGTATGAATTTACGGAAAGAAAACAGAGGAATTATAAGAATTAATTTGTAGCAAAAAAACAAAGACGGTTTTAAACGTAACACGTCTGAAATGGCGTGTTACGTTTAAAGTTTTTTAACTTTTTTAAATAAAAAAATAATATGAAAATCGAAAAAATCAAAAACTTCAACCAAATTATACTTGCCATCGCAAGTATTATAGGAATAATTTTTCTGATATTTGCTCTTGTTGTTCTTATTTCTGAATCAGGAATTTTCAACAGACCTTATTATCATAATTCAAACAGTTTGATTTCTGAAGAAAAAACAGAAAAGTTTAATCAGGAAAATTTGAGAAAGCAAATTGTTTCCTATCAGTCGCCGTTGCTTATTGATACATTGAATGCGGTTTATATCATTCCCGTTTCGGTTACAACCTTAAAGAAAGCGGAAAGGACAGAAATTTACGAAGTAGCAGCGGCATCAGAAAACGAAAATCTTGATTTGTTTTCCTCTCATAGCAAAGGTTATTCGCACAAACAGAATTTTTATGGACAATATGCAAATCTTATTGTGTTTCAATCTGTTATAGATAAAACAAATTTGTTGTTTAATGAAAGAATAATGCTCAACGAGTTGCAGGCATATTATTTCAAAGACGATATTTTGCTCGTTTTTTATTTGAATGAAAAAGATACAAATAAAGACGGTCTTGTAAATTCCGAAGATGATAACAATCTTTGTATTTATTCTTTCAAAACAGAAAAAATGCGAAAGATAACCGACAATGCAAATTCAATAAAAAATTATCAATTTATCGAAAATTCAAAGAATTTGCTTGTAGAATTTGCTTTAAATCAGTACAAAGAAGTCAAATTTGATTCGTACAGCAAGCCGACAAAAATAATGAAATATGAATTTGAAACAGAAAAATTGTCGGAAATTGTACCTGATGAAATTCAGGCGCAAATGCAAAAATTGGTAGAAGGCAAAAAATAAAAAAATGAGCAATATTTCAAATGTTTTGTGATTGTGGAACTGAAAGAGAATAATTACGCATAGAAATTTAACGGCAAAAAGAGATTTTTTATAACAAAAAGAAAATAAATTGAATATTAATAATTTAACATAATAATAAAAATAATTTTTTTATGGAAAAATCAATAAACATTAAAATTAAGGTGTGGCGGCAAGCCGGACCGAAAGCAAAAGGCGGCTTTGAAACCTGCGAACTGAATAATGTTTCAATCGACAGTTCGTTCCTCGAAATGCTTGACGTGCTTAATGAAAAACGTATCAACGAGCGCAAAGAGACAATCACGTTTGACCACGACTGCCGCGAAGGTATCTGCGGAATGTGTTCGCTCTACATCAACGGACACCCGCACGGACCTGACCAGGAGGTTACAACGTGCCAACTGCATATGCGCAAATTCCACGACGGCGAAACGATTGTAATTGAGCCGTGGCGTAGCCGTGCATTCCCTGTTATCAAAGATTTGATGGTTGACAGGCAGGCGTATGACAAAATTATGCAGGCGGGCGGTTATGTGTCGGTAAATACGGGCGGTGTGCCTGATGCCAACACAATTCCCATTCCGAAACAGGTGGCAGACGAAGCGATGGACGCGGCGAGTTGCATCGGTTGCGGCGCATGCGCGGCGGCTTGTAAAAACGGCTCTGCGATGTTGTTTGTGGCGGCAAAAGTGTCGCAACTTGCATTATTGCCGCAGGGCAAAATCGATGCGGCAACCCGCGCCAAAGCAATGGTAGCCAAAATGGACGAACTCGGTTTCGGCAACTGCACCAACACAGGCGCGTGCGCAGCCGAATGCCCAAAATCTGTTTCCCTCACGCACATTGCCCGCTTAAACAGAGAGTATTTGTGCGCGAAATTTAAGGATTAAAAAATTCCTTGCGAAAAAAAACCTTTCTAAAATTTTTTGGAAAGGATTTTTTTTATTTCAGTCCGCTAAACATTTTTAGAACAAAGAACAAAGACCGCTACGCTAAAAGAACTAAGACTTGTGCAAGATTTTTTGATTATTCTGTCTTTGTTCTTTTTAGAATTATTACTGTCCGCTAAACATTTCCTTACTTCGCCACAGGGACACCCTACGGATTTTCCAAAAAATTTAGTTTAAAAAAAAGAACGCAAAGATTTTTATACCCGACTTTCGATGTTGTGCCTTGTCATTGCGGGCTTTGACCCGCAATCTCAATATTATAAAAAAAAATGGGACACCCAAGTGTCAAAGTCAGCCGCATAGAACATTGATAGTACGGGTGGTTGAGCGTAGTCGAAACCAAAACCGTAGTCAAAACCCCTGACTTCGCCGTAGGGTGTCGCATTGTCAAAGTCAGGAAAAATAGAAAAATAAAAAATTTTATAAAAAAAGTATTTATAACAAAAATTTATTGTAACTTTGCACCGAGTTTTTGACAGAGTTTTATTGGACTTCAGCAACTTAACAAAATAAAATGCTACTTTTTTTATTATAAATCAGCAAGTTAGGGCGACAGATTTGTTTGCCCGACAAGCAATTTTTTTGCCACGCTCGAATAAACTATCAACCTGAGTTTTGTTTAATAAAAAGATAAAAAAAGGTTGTATAACTGAAAAATTTTTCGTTATCTTTCCCCTATAATTTTTTTTGTAAATTTTTATGCGTTTGTGTGTAATTGAAAATTGCTATCTTTGCAATCCTAAATAGTTGCATTATGGGGTTGAATCTATCGAATCTACCTTTTTCTGATTTTTATGGAAATGTCGGAAAAAAGTTGTAAATTCGCAGGTTGAAAGAATAGAAATATGTCAACAACAAAAATACATAGAAAACAGCAAATCAAGTCCCCGCTGAATTATATTGGTGGAAAAAGTCGGCTTATGCCGCAACTTTTGCCGTTGTTCCCACAAGAGATTGATAATTTTGTAGATTTATTTTGTGGTGGTTGTAATGTGGGCATCAATGTAAAGGCTAACAAGTTGTTCTTCAACGACAATTTATTATTTTTAATTGAAATGTACAGGGCTTTTGTTGAAAAAAGTTTAGACGAAACGCTTGGGCATATTGACCGTAGAATTTCAAAATTTGAATTGTCTTTGACAAATGAAAATGGGTACAAAGAATTACGAAACGCCTATAATTCAGAAAAAAATCCTCTTGATTTGTTTGTTTTGATTGCATTTTCTTTCAATCACCAAATAAGATTTAATAATAACCACGAATTTAACAACCCTTTCGGTAGGGAGAGAAGTTGTTACAATTCTGCAATGAAAGAAAATTTGATAAATTTTATTATTCGTCTGAAAGAAATTGAAGTGAATTTTGAGGCGAATGATTTTGAAAATTATGATTTTTCAAATCTTAATTCTGACGATTTTGTATATTGCGACCCGCCGTATTTAATCACTTGCGGCACTTACAATGACGGCAAACGCGGTTTCAAAGGTTGGGGAAAAACAGAGGAAAAACAACTTTTGTGTAAACTTGACGAATTGGATAGTAAAAACATAAAATTTGCATTATCTAATGTTTTGGAACATAAAGGAAAAGAAAATATAATTTTGAAAAATTGGGTTGAAAATAATTCCAATTATCGCGTTAATTTTTTGAATTCCAACTATTCAAATTCCAATTATCACACTATTGACAGAGATAAAAATGCGAGCATGGAAGTATTGATAACCAACTACGAACCGCCAAAACAACGGCAAGAATATTCACTTTTTGATCTTTGATTATGCGTTACATTGGAAACAAAGAAAATTTGCTCGATAAAATATATAATGTGCTGATTGACAAAAAGATAAAAGAAAATTCTTTTTTTGATTTTTTTTCAGGCACAACCAATGTCGCCCGATTTTTTAAAAAGAAAAATTATCAAATTTTTTCGTCCGATTTGCTGTATTTTTCGTACATTTTACAAAAAGCATATATTGCAAATAATCAAGAAGTTTTGTTTGAAAAATTACTAAAAGATATTGATTGTAAAACTTATTCTTTATTTGCAACGCCTCTGCAAAAAATTGTAGAATATCTTAATCAAATTCCTGATAGACAAGGTTTTATTTACGAAAATTATACGCCTGCGGGCAACAGAATGTATTATTCCGAAGAAAACGGTTTGCGGATTGATGCGATAAGACAGCAAATTGAAAATTGGAAATATGAAAGTTTAATTTCTGAAAATGAATACTTTGTGCTTTTGGCTTGCTTGATTGAAACTATCCCTTTTTATGCTAATGTTGCTGGAATTTACGCTGCATTTCATAAAAAATGGGACCCGCGAGCAGTAAAAAAACTTATTTTGCGCCCCGTTGAATTTGTGGTTAACGATAAAGAAAATTTTGTGTATAATGTTGATTCTGTGAGTTTAATTGAAAAGATTGAGGCAGATATTTTTTATTTAGACCCGCCGTACAACCAACGACAATATGCTCCGAATTATCATTTAATGGAAACGATTGCTCGTTATGATAATCCTGCAATTAAAGGAGTTACAGGTTTGAGAGCAAATTACGAAAATGAAAAATCAAAATTTTGCAACGCAACAACCGCACTGCAAGAATTGAAAAAAATCGCTGAAAACGGAAAATATCAGACACTGATTTTGAGTTATAACAATGAAGGAATTATGCCTGAAACGGAAATTTTATCTATTTTCGGCAAAATTGGTACGGTTGAATTGGTTGAGTTTGATTACACTCGATTTAAAAGTAACAATAACGGCGAAAGTCAAAATAAAAAATTTATTAAAGAACAATTATACATTTTAAAAAAATGAAAAATCTTTGGCTTTTAACAGAGGAACGCCCTAAAAAAGAGGTAATTGCAACTATTTTTCAAAAATTTGCAAAGGACTTCAGATATGCTGTTTTCATTGATACAATCTGCAAATTGATCAAAAAGAAAAACCGACAGAAACTTACATTTTTGGCACACGGTTGTTGCTGACTTTGGGTGTTAAAATTTTGGGCAAAAAATTAGACGAAAAAGTTTTCGCTCCCTTTAAAACAATTGATGAAATCATTGATTTTAAGAATAATATGCGAAAAGCACCTGCGGGAAATGTACCGATTTTGCTCAAAAAAATGGAAGGTAAAATTCAAATTTCTGGCAGATTGTACAAGAGTAATGGACTTTCGCACGACCCAAATATCGGGGCTTTGTCAATCATTTCTGCCGTTTTAAGAAAATTGGGTTGGAAAGACAAAATTGAAATTACGCAACACGGTTTATCACAAAGCAATGTTGGGGCAACAAATAAATTTGTGCAAATTGCCAACAAATTAGATATTTCATTGCAAAGATTGAAAATTCCGAAAGCCACGATGAACGCAAACTATTGGAAATACGACCTTGACGGCGAAAAATTGAGGACAATTTTTATTCATTTGGTTGTAGAAAATTTTACTTGCGGAAGGTCGATTTTTGAAAATCACGCAGGTTGCGAAAAAGGCTATTTCATAACCGCCAAAGGCGAGCCAATTCCACTTGCAAAATACACAGACAGAGAGAATTACAAAGCGGGCGGCAAATCAGCAATTATCAACATTCCCGACTTGGTTTTGATTGACCTTTCAAATAAAATTATTATTGATATTGAGGGTAAAAAATATCAATTTCGCAAAAATGGTATTGCGGAATTGGCTGGTTACGACGCCTTTGATAATTTGTACAACAAAAAGCATTATCCGAAGCACAAAATCATTCGAACAGTTGTACTTTGCGGCAGTTCGGAAGAAAAAACAGTTGAAATAGAAATTGGTTTTTTGCTCAACGAAAACGGCAAACTGATTTTAGGCGTAAAAGCCCCAAAACTATTTCAAGAGGCAATCAAAAATTTGTTGGATTTTTGGAAAAAATGACAAGGGCAATGACAGGGTGCTGCAATGAAAGTCAGGTATAAAAATCTTTGTGTGTTTTTTTTTAAAACCAAATTTTTGGGAAAATCCGTAGGGTGTCCCTGTGGCGAAGTAAGGAAATGTTTAGCGGACAGTAATAGATTTTTTTTGTTATATGAAAATAAATTCATATCTTTGCAGTCAAAGTTTTTAATTGTAAATAAATAATGTTTTGACAGATAACTATTTCGTCTATATTTAGACGAAATATGGTAAAAATATGGCATTAATAAGAAATGTACGCGGTTTTGAGCCGCAAATTGCGGAAGATTGTTTTTTGGCGGAAAACGCTGTGATTATAGGAGATGTGGTAATTGGCAACGGTTGCAGCATTTGGTACAATGCGGTGTTGCGTGGAGATGTAAATTCAATCCGAATCGGCAAACACGTTAATATTCAAGACGGCGCGGTGTTGCATACGCTCTATGAAAAGTCGCAGGTGCATATCGGCGACTATGTTTCGGTGGGGCATAATGCTGTTATTCACGGCGCAACTATCAAGGATTACGCGCTGATTGGAATGGGTGCTATTGTGCTTGACAATGCGATTGTAGGTGAAGGCGCGATTGTGGCGGCGAATGCGCTTGTGCTGTCGGGAACGGTTATTGAGCCAAACTCAATTTGGGCGGGAGTTCCTGCAAAATTTGTAAAAAAAGTCGCTCCCGAACAAGCCGCCGAAATCAACCAAAAAATTGCGCACAACTACTCATTCTACGCATCTTGGTACAAAGAATAAAAAAAACGCCTCAAAAAAAATTTTTGGGGCATTTTAAACTTCTTAATAGTTTTTAAACGGTTTCTTCTGCTTTTACAATAGCGAGTTTGCCGCGGTAATAACCGCATTCAGGGCAAACTGTATGGTAAATGTGCATCGCGCCGCAATGCGAACAAACTGCAAGTGTTGGTGCTACCGCTTTGTAGTGGGTGCGCCTTTTGGCTTGCCTTTGCTTTGAATGTCTGCTTCGTGGATTTGCCATTTTTCTAAATTCTTTAAAATGTTATTCAATATTTTTTCGTTATTATCAACAACTGCAAAAATTATTTTTTTTACTTTGTTTTTCAATAACGTGTTATTTTTTTTGTATAAAAATTTTCTAAAAACAGTCGTTTTCGTCTGAAACAATATATTTATTGTATTGTTCCATCATTTTTTCGTTGCACTGTTCAAAATTGTGCGAATGTTGTGGCGGAATTGCCGTTGCAACCATTTCGTAAAGCAACCATGAAACATCAAAAGTGCCGTCTGCCTCGTCAATCACAATAACCTCTTCGCTGTCGTCAAATTTTTTTCCAAATTTTGCTAAAATTTTTTCCTCATACTCTATCGGCAGGGACATTTCTTCAAGGCATCTGTCGCAAAGTGTTTTAACCGTGCCCTTCAATTCAAATGTTAATTCAATGTCAGACAATCTTTTATCAACCGTAATTTTTGCATCAAACGAGCCGCTGTTTATATCAACATTTTCGTATTGCGCAAAAAAACTATTGTCAAGTTTCAATTCAAAAATTGTTTTCCCTTTCGGTAATGACTTGATTTCCAATATAAAATTATTTTTTTGATTCACTAAAACGCCTCTTTTAAAAACGGCTGCAAAGTTACGGTTTTTTTCTGAATAAACAAGCGTATTTCATTTTTTTTTTTCATAATGCAAAAATATTTATTATCTTTGCAGAAAAATTTTTTAGAAATTATGAATAGAATTATAGACCTTTTCGGCATAGAATACCCGATTATTTCGGGTGGAATGGTGTGGTGCAGCGGTTGGAAGCTTGCATCGGCGGTGAGCGAGGCGGGCGGTTTGGGATTGCTCGGGGCGGGCAGTATGCACTCCGAAACCTTGCGCGAACACATTATCAAATGCAAAAATGCCACTAAAAAACCTTTCGGCGTGAATATTCCGCTTCTTTACCCTGAAATTGATGCGGTTATAAAAATTGTGATTGACGAACAGGTGCCGATAGTTTTTACTTCGGCGGGCAATCCTAAAACTTGGACATCGCCGCTGAAAAATGCAGGAATTAAGGTTGCGCACGTTGTTTCGAGCAGCAAATTTGCAAAAAAATGTCAAGAGGCAGGCGTTGATGCCGTTGTAGCAGAGGGTTTTGAGGCGGGCGGACACAATGGAGCAGAGGAAACTACCACTTTCGCGCTTATTCCGCAGGTGCGCCAATCGATTGATATTCCGTTGATTGCGGCGGGAGGCATTGCCACAGGCGGCGGAATGGCGGCGGCGTTTGCACTCGGTGCGGAGGGTGTGCAAATTGGCACTCGGTTTGCTCTCACACAGGAAAGTTCTGCAAATGAGGACTTTAAGCAACTTTGCATAAATCTCAACGAGGGCGATACTATGCTTGCTTTGAAAAAAATCGGTGCAACTCGCTTGATTAAAAATGAATTTTTTGCTGAAGTAAAAACCGCTGAGGATACAGGCGCAACCGCCGACCAACTGCGCGAACTTTTGGGCAAAGGCAGAGCCAAACGCGGCATTTTTGAAGGCGACCTGCAAAACGGTGAACTCGAAATAGGACAAATTGCCTCGCTTATACGCGACTTGCCCTCTGCAAAAGATGTTGTGAAAGATATTATTACAGAATTCAATCTGAAAATTGCAGAATTTGAAAATTTAAAATTCTAAATAGTGGATACCCTTATATACCGAGAAATAATCATAATTGGCTGATTTCATGGGTTTTACCTGCCAAGAACGAAAAATGTTGATAATTTCGTTAAACGATGTTTATTTCCTAAAATTTATAAGAGAAAGATACAGTGTTTTTTTTTGAAATTGTATTTTTTTTGCAAAAATTTTTCTACCTTTGCATTTTTACAATCTCTTAACCAAAAAATGGAAAACATCATTAAACCGATTGATAATCATTTGATAATTAATGATTTAGACGGAAAATTATTGTGTAAAACAAAAAAGGCAGGCAACGAAATTTATATTTTCAACGCTCACAATGCGCCGAATATTATGAAAGAAATAGGGCGGTTGCGCGAACTCTCGTTCCGCTCGGCGGGCGGAGGTAGCGGAAAAAGTTACGACTTGGACGAGTTTGATTTTTTGGACAGACCTTTTGAACAACTTGTAGTTTATAATCCTGATAATCAGGAAATTATAGGCGGTTACAGATTTCAACATCTTGCAAATATTGAGTTTAAAAATGGAGAGCCGAATATTCCGATGTCGCATATTTTTTCGGTTTCGGAAAAATTTTTGACCGACTACGCGCCTCACACTATTGAACTCGGTAGAGCGTTTATTCAGCCAAAATACCAGTCGGCGAGAATGAAGTTGAAGTCGCTTTTTTCGCTTGACAACCTTTGGGACGGAATCGGCGCAATGGTTTCAAAACACACTGAAATTCAGTATCTTATAGGCAAAGTTACAATTTATCCGCAAATGAAACCTGAGGCGAGGTTTGCAATAATGTATTTTTTAGCAAAGTTTTTTTCAGACAAAGAAAAACTTTTTTTTCCTAAAAATCTGGAAAAAGTGCCGTTAGATTATTCTAAAAAACTTGAAAAACTTTTCAATGGCAACAATTTAAAAGAAAATTTTAAAATCCTTAATATTTTTGTCCGCAAACTCGACGAGCATATTCCGCCGTTAATCCGCGCCTACATTGAATTGTCCGACTCAATGCGCACTTTCGGCACAGTGATTGACAACGATTTTGGGCATATTCACGACACAGGGCTTATGATTACGATTGACGATATTTATGAGGACAAAAAAAAGCGTTATCTCAGTGAATATCGGGTTATTAAGAATACTATTTTGCAAAAAAACACTTTAAAATTTTAGAAATATATTTAACAGAATTAACATAATTTTCAAAATAAACAAATTTATTATTTTATAAATTGTGTAAAAAATGCTTATTTTTATTACTAATAGCAATATTTTTGATTTTTAGAAATGCGTTTAACTTTATTGACATAATTTTTTAAAATAAATGAATTTATTATTTTGTAAATTCTGTAAAAAAATGCTTATTTTATTATTAACAGCAATATTTTTAATTTTTTCGGCAATTTTAATATTGATTTTCAATAAAAAAACTGACGAAAAAATCATTGAAATACCTGCCGAATGTTGCGGGGTGCACGAAGTTTGCGAGCGCAACAGGCTTTTGACCACAACCAACAAAATCGTCTATTTTGATGACGAGGAACTTGATATTTTGATGCATAAAAACCCTGAAAATTTTACCAAAAAAGAACTCGAAATGCTGCAAGAGGTAATTTTTTCACTAAAAAAATCCGATATTTTAGGCTGGCTACATTCGTTGGAATTAAGAAATATTGAATTGCCAATCTTTTTAAAAGAACAGGCGATGTTTATTTTTACAGAAAGTTAGAAAATAAAAAAATAGAATATTATGTATCAAGATTTTAAAATAAAAACTAAAATATTTTCTATTACCGTGCATCGTTGCGGGCAAGAAGTGATAATGAATTTATTTCAAAAATAATATTGTATTGAAGGAAGTCGATGAATCTGTTTTTTTGCTTGAAATTATTGACGAAAAAAATTGGTATAATGTAAAACCGTTATTAAAAGAGGATAGAATTAACTGCTATTTTTGTTTCAATTCTCAAAAAAATGCAGTATAAAAAAGCAACAAAATGATAAATCTAAATTTTTTTCTAATTTCCAATTTTTAACCTTTTTTTAAAATATGAAAACCAAACTTTTATTATTGCTCATAATTTTTTCTCAATCAATTTTTGGAAAAAACGTCATTGATTCTTTGCTTAATGAACTTGACAAAACCATTGGGCAAATGGAAAATTTTGACTGCCAAAAAGAGCTGCGGATTGCCGTTTTAAAGGAAAAATTAAACCAGAAAAACGTTAATTTTGGCAAGGTTTATTTTGAACTTTACAAAGAGTACGAAACTTACGTATTTGATTCGGCTTTTTATTATGCCAAAATTCATTTGCAATTCTGCGAAAAGGAAAATGATTTTGCAGAAATTGCAGAATGTAAAATGCAACTTGCGCGTATGTATGCTGTTTTTGCGCAATTTTCACAAGCAATAACTCTGCTGCAAAGTATTGATACAAAAGACCTTACAGATTTTAGAAAAGCCGATTATTACAACCGTCTCGCCGAAACATACTACTATTGGAGCGAATATTCTATCGGGGAGGAGGCGCAAAAATACCTCTCGATCAGAAATTCGTATCTTGACGCTGCTCTTTCTCTTTTGCAAAAAAATTCTTACCTGTATGACAGTAATTTCGGGAAAAAGTGCATAGAACAGGGCAATTTGCCTTTGGCTGAAAAAACGCTTGAACCATACCTTACTTCGCTCTCGCCTGACAGCCGCGAATACTCAATTATATGCTCGCTTTTCGCCGAACTTTACGCCTCGCGCAATGACATCGAAAAACAGATGGAATTTCTTACAAAATCAGCAATTACAGATGTAAAATCGTCTATCAAAGAAAATATTTCGCTGCGCCAACTCGCCGAACTTCTGCTTACGCAAAACGAAATAAAACGCTCTAACCGCTACATTAAAAAAAGCCTCGAAGACGCAAATTTCTACAACGCACGACTGCGCAACGTGCAGATTTCCAAAATTTTACCTGTTATTGATAAGGCATACCAACTTGAAAGGGAAAACCACCAAAAAAACCTTCAAACAGCAATATGGTTTATCGCAATTCTTACTCTCGGACTTATTTGCATTGCGGCGTGGCTTGTGAATAGAACAAGAAAACTTGCGCAAGTACGGAAAAATCTGCTCGCAGCAAACGAAAACCTGAAAAATTTTAACCTGCAACTCGCTGAAAGCAACCACATTAAAGAGGAATATATAGGGAGGTTTCTTAATCAATGTTCGGTATATATTGATAAATTGGAAAGTTACCGTAAAATGATTAATAAAAAATTCGCCAACGGAAAAACTGACGAAATTATACAATTACTTAAATCTCAGACGCTTATAGAAGTAGAGTTGAAAGAATTTTATCAGGATTTCGACAGTGCATTTCTCTATCTTTTCCCCTCTTTTGTGGAAAAATTCAATTCGCTGCTGCCTGAGGAAAACAGGATTGTGCCGAAAGAACATACGCTTTCGGTGGAATTGCGGATTTTTGCCCTTATTCGTCTTGGCATTAACGACAGCAGCAAAATCGCCAACTTTTTGCGTTATTCCATTACCACAATTTACAATTACCGTTCAAAATACCGCATTCTTGCGCTTGTGCCAAATGAGGATTTTGAAGAGTATATTCTGAAAATCGGGTAAAAAATTGGTTATATTTAAGAGTTTGTTTAAATTTTAGACAAATATTGCTTATTTTTGCTGTCCGCTAAACATTTTTTTTGAGTAAAAAAATGTTTAGCGGACAGTAATAATTTTAAATATAATAATTATCGTATTTGCTGCCTAATTTACCTGAAATTCTCCCGATTGCAATCGTGCATCGGGAGAATTTCAGTCAATTATGCAAATAACTTTTCTATCGGAACTTTGAGAGTGTTTTTTGCCTTATTGTTTTCGCTCTTTCGTTTCTAAATACTTTCCAAAAACTTCACTAACGCCTCTCTGTCTTCTTTCGACAAATTTCTGAATTTTTCAACAGAACGGCGGGCATCGCTCTCTTGTGAGCCGTGCCACATTATCGCCTCAATAACGTTGCGCGCACGCATATCGTGCAGGCGGTCGCTTGCGCCTGTAACTTTCTGTGACAAACCGCGTCCCCAAAGCGGCGTGGTGCGACACCAACCTGTGCGAATGTCGTTTTGCATACGCAAGCGATGTTGCAAAAGGTCGGTGTAAGGGTAAATTTTTTGGTAGGGGTAACGCGGCAATTTGCCCGCTACGAGCGTGTCGCCTGTATAGTTGTCCGCGCCTGTTGTCCATTTTGGGCGGTGGCAAGTGGTACAGCCGATTGAGTAAAATATTTCGCGCCCGCGCTTAACGTCCTTATTATCAAGGTTTCGCGCGGCAGGAACAGCCAAACCTCTGTGCCAAACCATAAAATCCTGATAATCTTTGTCTGTCATTTCGGATTCAAGATTTTGCGACTTTAAATAAGCATAAATTTCCTGTTCGCTTTTTCCAAGTTTCTGCTGAATATCAGCATTTTGCGACATTGCAACGGCATACGCCTCTGTAATGTAATGGTAACGGCGATTGGAACGGGTTACGTTGGTAATGTTCCAAATGGCGTTTGCTCCAGGTCCATTTTGCAAAGTTCCGCGAGTTAAACCATAAGTATAACGTCCCGGATGGCGTGTGCCGTCATTTTCCAAAATAAAATTTGCAGGGTTATATTTCTCATTATTTAACTCAAAATAACCCAAATTTTTTTCGTAATTATACTGCGCAATCAGCGAATCGTCAGGAATTGCATCAATCAATCCCGTTCCGTAGATGCCGATTGTCGCTTCAAGGCGAACTTTATAAAAATCGGGCATCGGTACATTAAACGCCGCACGCGGAATAGTAACTTCGGGGTAAATAAGCGAATATTGCTCGCCGTCAGGGAATTTATTTCCCCATTCGTCTTGATATTCAAGCCAATTTATAGAAATCTGCGCCTCGTCAATCGGCGGCAAGAACGGATAAACCGCCTGCGTCTGCGGCATTCCTGTAAGCGCGGACACATAACTATCGTCAGCGTTAGTAACAACAAGCAGATAACCGTTGCCATATTCCTTTGAGTTATAGGAAGTTGTGCGTTTGCCATGTCCATAATTCGGGTGGCAAGCGATGCAAGATGAGCGCACCGACACAGGTCCCAAACCACAGCGAACGCCGTCAGGATTTGTGGTAAATTCCTTTTCAAACAACGCCTCGCCGTACTTGAACGCAAGCGACATTGCTGCATTGTCTTCTACTGCGACTGTCGGTTGCTCGTAGGCGGCGGCGGTTTCGTTAAAAGTTGTGCCGAGAACACCGCCAGAATAGTATTCTTCCGAAAGTTCTACTATTGAGGGTTTTGGCTCGGGGTTGCAGGAAAATATTCCTGCTGCGGTCAAAAATAAAATCGAATATTTATTCATTATTTCCAAAATTAAAAAAATAGATTGCAAAAGTACTATTTTTGTCTTTTATTTGAAATAACAAAAAGCAGGTAAAAAGGATTATAAAAAGTAATTATTTGTTGGTAAAAAAAGTATGGACAGGTTTGAAACCCGCCCATACAAATTTTATTCCTTCACAAACTTCCCTGCTGCATTGCCTGTTTTCACAGAATAAACACACTGAGGCAAATGCGAAACATTGATTGTCAGGTTGCCGTTTTGCAGGGGTGAAAAATTTTTCGCCCCTACCTGCGCCCTGAAACATCGAAAATTTCGATTGTTTCGTTATCTTTTTCAAAGGTTCAAAACTTTGGGAAAGTTTATAATCAACTTGTCTTTTACAGGATTGGGGTAGATTACGAGATTATTCTCTGCCGAAAGATTTTTTATGCCTGTCAAATGAATGGGAGCAAATATTGTCGTAAAAAAAGCACTCTCTTTTAATTTTTTTTTTTGAATTAAAAACTTTGACGGTGTAAAGGCGTAAAAAAGATTTAAAATCCGCAAAAATTATAAAAAAAACGCAATACATTATAAAAATATATTGCGTTTTTTTAGTTTATTGGTTACTCCACAGTTTTTCTCAACTCTACTCTTGCGGTTTCAAAAAGCGTGGTAAGTGCATCAACCGCGTCTATAGCTGTGCCTGACGCTTCTGATGCGGGGTCGCTTTCAAAGTCCTGTATCGCGTTGATTTTGGCAATAGCATTGTCGATGGCAGATAAAATTTTGCTGTCTAAATCGCTATTTTTTTCTGCAAAAAATGTATGCAACGATTTATTGCGGGTAGTAACACCGCCCAAGTATGCAAAACGAATGCTCTCAATATTGTCTGCAAAATCCTTTGTAGAATTATGCGAGTAGGGACTTTCGATATAGTTAATGTCAGTGCCGTCATATGGTCTGCCGATTTTCATTTTCGCCACCTCGTCAGCAATGTCGATGCAACCTTGAATAATGTCCTCCGCCGCGTCTGTAAACGATTTGTATGTACTACCTGCTTTGCCTGCGTTTTTCATATTTGCGCCGTAATTTTGCCTGTTGCCGATGGTTATAACGAGTTCAAATTCGTCAATAATTTCCTGTTTTTCTTCGGAAACATTGTCGTAGCCTGCCCACGCAGCATTAAGGCGAATGCACTGATTTCGCAAATCTCCCGCCACAGCAATGGCGTAAATAAGTTCGTTGTCGGTAATCGCGCTTGCAGATTTTGGCTGTCCGTCTTCAAACAAAATATATTCTATTCCGTGAAAACCGAGCAAAGCTGGACCGAGTTTTTCGCCTGCCCACGCCGCACCATCATCGCCCGCCATTGCTTCGACATGAGTGGCGTTGTTGAGTTCTGCGTCAAGTGAAGTTTTGTCAAGAGGCCAGGTGTCGATATGCGGGTCAATGCCGAAATCAGCAGCCGCGCCGTAGAGGAACGCCTCACTCTGTTCCCAATATTTGCGTGATTCAACCCACTCATTAGCAGCAAGTTGAACATTCGCATCGGTTTTGCTTGCTTTGAGCGCAACCAATGCCGCATACAAGTCGACAGTTTCGTCTGCCAACGACTTATAAATCGGAATTACCGTATTATCAATATAATTCGGCACTACTTCCGACAAATAGAGTTCGTTTTCACCTTCAATAACAACAGGGTTGCAAGACGAAAGCGTAAATAAAACTGCGAAAATTGCAGTAGAAAAGAAAAATTTTCTCATACTAAAATAAATTTTGTGTTAAGTATCTAATTATTTTTTTGCAAAATTACTTCTGCGCAATATTTTTCACAATACTCAAAAAAGGCTATTTTTTTGAATTAAATTAATATATTTTGATTATAAAAAATTATTGAAAAAAAAATTGTATCTTTGCAGTCGTTTTTTATGTAAAATTTTCAAAGAAAAAATATAAATAAATGAAGTTATTTTCTTTAACACAAGAAGTAGCAATCGATTTAGGAACTGCCAATACGCTTATTATCTGCAACGGAAAAATTGTTGTTGATGAGCCTTCTATTGTTGCTATTGACACGCGCACCGACAAACTGATTGCGATAGGCAAAGAGGCGCAAAAAATGCACGAGCGCACACACGACAGAATCCGCACAATCCGCCCATTGAAAGATGGCGTAATTGCAGATTTCAACGCCGCCGAACTTATGATTAGCGGAATGATAAAAATGATACCAAATCAGAAAAGATGGTTTAGACCGTCTTTAAAAATGGTTATAGGCATTCCTTCGGGCAGTACCGAAGTGGAAATACGTGCCGTTCGCGACAATGCAGAGCAAGCGGGCGGCAGGGATATTTTCCTGATTTACGAGCCTATGGCTGCTGCGCTCGGCATCGGGCTTGATATTGAGGCACCAGAAGGACAAATGGTTGTAGATATTGGCGGCGGCACCACCGAAATCGCCGTAATTTCGCTCGGCGGACTTGTGGCTGACCGTTCATTGAAAATTGCAGGCGATGGTTTTACGCAAGATATTATCGAATATATGGGCAGGCAATATAATATGAAAATCGGCGAAAAAACGGCGGAACAAATCAAAATGCACATCGGTTCGGCAATGATTTCGCTGCCGAAAAACGAGGAACCAGACGGTTATATGGTTCATGGACCAAACCGAGCATCTGCTTTGCCAATGGAAATGCCTATTACTTATGCTGAAATTGCGCATTGCCTTGATAAATCAATCTCGCGCATTGAGGGAGCAATTATTTCTGCGTTAGAGGCAACTCCACCAGAAATCTACGCCGATTTGGTTAGAAACGGCATCTATCTTGCTGGCGGCGGCGCGTTGCTCAGAGGTTTGGCTACAAGGTTTTACAACAAAATTCAAATCCCGTTCCACGTTGCAGACGACCCATTGAGAGCCGTTGCACGCGGCACAGGCATCGCACTGAAAAATACTGATAGATTTCAGTTTTTGCTGAGGTAAAGCAAAGACCGTTTCACTAAAAGAACAAAGAGCAAACACAAATTGTGTCCGCTCTTTTATTTTTTTAGATTACCGTCCGCTAAACATTTTTTTACTCAAAAAAATGTTTAGCGGACAGCAATAAAAGGAAAATTATTTTAAATTTTCAATTTCTTTTATGGTTAAACCTGTAAATTTGGAAATTGTTTCAAAAGGGATGTTGTCTTGTAGCATTTTTATGGCT
>JAISYF010000013.1 GCA_031270065.1 Prevotellaceae bacterium | reverse complement strand
TTTTATAAACAAGTAAAAATAAAAAACAGTTGTACTTTTCCTGATTTTCAACAATTTATGCTAAAAAATGGCGTTACGCAAAAACAATGGAATGATTTTATAAGAGATTTGTAAAATGCCTTTCCCTAATTCTCCCCAACTTGATGCTATGGATTGCGGTGCGACCTGCCTCCGTATGATTGCAAAGTTTTACGGCAAATCCTACTCAAATCAATTCTTGCGCGAAAAATCTTTTATTTGCACAAAATCGCAATACAATGTAAAAAGTTAGGCATTACCTTTGCAGTGTAATTCTTTTTCTAAAAAAAATTGCAAAAATATTTTTTTATGTTTAACATTTTAATTAATTTTGTAAAATGAAAAAAGCGAATAAATCAATCAGTTTGTTTTCTGCAAAAACATTGGATTCATTGGCAATGGCAGAATTAGTCGGTGGTGCCGATACTAAAACTTATTGTTCTGGGGCAAAGTGTAATAATTGTTCAGATACAGTATGCGGCACAAAAGTCTACAAATGTAGTGGATTGACTATTGACACGGCACATCTTTTGACATTGCCTATTGTTGAAATTAATGATTCTGCCACAAATTTGTTAAAGTAATTAACCTACTAAAATTAAACAGATGAAAAATAGTAGTTTATTTTCTAAGAGTACCTTGGGTACTATTGCAATGGCGCAAATTTATGGTGGTGCAGATACTTATTGCGGTTCTGGAACAAAATGCAAAGACTGCAAACAAACAGTGTGTGACACAAAAATATCAAAGTGCGGTAGCGTATTGGAGGACAAATTTGATTTTTTAACAACAAGCATTATGACACTTGACAATCAAGTTGCTCACATTCTGATGTAATTAAAAAATGGGCAATCAGAAAAATTGGGTTGCCCACTTTTTTGTTTTTTTTAACTAATTTTAATAATATGACAAAATATAAAACAAGCAATTATAATTATCTAATAGATTATAATAACAAAAAACTGTTATTTAATGGTATAACTGGAGCGGGTTTTTGTATGAGCTTAGACGAATACGAATTGTTGTTCCCCTTATTATCAGATTTATCACAATTTAAAGAAAATTATCCAGAAGACTTCTTAAGATTAAAAGAATTAGGATATATTGTTGACGAAGATTTTGATGAAATAACATATCTGAAATACAAAAATAGAGAAGCAGTATTTTTAAACAAAGATTATCGTTTAGTAATAAATCCAACTTTGGAATGTACATTTAATTGCTGGTATTGTTACGAAAAACATCCTATTGGTTTTATGAATGCAGACACAATAGAAAGGGTCAAAAATCATTTGATGCTGAAAATTAAAAACAAAGAAATTACTTCATTAAACTTGAGTTGGTTTGGCGGAGAACCTTTGATGTATTATTATGAAGTGATTTTACCATTGGCTAAATTTGCACAAAAAGTATGTTTGGAAAATGATGTTAGATATTATTCTTCGATTACAACAAATGCGTATTTAATCGACGAACAAATGATTGATTCTTTTAATGATATAAATATGAAAGGCTTTCAGATTACGCTTGATGGAGGTAGAGATAGGCACAATAAAATTAGAAATCATAATGGACAACCTTCGTATGACATAATATTAAAAAACATTAATTTGCTTTGTGAAAAAATAGATAAAATAGATATAATTATGAGAATAAACTATGACGAAAAAACGCTTAAATTAAAAGGTATTGACGAAATATTAACTGATGTAAAACAGGAAAACAGGGATAAAATTCATATAAATTTACAAAGAGTATGGCAAACTTTTTCAAAGAAACACACAATCAATGCAGATTTATTGAAATTTATTGAAAAAGCCAAAGAATTAGGATATAAATATGCATCAAACAATGGAGGTTTAACAGTTGGCGAATATCATACTTGTTATGTGAGCCGAATTAATCATCTGGAAATTAATTATGACGGAAAAATATACAAATGTACTGCACGAGGTTATGATGATGAGTATATAGTTGGTGAAATGTTGAATAACGGCGCAATAAAGTGGAATAATAAGAAAATCTGTAAAGTTTATGCTACACCTGCATTTGATAATGAAATGTGTTTAAAATGTATATATTTGCCAATTTGTTCTGGTCCTTGTCCTCAAAAAATGATTGAAACAGCATATGAAAATTTACAAAGTATATGTTTGTTGAGGAACACAGAACAACCAATAAAAGATATGATTGTCAACTTGTACGAATCTTCTTTAAAAGAAAAGAATTTATCAATATGAAAAAAATCAGAAATATACTTTGGTTAATAATTGTGTGTTTGCCGAATTTGGTTTCGTCTCAAAATTGCAACTGTGACAGTAATTTTATTTGGTTAAAAAATACTTTTGAAAAAAATGATGCTGGTTTTCAATTTGTTATAGATAAAAAAGGAAGTGCTGAATACAAAAAACATAATAAATTATTTGCAGAAAAAATAAAAACAGCAAAAAATTTTAATGAATGTATAACTTTTATGCAAGAATGGCTACGGTTTTTTCGCAAAGAACATTTAGGAATTTATTCGTTAAAAAAAGATTCGATAGCATCTGAAAATATGCCTGAATGGAAATTATTAACCATTGATACTCTGGAATTTAAAAAATATTTAGATACAAAAAAAGAAATTGATTTAGAAGGATTTTGGAAATCTGGTGGAAATTTTTATATAAAAAAAATTGCCGATTATTTTATCGGTTTTGATGCTGAATTTCCGCACAAACCGATAATGAAAATTGTTATGACCAACGACAGTTCATACGCAACAATTATTTATGAAAATCTTATCAGCAAGTACTTTAAAGTGGAGTTCGCAAACGAAAATCTTGTGCTGTTCGATAAAAAACCTGCATTGGTTCGACTTTATCCGTTGCTGAATGAAAATTATGCAAATTTTTTAAATTCAAAGCCGTATTTTGAAAAATTAAACACAAAAACCTGTTATTTGAGAATTCCATCGTTTGATTTTGATTTAATACAAATGATTGACAGTGTGATATTTACAAATCAAAAAACAATTACCAAAACAAAAAATATGATGATTGATTTGCGCTACAACAGCGGAGGTTCTGACGGCTGCTGGTGGGGACTAATGCCGTTTATTTACACCAATCCTTACAGAACAAAGAACTGTTATTATAAATCAACCGAACTAAACAATCAATATTATAAAAAATTCAGTGGCGACAACTTTTTTGCAATACTAAACAATAATTTAGAAAATTTTGTTAAAAATGGGAATGATTATTTAGTAAATTCTTTAGATAAAATTTATAAATATCCACAAAATGTAGCAATTATTGTAAATAAATATTGTGCAAGTTCAGTCGAAGCATTTTTATTAGTGGCAAAACAGAGTAAAAAAGTGAAAATTTTTGGAACTGTTACTGCTGGCTCGCTTGATTTTGCGAATGTAAATTCTGTGGTTTCGCCTTGCGATGAATTTGTTTTGTACTATGCAACATCAAAAGATGTTGATTTAGAAAATTTTCCGATTGACAATATTGGTATTCAACCAGATTTCTATTTAGACAAGGAAATACCTGAATATGAATGGGTTGAATACATAACTAAAATTTTGAATAATGATTTTTAATGAAATTGCTTTTTCCTAACTATACCCAACTTGACCAAATGGACTGCGGCGCGACCTGCCTCCGTATGATTGCAAAATTTTACGGCAAATCCTACTCAAACCAATTCTTGCGTGAAAAATCCTTTATCACCCGCGAGGGTGTGTCGATGCTCGGCATTGCAGACGCGGCGGAGAGTATCGGTTTTAGAACGCAGGGGGT
>JAISYF010000009.1 GCA_031270065.1 Prevotellaceae bacterium | reverse complement strand
TTTTATAAACAAGTAAAAATAAAAAACAGTTGTACTTTTCCTGATTTTCAACAATTTATGCTAAAAAATGGCGTTACGCAAAAACAATGGAATGATTTTATAAGAGATTTGTAAAATGCTTTTCCCCCACTTTTCCCAACTTGACGCTATGGATTGCGGCGCAACTTGCCTCCGTATGATTGCAAAGTTTTACGGCAAATCCTACTCAAATCAATTCTTGCGTGAAAAATCCTTTATTTGCACAAAATCGCAATACAATGTAAAAAGTTAGGCATTACCTTTGCAGTGTAATTCTTTTTCTAAAAAAATTTGCAAAAATATTTTTTTATGTTTAACATTTTAATTAATTTTGTATTATGAATTAGAAGAAACGGAAGAAAATGTTTTATTCTCTTTTGATAAATTCAAGCGTATGGGGTAGAAAATTATGATTACCCTGCTCCCAACTGCCCAAAATCATTTCCTGTTATACGACCTTATTATGTTCCTAAAGAATAAATTGAATTTTTATGAAAAAAGTTATTAAAATATTATTTGCTGTTTTTTTTGATATTTTATTGGTTTTTGCAATAGGATTTTGCTTGTCGTATTTTTTTAGTTTTTTTTAACACTGAATTTTGAGTGGGCTATTTACTTGGCTGTGATAATTTTTTATCTTATTTTTACAATTTTCAATAAATGGAAAACTCCGTGTATAAAATTGGCATACTTTTATAAAAAAGAAAGTATGCCGTCTATATTTTATTCTTTTTTATCTGTTATATTTGACTTGTTTGTTGTTTTTTCTATAACAATACTATTAGATAGAATATTGAGGCAATTTATATTTATAGATTTATTTTTGCTATTTTGGATTATAACATCTTTGTATTACTGCGTTTTGTATAGCATCTGCACTCAAACAATAGGCAAATTTATATTTAACATACGATTAAATACAGAAAATAAATTTTTTGCTCGTATTTTAAAAAGAGAAATGAGCAAATTTGGCTTAGGTTTTTGGTTGCCTTTGGCATTGCTATATTACTTGTTTAAATTTCCTAATCTTTATATTAATGGCATAATAATTATATTTTGTAATGTAATATTTTTGTTATTTTATGTTTCTGCTAAAAATAAAACTTGGTGGGACGTTTTATGCAACACACACAAAAGTTATGTATATAAGAAAAATTTATTTGTATTTCCTGCGTTTTTATTCTCTATTGTCCTTTTGTTTTTTATTTTACAAATATATAATAATGTAGGAAACAGAGGAGTAGATAAAATTTTAGGGTTTAAATTTCCCTTTAAAAGAATTGAGTATCCAGATAATAGAAAAGTGCAATCATACTATAAATTTTTAAAAGAGAAAGGGCAAAATCCAAAAGATTATCTTTTAAACCTTTTTGACACCTATGATATTGTTGTGTTATGTGAAAATCTTCACCCAGAAGACACACAATGGGATTTTATTTACGATGTTGTCAGCGATAAACGTTTTTATGAAAAAGCAGGCAATATTTTTACGGAATACGGCTGTGTAAGAGACCATGCAAAAGTAGATACTTTTATGCAAACAAATTTTAATTCAGAAATAGAACTACAAAAAGCAACAGCAACATTAATGAATTATCATTCAGGTAATTTTTACTATTTTATGAAAAAACTTTATAAGTTAAACTCTTCTTTGCCTGATAGTTTAAAAATAAAAGAACATTTTACAGATGTATTAGGATGGAAATATTTGTATTTTGCTTATAATGATTCAATAAACTTTGATTATGGAAATCCTTATGATGTAAAAAGAGATAGTTTGATGGCGCAAGTTGTTATTGACTGGTATAATAAAGAAAGAAAAAAATGTCTTGTTGTTACTAATTTTCGCCACGCTTTTATTGTAAAAAACAAGGAACTTTATGGTAATTATTCCGATAATGAGGCGCAATACATTTATAATTCACATCCAACGCAAACGGTAAATATTATGCTTTATGGTAGTGCTTACAATATTATGATGTTTAAACCTGTAAGTGATGGAATATGGAATACTGCACTACAAAAAACTGATTATAAACCTGTCGGGTTTAGTTTTGAAAATTCTCCTTTTGGTCAAGATTTTTTTGATAAATTTCCATATTTTTTTAAATCTTATCCATATACTTATTCTAATATATTTACAGGATTTGTTTTTTACAAGCCAGAAGAACAATTTAGATATTCAAAACAACCATTTAAAAAATATGCTGCACAAAAAGAATATAAATTTGCTGTTCAAAACAATTTAATAGATACTATTAAGGGTAAACAATTACTTAATAATTATAAAGATGAATTTAAACCTTTGGAGAATATATCATTTTTCAGTTTATATCTTTCTTTTTACCATTATGCAGACATATTAATTTGGTTTATTTGGGGAGTAATTGTAGCCGTAATATTAATTTTATTCAATACTGTTGGTTGTTTGAATAAAAAGCAGTAATTTTGTAAATAAGCCGTATTCAAAATGGTATCTGATGAAAATAAAAGAATATTTGGAAATTGAAAAATAATTATTGAAAAAATTTTCATTTTCATTTGCATAATTCAAAATAATGTTATAATTTTGTAGCGTTAAATATAAAAATGGCTATTAATGATATAAAAAAGTTACATTATGATTACATATTCAATGAGCGATATTGCTATTTTAAAATATCTTGGCGCACAAATAAAGCAAATGCGGCTAAACCGAAATATTACGCAGGCGCAACTCGGCATAATGGCGGGGTTATCGAGAAAGGCGGTTAGCGACATTGAAAAGAACGGAAAATGTTCTATGAAATCACTCGTGCAAATTTTACGCGCTTTGGAAAAATTGGAAATGCTCAATATTTTTGAAACAGAAGTTGAGATTAGTCCAATTCAAGTTGCAAAATTGCGCGGAAAATATCGAAACAGAGCATCAAAATAATGATAAAAAAAGATTACATTAATGGCGTTTTTAGTACATAATGATAAAAAAAAGTTACATTAAATCAATATAAAATTTCAATGATTTTATTCGCCAACTTAAAAATATGGGATTTGTTAGCAGGAGTGGTTTCGTGGAACGAGCAAAAGGGATTTGCTTATTTTGAATACGATAAAAAGTTCATTTCCAGCGGATTAGACCTTTCTCCAATTAAAATACCTCTAAAAGCGGGCAGTATATATTCTTTCCCCGAACTTAACCGCAAAACCTACAACGGTTTGCCCGGAATGTTGGCGGATTCGTTGCCTGATAAGTTTGGCAATACGCTGATAAACAAATGGTTAGCAGAGCAAGGGCGTGATGCTGACAGTTACAATCCTGTTGAGCGGCTACTCTATATTGGCAAACGCGGAATGGGCGCGCTGGAATTTGAGCCTGCAGAACGTATTTTTCCCAGTGTTTCTACAAAAATCGAACTTGAATCGCTTGTAGATGTGGCTCGAAAAGCGTTGTCGGAAAAAGAAAAATTACATTCAGGTCTTAAAAATGATACCGACATTCACGAAATTATCAAAGTTGGCACTTCTGCGGGCGGTGCGCGGGCAAAAGCTGTAATAGCATATAATGAGCAAACAGGCGAAATTTGTTCAGGGCAACTCTCTATGCCGCAAGGTTTTACGCATTGGCTTATTAAACTTGACGGCGTTACCAACCGCGAACTCGGCGACCCTGAACATTTTGGGCAAATTGAGTACGCTTATTATCAAATGGCAACTGCCTGCGGAATTGAGATGAGTGAAAGCCGACTTTTGACAGAAAATAACCGACACCATTTTATGACACGCCGTTTTGACAGAACCAACAACGGCGAAAAACTGCATCTGCAAACGCTTTGCGGGCTGGCGCACTTTGATTTCAACCTGCCGAATGCCTATTCTTACGAGCAACTTTTTCAGATAATCCGTACTTTAAAATTGCCGTATTCTGCCAACGAACAAGCATATAGGCGTATGGTTTTTAATATCACAGCACGAAATCAAGACGACCATACAAAAAATTTTTCGTTTCTTATGGATAAAAATGGCGTTTGGCGGTTTGCGCCCGCTTACGATATAACTTACGCTTATAATCCTGCAGGCGATTTTACGGCACGACATCAAATGTCGGCAAACGGCAAATATGATAATTTTACGCAGAAAGATTTGCTGCAAGTGGCTGAAAATATGGGAATTAAAAAGGCAAGCGACATTATAAGCGAAGTTGTTGAAGCCGTTGCGGGTTGGACAAGAATGGCTAAAAATTTGGATATACCAAAGAAAATTATAAAAAATATTGCTAAAACACATAGATTAAGCATTTAGTATAATGAGTAAATTTTGTTACATTAAAGGCAAAAATTGGCATTAATGTAATAAATTTGTGTCATTAAAATAGTATAAAATATTACAAATAATTGATTGTTTTTATGTTCAGAAAAATTTTATTTATAATAACTTTTTCGCTGTTTTTTGTGGGCTCGCGTGCGCAGGAAAACGGCGTAAAAAACTTTTGGACAGCGGGTTACGGAAATTTTTATTTGCGCGACAGTTACCTTTCAGAGTTAGATTATTTGGGGTGGAATGTGATGTGGGAAGCACGGCATTCGGCGTTTTTTAAAAAGGCGCAAAATTTTCGGTGGAAAAATGAAAACTCTTTTTCTTACGGCTACACAATCAATCGCCCCGCGACTGCTGTAATAATGTACCTGTCTGGCGATTTTGGTTTTGGCACGAGTTATAATCACTTGATTTGCAAGGGATTAACGTTTAACTACGGCGGTTATTTGTCGCTCTTTGCGGCGGGAAAATACAACGGCAGGAACGTGAATAATATCGCCTCCACCGATGTGAATTTGCTGCTGAACGCCGATTTTTCGGCTGAATATCGGTTGAAATTCAAGAAAATGCACTTGGTTTTTGGTGATAATTTTCAAATCCCTGTGGTTGGTGCAATGTTTGTGCCTGAAATGGGCGCACTGTATTACGAATATTCACTCGGAAACTGGCAAAATTCCTTTCATTTTTCATCGTTTCACAATCGTTTCGGCATAAAAAACCGCGCAAATATTGATTTAGAATTTCGTAAAATCACCCTCCGCCTGCAAGCAATGCAGAATTTCCAAAAATGGAGTGCTAACAATCTGAATTTCAGTATTTTACAATACACCTTCGGCGCAGGAATTGTAGTTTATTTAGAAAATGTAACAAAAAAGAATTTTTCAGAAAATTTTTAAAAGAAAAAAAGTAGCCCAAATTGCCAATCAAATGTTAATCAAAGTTAAATGTTTTAACTTAAAATGCTGATAGACAGATAGAAAAATTTTATAACAAAATGTATTTATAACAAAAATTTGTTGTAACTTTGCGGCGATTTTTTGACAGAGTTTTATAGGACTTCGGCTCTGTTAGAAAATCATAATGAAAAAATCAAATTTTAGAAGTTCCCTTAAATACACAACAAAAAAACAAGGTAAAAAATATTTTTTCATAAAATCAGAAAATAATGAAGCAGCAAACTCAAAAAACAGCCGTGGCGAAAAAAGTTTTGCCCTTACAATACACAAAAATTCTTGTGCCGATTTATTTAGTTGTAATTTCAATTGTATTTTTCGCCAGTTACAACAGAATTTTTGACGAAAAATTTGATATGAACGGCGATAATATTTACTATTATTCGCTCGGAAAAGCACTGGCGGATGGCAAAGGCTTTACAAATATTATCGGCTATGACGAAACGCCGCATGGACATTTTCCGCCGGGATACCCCGCGTTTATTTCCGTTTTAATGAAAATGGGGGTAAATTCCATTCACGCGATAAAAGTGGCAAACGGTTTTTTGCTCTATTTTTCGCTGATTTTGCTGTTTTTCATTTTTGCGCATTTATCGAAAAACAATATAATTGCCTTTACTGCAACGGTTCTTTGCACCTTGCACGCGCAACTTTTGCGTTTTTCAACCATAATGATGAGCGAAAGTCTATACATTTTCCTTTCTGCATTAATTATTTTTATTGTGCTAAAATGGGACATTAAAAAGGCGTTTCCCTTTGGTAAGGGCGAAAAATTTTTCACCCGGACAATATGGCGGGATATTATCGCAATCATATTATTATCAGCAAGTTTAGCATACATTTATTTTGTAAGAACAATGGGCGTTTCGCTAATTTTGGCGGTGCTACTTTATTATGGAATAATTCTTATCTGGCATTTAATACAATATTTTAAAAATTTCTCTGTAATTACAGAGAAGTCTTTGCGGACAAAGTCCGCAAAGACTAAAAAATATATTATAATTTACTGTATTTTATTAATTTCTTTTTTTGCTGCAAAATGGAGTTGGGACGCTCGGAATGTTGAATGTTTCGGCAAATCCGGCACTTCATACGTCAATGATTTTATGAAAAAAGAGGGCGGCAACAAAATGGAAACGCTTGCCGACTG
>JAISYF010000008.1 GCA_031270065.1 Prevotellaceae bacterium | reverse complement strand
AATGGAAAAATGTCGGCGACTGGGGCGTACTACTATTTTATCGAAGTTACGCCTGTAAAAAAAGACCCGAAAACAGGTAAATATAAAGTAGAAAAATTTTCAGGCGTAGTAAATCTTTTTGCCGAGCCTGCGCGAGGAAGATAACTGAAAAGTTAAAAACTAAAAGTTTCTAATCAACTTACGACTTATAACTAATATGGACATTATCTCAATTATTCTTATCGCTGTCGGATTGGCGATGGACTCTTTTGCGGTGGCAATTACGCGGGGCATTCACAAAAATGCGTTCGACAAACTTTATGCGCTGAAAATGTCGGTAGTTTTCGGCATTTTTCAAGGCGGAATGTTTTTTCTTGGCTGCGTGGTTTTTACCCGATTTACAAATATTCCTTCGCTAAAATCGTTGATAGAAAATTTCGACCATTGGATTGCATTTCTTTTGCTCATTGGAATTGGAATAAAAATGATTCTTGACGATTTTCAGAAAAAAGAATGTAGTTTAGAAAAAGATGTTCTTTCGGTTTCGCTTAGTAACCACGAAAAAAATGAATGGATTTTACTCTTTTCACTCGGATTGGCGACAAGCATTGACGCATTTATCACAGGGCTGATTTTTGTAGAATATCAAGGTTTGATTTGCGCTGCAACAATCATTATTGGCGCGGTAAGTTTACTTTTTGCGGCTGCGGGAATGTTTATCGGGGTAAAATTCGGCTGCCGTTTCCGCCTCAAAGTCGGCACAATCGGAGGCGCAATCTTAATTTTAATTGGGTTGAAAGTCTTGCTGGAACATCTTTTAGCACACATATAACATTTATTTTACAAATTTACACAAATAAGGCACAGGTTGCAAATCTGTCCCTGTCTTTATTTCTGCAATTCCTCAATCGCCTTTTTCACGCAATTATCGTTTTGATTGTAGTATGGAAAAAATCCGTCATCGTCTAAAATATTTCTAATAATATAGGCAAAAGTTTGATTTTCAATGTATTTCGCTGCTTTGGCGTTCATATCGTTTTTAGAGGAAATGTCGTTTTTGCGGGCAAAATCAACTATTTTTTCTACAAGATTTTCGTTTTCAAGTTTTTTTTGCATAGTTTTCCAATCTTTTATTTGCTGCAACTCAACTCGGTGATTATCAGTATATTGCAATGCAAATTTATAAGTCAAACCGCGATTAATTATTTCAGAGGCAAACCGCGTGAGTGCAGCCGTATCTTGCGGCACAAAAATATCTGGCATAATTCCGCCTCCACTATAAACCGTTCTGCCTGAGCGGGTTTTAAACGCCTCAGAAGTATTTTGCTGAATGCTGTCCTGTGAATAAAATTCGCCGTGTTTATAACGGATTAGCAAGTCAAGTTGATAATTTTCGCTGTCGCCGCGCTTGTAAGGCTTTTGAATGCACCTGCCCGAAGGCGTGTAGTAGCGCGCCACCGTAAGCCTCAACGCTGATTTGTCGTACAAATCGACTTGCTGCTGCACAAGCCCTTTGCCGAAACTGCGCCTGCCGATAATCGTTCCTCTGTCGTTGTCCTGAATTGCGCCCGCAAAAATTTCCGATGCCGACCCCGAAAACTCGTCAATCAGTACCGCAAGCCCGATATTTTGGCACGAGCCAGAGCCATCTGCCGTCAAATCGCGGCGCGGCTGATGTTCGCCCTGCATATAAACGATAAGTTCGCCGCGTTTGAGAAACTGATTTAGCATATATTGCGCTGCATCAAGATAGCCGCCAGCATTGCCGCGAAGGTCAATTATCATTGACTTTGCGCCGTTGTGCAGCAATTTTGCAACGGAGTTTTGAAACTCATGTGCTGTTGTTCCTCCGAATTTATTTACCGAAATATAACCTATTTTCGGCGTAATCATATAGGCAATATCAACGCTTTTTACAGGAATATCGCCACGGGTTATGTTGAAAAAAATCTGTTTCGGATTATTTTGCCTGATAATTCCAATTTTTACAGACGAGCCTTTGTTGCCCTTCAAAGTTCTCATTACCAACTCATTATTTATTTTTTTGCCAACAAAAACGCTGTCATTAACCGAAACAATTTTGTCGCCTGCAAGTATGCCCGCTTTTGCCGAAGGTCCGCCTGCAATCACATTTATTATATATATTGTGTCGTTTTGCAGATTAAATTGCACGCCAATACCGCCGAAGCTTCCGCTAAGTTCCTCATTTACAGCGGTGAGTTCCGATGCAGGAATGTAACTGCTGTGCGGGTCAAGTTGCGTGATAATCAGAGGCAGAGCCGTTTCCACAAGGCTGTCCATCGAAATAGAATCAACATACAGGTTATTGACAATATTCAGCACTTCGGAAATTTTATTGCCGTTTGCCGACTGACAAATCGAATACGTAAAGGAGTTATTTTGCCTTGTTGCATAAAAATTTCCAAGCAAAATTCCGATAATAATCGAAATTGCAATGATTAAAGGTAACGTTATTTTTTTCATAAAGATTTATTTTTTGTCCGCAAACTGCACCGTTGCTCGTATGCGGTTATTAAAATATTGAATTTTTTAACTTTTAACTTTTAAATTTCCACAAGTTCCGTTTCTATTCCCGCTTTTTTTAGCAGTTCGAGTCCGTCAATAATACGGTAGTTTTCGCCATACACCACGCGCTTAATTCCCGCTTGAATAATTAGTTTGGCGCATTCCATACAGGGCGAAGCGGTAACGTAGAGCGTTGCGCCGCCGCTGCTGTTGTTTGAACGGGCTATTTTGGTAATCGCATTTGCCTCTGCGTGTAGAACGTAGGGGTGTGAATTGTTGTTTTCGTCTTCGCAACAATTTTCAAAACCAGACGGAGTGCCATTGTAGCCGTCAGAGATAATCATTTGATTTTTAACCAGCAACGCCCCAACTTGACGGCGTTTACAGTATGAATTTTCCGCCCAAATACGTGCCATTCTCATATAACGCGCATCTAATAATTCTTGTTTGGTCATAAAATTAGTCAACAGTCATTTAGTTGTTAGCCGCAGAGTATTGCCTGCCGACTATCAACTAAATATTTTTCTGCAAAGGTAACATAAAATTTTCAATTATACACAAACTTATAAAAATTTTCGGGATTATCAAGCATAATCGGACTATCAAAAAAAACATCTAAACCTGATTTTTCGTATATTTGAAGAATAATATCAAAACTATCAAACATGAAAACATCAGGTTTAGACGTGTGCAAAGTGACCAATGTTACTTGCTAAATTGGGTATAAGCACACAAACATGAGTTAATGCCTGTCTGTAACAGCAGATATGCCAAACTCGAAGGGGAAAATCGCAACATAAGGCGAAAATATGTATGACAGCGTTCTTTTCAGCCGGATATTTTACATCAATTTTTATTGTTGCTTTTCACTATTCAAATTTTATGTAGTAAATTTAAAATAGAAATATAAAAACCTGTATATTAGGAATAAAAGCGGTTTCATCGACTGCAAATTCTCAATTCTCAATTCTCAATTCTTAATTAATAAAAGGCTGTTGCCGACGAC